>NZ_JBHEEW010000005.1:0-287193 GCF_041930185.1 Mycoplana ramosa | reverse complement strand
TTGACAGCCGATCCGGAATTTTTATTTTTCCAGTTTCTGCTGTCAAAATTCCGGAAATTCGCGGCGGGCTACACTGAAAGCGTCCGGAACATTGCCAGCGCGTGTCGGCCATCGGCCAATCGCGGCTGGGGATTATATCGTTGGTAGCGGAGGAGGGATTCGAACCCCCGACACAAGGATTATGATTCCTCTGCTCTAACCTACTGAGCTACTCCGCCGCCGAGCGAAACGGTCAAACGATCGCGTCGTTTTCCGTTCGGGACGGGCGGCTTATAAGGTGCCCTTCCCCAGGGTGTCAAGCGCCGTTTCCGGCAAAAATGCGCGTTCGCGCAAAGGCTTGTGAATTCGCCTCTTCAGGCCGCGGCCTGCACGGCGAGAATGCGCTTCAGCGCCGCCTCCGCGGCTGCCTCGCGCTCGGAGCGGGCGATGAAGCCCCCGCCAAAGACGCGCGCGTCCTCGCCTTCGCCCGAGTAGAGCGCACAGGCCTGCCCCGGCGCCACACCCGCCTCGCCCTCGGCAAGCTCGACGTAGAGGCCGTTATCGTCGGCGTGCAGCATCGCCGGGCGCGGCGGGCGCGTCGACCGCACCTTGGCAAAGCAGGCAAAACCCCTGGCCGCTGCCTCGGCGATGTCGCCGTCGCCGAGCCAGTTGACGTCGCGCAGATAGAGCCGGCGCGTCTCCAGCGCCTCCTTCGGCCCGACGATGACGCGGCGCGAGCGCGCGTCGAGATAGACGACATAGAGCGGCTCGCCGGTGGCGACGCCGATGCCGCGCCGCTGGCCGATCGTGTAGTGCAGGATGCCCTCGTGCCGGCCGAGCACGCGGCCGTCGATGTGGACGATGTCGCCGGCCAGCGCCGCATTCGGCTTCAGCTTGGACACGATGTCGGAATACTTCCCCTGCGGCACGAAGCAGATGTCCTGGCTGTCGGCCTTCTTGGCAACGACAAGCCCCATCTCCTCGGCAAGCGCGCGCGTCTCGGCCTTGGACAGGTGGCCGAGCGGAAAGCGCAGGTAGTCGATCTGCTCCTGGGTGGTGGCAAACAGGAAGTAGCTCTGGTCGCGCTCGGCGTCGACCGGGCGATACAGCGCCCGCCGGCCGGGGTCCGCCGGCGTGGGGTTCGGCCGCGAGCGGATGTAGTGGCCGGTCGCAAGCGCGTCGGCGCCGAGCTCCTTTGCGGTCGCCAGCAGATCGGCAAACTTGACGGTCTGGTTGCAGGCAACGCACGGAATCGGCGTCTCGCCGGCGATGTAGCTCTCGGCGAACGGATTGATCACGGTTTCGCGAAACCGCTTCTCGTAGTCGAGCACGTAGTGCGGAATGCCGAGCGTCTCGCAGACGCGGCGGGCATCGTCGATGTCCTGGCCGGCGCAGCAGGACCCGGCGCGGTGCACGGCGGCGCCATGGTCGTAAAGCTGCAGCGTGATGCCGAGAACGTCGTAGCCTTCGCGTTTCAAGAGCCCCGCGACCACCGACGAATCCACGCCGCCGGACATGGCGACGACAACGCGCGTATCTTCCGGCTTCCTGTCGAAATCAAGACTGTTCACGGCATCCATCCGTTGGTTTTCCATAGGCGGCAAAGCCCCGCTGCATCACGGGCAGCGCGACGCGCATCATGTATTTGCTTGTCTGCATCCCGCCGCCACCAAGCCTGTGCGCTCCAACAACGGGCACATGCATCGGCCAACGGCAATTCGCCCGTATCCAGTACGTCGAGGCGCTGCTGGCCCGACATATAGAAACTTGTGCCGGCCGGAGCAAGAGAAGGCACCGTTCTGCGTCATTCCTGTGCGCCATGCGGCGGCGCGGCGGCCCAGCCGCCGGCTAGATCAGTTTCAACCGCATCGCCGAGGCAATGGCCTGCATCCGGTTCACAGCCCCCAGTTTCTTTGTCGCCGTCTTGAAGTAGCTGCTGACGGTATAGGACGAAATGCCAAGGATGATCGCGATCTCGTCGCTGCTCTTGCCGGCCGCGGCCCAGCGCAGGCACTCGACCTCGCGGCTCGACAGGTTTTCGCGCGATACGGGGCTGGACGCGAAGGTCGGCTCCAGACATTCGAACAACTGGACCGCCGCGAAGTATAGTCCTGCCGTCTCGCCGATTTCGAGCGGCGCGCGCGTGCCGGAAAACAACATGATGAAAGGCTCGCCCGAGGTCGAATGCAACAGGAACGCAGTCGATCTGGCGAGGCCATGACGTGCGGCAAGCTCTGCGGCTCGATCGTCTGCTGCCCGCGCCCTGTCCTTCGGCCCCAGCAGCCGCTGATCGCCGTGCACGGGCCGCTTCGTCGCCGCCACGTCCGCGGCGAGCCGGCTGATGTGGAACACGTCCAGTTCGTCATAGCTCCGCACGAATTCGGAAGCCCAGTTGCTGACCAGGAGCCGCTCAGCGAAGCGGCGCCTTTCGGCGTCCGGAAACCGCACCGCGAGGAAATGGGAAAAGCCGAAATGACCGGCGCAGCGCCGCATCAACTGCAGCACCTCGTACTCCGTCCCGACGCGCTCGAGCGCCGCACCGGTGAGGAATTCCGGCAACGTCGCCTTATCGGGGTCTCTCATCTTGCGTATCCAATGGGTCGGTCCTGATCGCAACCATGCCACGCTGCCACAAGCAAAAGCGAAACCAGCCGATCCACAACGCCTCAGTCAACCGTCCGAAGGGAACATGTGAGAGGATTGCGGCCCTATCCGACGCACCGCCTTTGATCTGGCGCCGTCCTAACAGATGCGATCCGCCGATGAAAATAGTTAAATCTCGTGGGCTCCACGCAATCCTAACTAGACATGAAGAGGAGCGTCGCAATTGCGGCGCCGGCCGTTCGACGCAAAGATCTAATCTGCGGAAACCGCTCAATTTGTTAGCGAATTGTTACGGTCGGCTTAGCCAAATTTTAAATGTGGCAAACTACAGTGGGGCCACATGGTCTTGTGTGTAGTAGAGAGTCCTATGACCGAATTGATACGACCCCGCGTGAAGTATGTCATCGGCCCCGATGGCAGCCCCTTGACGATCGCCGATCTGCCGCCGGCCAACACCCGGCGCTGGGTGATCCGCCGGAAGGCTGAAGTCGTGGCCGCTGTCCGCGGCGGCCTGTTGAGCCTGGAAGAAGCCTGCGAACGCTATACGCTGACCGTCGAGGAATTCCTGTCGTGGCAGTCCTCGATCAACGATCACGGCCTCGCCGGCCTGCGCACGACCCGCATCCAGCAATACAGACACTGAAACGCCTGTTGGCGTTCCGTCAAACCGACCCGCGGCCGCCTGCGTACGGCCGCAATCGCATCTGCAGCAGGCTGGTCATGACCGCCGACGCTGCGTAAAACCACAGACCGGGCTGGGTGAAGGCACTCGCAATACCGGTGGTCTTGGCTGCAACGATCACCAGCGCCACCAGCATCACGTCCATCATCGACCAACGGGCAAGCAGCGGAAGCAGGCCGGCGAGCAGCCGATCGTGCTTGCCGTCGCCCTGGCTGGTTGCCTCGAAGGCAACGCCGATCAGTTTCACAATCGGAAAGACGATGGAGAGAAGGCCGACGATCACGGCGAGCAGCTGGTTTCCCTGCGCCCACAACGAGGCGACGATGCCGAGCAGCGACGGCGTCTCGGCGAAAAAGTAGAGCTTCTCGAACAGGACCAGCGGAAGCACCATTCCGAAGGCGAGCGACAGCGCCGA
Organism: Mycoplana ramosa; assembly: GCF_041930185.1. Lineage (NCBI taxonomy): Bacteria > Pseudomonadati > Pseudomonadota > Alphaproteobacteria > Hyphomicrobiales > Rhizobiaceae > Mycoplana > Mycoplana ramosa. Next base: position 283,513 of record NZ_JBHEEW010000005.1, on the reverse strand, counting down.
AAGAACAAGCAGGGTCGGAACGATCAGGGCCATTGCGCGCCTCATGGTGAATCGGTGCTTCATCCATAGCATCTTCACCAAGGACCCGCCGTCTCGACCTGCCGCCGGATGACATCCGCGCCAGAACTGCTAGAACCGACATCGGGACCCGCAGGAGAAGAACGAATGGATATTCGCAGCGCAGAGAACGGCTCGCACGGTCGCTATTCGGTGAGCGTCGATGGGCACGAGGCGGAGATGACCTATTCGCGCACCTCGCCGAAACTGATCATCATCGACCACACCGGCGTTCCAGACGCGCTTCGCGGCCGCGGCCTCGGCCAGGCGCTCGCGCGCCACGCCGTCGAGCAAGCGCGAGCCGGGGGCTGGAAAATCATGCCGCTCTGCCCGTTCTTCCGGGCGCAAGCGATGCGCCACCCTGAATGGAGCGATATCGTCAACCTCTGACGGGCCGACGCGCTGGGCAAGGCGGCGCGGAGGCTGTCCTGGGTTTCAAATCCGGAAAAGCGGGAAGAACCCTCACGAGCGCGGTTTGACCCGGCCGTAAAGGTTCTCCTTGTTGATTGCCGCACGCAGCCGCAGCGCACGAAGTGCGACGTATCCGTCAGGCGCGCAGGCGCACCGCGTTGTCGCGCTCTTCCAACGCCGCTGCCTTGGCATACTCGGCTTCCACCTCCTCCAACGCGATTTCGGCCGCATCCTGCTGCACCTTCAACTCACGAATGGAGACGAGCAGGTTGTCCGCGCGCTGGCGGGCAGCCTTTGCGAAGGTGGGATAGGCAAAGTGGCTCGGATCAGAAATACCGGATTTCTTCTCCTCGATGGCAATCTGACTCTCCAGTTCCTTGGACATCCGCTCGAACTCGGACATCATCATCTGCAACTGGCTCAACTGCCGCCTTTTTTCTTTCACCTGAAACTCCTTCAGGCGAACTAGGCTCTCACGTGGTTTCATACGCAATACTCCCGTGGATAGCGAGACCCCGGCACCTGGCGGGCAGCATCAGCCGCCAACCTTACACGCTTAAGGCCTGCCTCGCCTGATACTCAGATCGAAGCAGGCCGACATTTTGCCCGCGCGCCGGCGAAACGAGCCGGCGTTCACAAAAAATTTCCGCGACCTTAACGAAACCCTACCGCTGGTAACCTTTCGTTTACGGGCATCGTTAATCATAGGTGGCATGATTTAAGGGTCGGTAAATGCAACAGCCAAAATGCCGGGCACCTGATAATCATGAGTCGGAAGAGTCGGATAGCGCATTTTCCTCACAAAACAGGTGAGGAACGCGATCTCAGATTTTTACGTAAATTCAGGGGGCTGCTTAAATTATTTAACAACTTCAATCCATCTTGCCAGAGTGAATCAGAATTTGTTAACCATTCGGTGGCAGCCTCCAAATCAGGCAACAACTGGATCCGTATCGCGTAGAGGGGCCAGGACACCTTGAGCGGCGGAAAAGGGGACGGAAATGCGGGTACTACTTATTGAAGACGACAGCGCGACAGCGCAGAGCATCGAGTTGATGCTCAAATCCGAAAGTTTCAATGTCTACACGACGGATCTCGGCGAAGAGGGTGTCGATCTCGGCAAGCTCTACGACTACGACATCATCCTGCTGGACCTGAACCTGCCGGACATGTCGGGCTACGAAGTGCTGCGCACGCTGCGCCTGGCCAAGGTCAAGACGCCGATCCTGATCCTCTCCGGCATGGCCGGCATCGAGGACAAGGTGCGCGGCCTCGGTTTCGGCGCCGACGACTACATGACCAAACCCTTCCACAAGGACGAACTGGTTGCCCGCATCCATGCCATCGTTCGCCGCTCGAAGGGCCATGCACAGTCGGTGATCTCGACCGGCGAGTTGATTGTCAACCTCGACGCCAAGACCGTCGAAGTCGGCGGCCAGCGGGTCCACCTGACCGGCAAGGAATACCAGATGCTCGAGCTGCTCTCGCTGCGCAAGGGCACGACGCTGACGAAGGAAATGTTCCTCAACCACCTCTATGGCGGTATGGACGAGCCGGAGCTGAAGATCATCGACGTCTTCATCTGCAAGCTGCGCAAGAAGCTCGCCAATGCCGCCGGCGGCGCGAATTACATTGAGACGGTCTGGGGCCGCGGCTACGTGCTGCGCGAGCCGGATGGCGAATACGCCGAGATCGCCTGAGCAAGCCGAGCTAGACCCGCATCGAACCCGCCGCAACGGCGGGTTTTTTGCTGTCAGGGGCGAGCAGGCAGCCAGCGAACGCGGTCAGACCCGCGATGGCGGCAAAAGCCCGGAGACATCGCCGAACAAAAACGGCCGCTCAACGCGGCCGTTTCCAAGGGCATGTTTAAGGCATGTCGCGCAAAAGTGTGGAGCGGTTTTGCGAAAAACGACATGCGATAAAACAAGGACTTAAAGCGCGGGAAGCGACTCCGAAGGATCGCGACCCGCTTTAGGCTGAGAACCCGCGCATCAGGCGGCGATAGAGAGATTGGCAAAGACCGTCGTGAGGATCTTGCGATCGAACGGCTTCAACAGAAAGTCGTCCGCCCCGGCACGCTTGCCCATCATCATCTTCTTCAGGTCGGCCTCGACGACGCAGTAGAAGATGCGCACCGTCTCGCCCTTCGGCAGCATGCGGAGGTTGGCGATCAGTTCGAGGGCGCCATCCATAGTCGAATCAACGATCACTACGTTGGGCAAATCCGCCTCACAGCGGACCAGCGCCTCCAGCGAGTTGGACGCCTCGAGCACGAGGTAGTCGAGTCCCGACAGGATGCGTTTTCCAACCTTGCGCACGACATCGGAACCGTCGGCAATCATGATGCGCCGCATAGCCTACTCCAATTTCCCGCTCACACGAGCGGCCAATTATGAAGCAAGTGTAGCCATCTCTGGCAAACAAATGGTTACCGGGATTGCGCTCCGCCACCTTCTCGTCAGGCTGCCGCAGGCACCTTGGCGATGAAGGTGATTTCTTCGGCCGACGGAACGATCTCCAGGTCCATGCCCGCTTCCTCGGCGAGGAGAACCGTGTAGTAGGGCTGGATCGTATGGGCATCGACCGCCTCTTCGAGGTGGCCGGACAGCACCTCGACAAACTTCGGCGGCACCCGCAGCATCCGCCCTTTCGCGGTCAGGCGAAACTCCGCGTCAAGGTCGGGACGCTCGAGGGTGATGTCGATCGAGCCGCCGCGCGGGATCGCGCCATAGGCGACGAGAAAAAGGTTCAGCAGCAGCTTGACGCGGTTCTTGGCGACAATGGCCCGCGGTCCGCTCCAGGTGATCTCGGTCTTCTTTTCCGCAGCGGCAAAGTCACGCGCGGCTTTCTCCGCCTCGCCCGTGTCGATCGAGGCGCCGACGGACCCCGAGGCACCGAAGGCGAGCCGGGCGAACTTCAGCCGCACCGAGGCGTTCATCGCACTGGTGCGGATAAGGTCCATGGCGTCTTCGTCCGCCCCGCCCTCGTCGAGCAGTTCAAGCCCGTTGTTGATAGCACCGACCGGGGAAATGACGTCATGGCACACGCGGCTGCACAGCAGCGCCGCAAGGTCGGGACCGCTCAGGGTGAGGTTCGGATTCTTCGCCATCATATTCTCCAGAAGGCCCTGTCCGACAGCGGCGATCTGCAACCGTCAGGCGGGTGGATTTGTTCAATTGTCACCTAGCACGCAAAAGTTGTGCCGAGCAGGCTCAATTAGAGGTCAGCCATAAAGACACCACATTTGGTAAACCGATTGTTAACACGATCCGGTCAAATTGCCATTCACGACAACGTCCTGAACCAGCACGGGGGTAGTGACATGTGTGCGTCACATTTGACCAGGAGAACCGTCCTCCTCGCCGCGATCGGGGCGATGGCCGCACCGGTGGCGACACACGCGCAGAGCACCAGCGGATCGCAGTACACCGTTCAGGAGATCGTTGACGCCGGGCACAGCTTCTTCGGCTCCACCACTGGCGGCCTCGCCAAGGTGGTCGAGCGCGCCTTCGAATCCTACGGCCTGCCGAACGGTTACATCCTCGGCCAGGAGGGATCGGGCGCCTTCGTCGCCGGTCTCACCTACGGCGAAGGCGAAATGAACACGAAAAACGTCGGCAGCCACCCCGTTTTCTGGCAGGGCCCGTCCCTTGGCCTCGACTGGGGCGGACAGGGCAGCCGCACGATGATGCTCGTCTACAACCTTCCGGATGTGAACGCGCTCTACACCCGCTTTGCCGGCGTCTCCGGCTCGGCCTATGTTGTTGCCGGCGTCGGCATGACGGTTCTGACCGAGCGGAACATGGTCATCGTGCCGATCCGCACCGGCATCGGCGCCCGCCTCGGCATCAATGCCGGCTATCTGAAGCTGACGCGTAGCCCCACCTGGAATCCATTCTAGTACGCCATCGCGCCACACGCGCGAGGTTACCGGCGTAACTGAAATTGTTCGTGAACCCCTGTGCAACAGGGCTCTGATCGCTATAGTGCGAGAGGTCGACAGGGAAACAGGACAGACGTCGCCGTGATCGAATACGCCCTGCTATTTGCCTTGGGTTTCCTGGCGGCAACGCTGACGGGTCTGCTGGTCGCACCGGCCATCCAGCGTCGCATCGTCGCCTATACGGAGAACCGCATGAAGGCGACCATGCCGCTCAGCCCGCAGGAGGTCAGGGCGCAGACGGACATGGCGCGCGCAGCCTTTGCCGCCGAAAACGCCCGTGTTTCGCAAAAGCTCATACGCGAGCGAGAGAAGAGTACACAGCTTTCGGTCCGGATTGAGACGCTGAAGCGAGACATCGGCCGACTGGCGGCCGACAACGCCGATCTTAAAGCGCAGATCGAGGATATGAAGGTGGAAGCCGGCGACCTGCGCTCGGCCCTGCGCCACGAGGACCAGAGATACGGACAGTTGAAGGCCGAGTTGGAAGCGGCAGAGCGCGAAATCTTGCACCGGAAGCGCGATATCGAAATCCTGAACGCCAACCGGGATCTCGTCCAGACCGACCTGAACGACAGCATGATCGTCGGTGCCGCGCGCGAAACCGAGCTGGAGAACCTCAACAGCCGGATCAGGACGCTGCGGCACGAGCGCGAGAAATTGCTTGATGGCCTCCGCGCCGCCCAGGCTCAGTTGAAGGATGCCGGGCTGAAACTGTCGCGAGAGGAAGGCCGATCGCGCCAGCTTGAGGCAAAGCTGACGCGCGAGACCGCAGAGATCGGACGCCTGCGCGAAAAATTGAAGAACGTGGCGGTCTTCCCCAAAACCTCGGCCAGACCACGCACACAGGAGACGAAGGCGTTGCTCCCCCCCGTATCGTCACCCGGCGAATTCGCCAACGGAACACCAGCAGCCAATGGCACAAACAGCATCGACATCGCTTCGCTCGAGGCGGATGTACGCGATCGCAGCGCCGCCATCACGCAACACCTGGCCCAACCGCCGTCGCCGGAGGCCGATGCGGCACTGCGCGAGGAGATCGCCGACGTCGCGGCACGGATGATCGTTCTGACGGATGCGCGCGAAGGCGCGGCCTCGCCGATCCGCAGCCTGCTGAACCAGCCCGGCCCGCCCGCCGATGTCGGCCGCACCAGCCTGGCGGACCGCGCCAAGGACATGCTGCCCCCGCGCGAGTAGCAAATCCCGTATCGATCTTGCGTTATTGCACGCGGCCGCCGAGAAGCGCCATCTGGTAGAGCGCGATGCCGCTTGCGGTGGCGACATTCAGGCTATCGAGCCCGGGCCTTTGTGGAATGCGCGCGGTATGGAAGCGGGATAGGATGGCTGGCGGAAGCCCCTCGCCTTCCGTTCCGGCAACCAGTGCCAGCCGGGGCGAAGCCTCGATGCGAGCAATGGATGTCTCGCCCCGTGGCGACAGGGCCCAGATGACGAAGCCAGCCTCCGCAAGACGGCCAAGGAGGGTGTTCGCATCCCCGCCCCTGGCGAAGGGAACGCTCAAGACCGCCCCGACGGACACGCGGATCGCCTTGCGATACAAAGGATCGCAGCAGGTTTCATCCAGCAGAACCGCATCCGCGCCGAAGGCCGCCGCATTACGAAAGAGCGCCCCCATGTTGTCGTGGTTCGAGATACCGCAAGCCGCGAGCACGAGACTGTCCGCCGGAAGCGATGCAATCAGAGCCGCCGCGTCCGCGGCCTCTTCGCGCCGGCCGATCGCCAGCACCCCGCGATGCATGTCGAAGCCGGCGATCGCGTTGAACACCGCGCGGTCGGCCACGTAGACGGGTACACTGGCCGGGAAGCGCGCCAAGATTTCGGCAAGCCCGCCGAGCCGGTTCTCAAGGACCAGGATCGCCTCGGCGCGAAAGCCGGAGGCTCCCCCATGGGCGCTCGCCAGCATGCGCAGCACCACCGTTCCCTCGGCAACGAACCGGCCCTGCCGTCCGACGAGGTCGCGTTCGCGGATCGAGCGGAAGGCCGCAATCCGCAGATCGTCGCTGTCGCTGATCCGGATCGGTTCTGCCGCCATCGGCAGTGCCTAGCGGCCGGTGACGTCGATGTCGGCGACGATCCGGCCGGCAGCGATGTCGAACAGGATCGCCTTGCGCGCTCCATCAGACAGCGTACCGAAGAACAGGATCTGGCCATTTGACTGGGAGACCGACGAGATGGTGAAGCCGTCCGGCAGCGCCACAGTGCCGGTGAGCGGCCCGTCGCTCGGCACCGAAAGCCCGGCAGAGATGCGGCTTTCGGGCTTGCCATCCGTCCGCGTCACCTTATAGACAATGGCCGCAAGCACCGCCATGAACATGATGAGCATGATACCGCCCGAGACGAGCTGCAGCCGCACCATCTTGCGACGGACGTTTTCCATGGCCGGATCGAGCGGCTTTTCTTCTTGTTCATCGATCTCGATATTCGACATGAGCGGTAGCGTCTCCGACAGGCAGGACAATCTTTGAATGAGCGACCCCTTTAAACAAGCCGACGACACAAGGAAAGTCCTGACCGCTGGTGAGGATGCCGCAGGCCGCCTCGATGCCTGGCTGGCCGACGCGCTCGGCGGCGAATATTCGCGCAGCCGCCTCAAGGCGCTCATCGAACAGGGCGCGGTCCTCGTCAACGGCACGGCCGTCACCGAACCGAAGCGCAAGGTGCACCCCGGCGACGCGATCGCGATCACGCTCCCCGAACCCGAAGACCCCGAACCGCAGGGCGAGGACATCCCGCTGGAGGTCCTCTACGAAGACGACGATCTGATCGTCGTCGTCAAGCCTGCCGGGCTCGTCGTCCATCCGGGAGCCGGCAACTGGACCGGGACGCTCGTCAACGCCCTGATCCATCATTGCGGCACGAGTCTCTCGGGCATTGGCGGCGTCCGCCGCCCCGGCATCGTCCACCGGCTGGACAAGGAGACAAGCGGCGTCATGGTCGCCGCAAAGAACGACGCGGCCCACCGGCATCTCTCCGCGCAGTTCGCCGACCATGGCCGCAGCGGCCCGCTGGAGCGCACCTACCAGGCCGTCGTCTGGGGGCGCCCGAAGCAACTGCGCGGCACGATCGACGCCCCCCTCGGCCGCGCCGGCGACCGCACCAAGCGCGCCGTGAAGCGCGAGGAAAGCGAGGACGCGCGCGAAGCGATCACGCATTACGAGGTGATCGAGCGCTACGGCGAGAAGCCGGATGCGACCTGCCTCGCCTCTTTGGTCGAGTGCGAACTCGAAACCGGTCGCACGCACCAGATCCGGGTGCACATGGCCCATATCGGTCATCCGCTGATTGGCGACCCCGAATATGGTGCGGCCTTCAAGACGAAGGCGAACCTTCTGCCAGACGCGGCGCGCGCGGTGGTCAACGGCTTCCACCGCCAGGCCCTGCATGCCTTCATGCTGCAGTTCGAGCATCCAATCACCGGCGAGGTGATGCGCTTCGAGGCACCGGCGCCGAAAGACCTGGAGGCGCTGCTGGCGACGCTGCGGGCGATGAACTGATCCGCGCCGGACAAGCACTGGCCTTGAAAATCCGGCCCGCCGGCACGAAATATTGTCTTGCCCGCACAAGCCGCACGATCGTTCCGGTTTTCACCCTATCGTGAAACGACCGGTGCTTGAACCATTGTTTCGCCACACCTATCTTACACTCTGGCGGGGTCGCCAAGTCCCGCCCCGGAGCATGATCGCAAACGGGAAGCCAATCTGGATCAAGCTCCGCTGAAGGCTTGCCTACCGAGGAAGCCGTACCAAGGAAAGGGGTGCTCGATGGCCCGCAACACACTGCCGTCCATAACGGCCGGCGAAGGCGGTCTCAACCGCTATCTCGACGAAATCCGCAAGTTTCCGATGCTTGAGCCGCAGCAGGAATACATGCTCGCCAAGCGCTACCAGGAACATGACGATCGCAATGCCGCCCATCAGCTGGTGACGAGCCATCTGCGCCTCGTGGCGAAGATTGCGATGGGCTATCGCGGCTACGGCCTGCCGATCGGCGAGGTCATTTCCGAGGGCAATGTCGGCCTGATGCAGGCCGTGAAGAAGTTCGATCCCGAGCGCGGCTTTCGCCTCGCCACCTACGCGATGTGGTGGATCAAGGCGTCGATCCAGGAATACATCCTGCGGTCCTGGTCGCTGGTGAAGATGGGCACCACCGCCAACCAGAAGCGGCTGTTCTTCAACCTGCGCCGGATGAAGAGCAAGATCCAGGCGATCGAGGAGGGTGATCTGAAGCCCGACCAGGTGGCGGAAATCGCCAGGAAGCTGCAGGTTTCCGAAGAGGAGGTCGTGTCGATGAACCGGCGCCTGTCCGGCGATGCCTCGCTGAACGCGCCGATCAAGGCCAGCGAAGGCGATTCCGGCCAATGGCAGGACTGGCTCGTCGACGACCGCGACAGCCAGGAAGAGACGCTGATCGAGCAGGACGAACTGGAAACCCGCCGCGCCATGCTGGCGCGTGCCATGGCCGTGTTGAACGAGCGCGAACGCCGGATCTTCGAGGCAAGGCGCCTGTCGGAGGATCCGGTGACGCTGGAACAACTCTCGTCCGAATTCGACATCAGCCGCGAGCGCGTGCGCCAGATCGAGGTGCGCGCCTTCGAGAAGGTCCAGGAAGCCGTACAGAAACTTGCCATCGAACAGGCAAAGTCCGTCCGCGTCATCGAAGACGCGTAAGCAGGGAAGAACTGATAACCGTAAAAGCGAAGAGCCCGGCGTCACCGCCGGGCTCTTTCGTTCTGGCCATTACTGGCTGTTTGCCGTCGGCCCCAGCGCCGACCAGGCGTTCATGACCGAATTGAACACTTCCGCCCCGGTCGTGCCCTTTTCCAGCGTGATCAGGGCGCGCCGGCCATTGCGATAGGTGATCGGGATATCGATCCAGTCGCGGCTCTTGAGCAGTTCGGTGTTGCGTGCGATCGCGTCCGGGAAATCGTTGAGCGCGATCATATGGAAGTCTTCGGTGATTTTCGCCGGAACTGCGATCAGCGGGTCGCCACGATCCTGCTCCGTCTGCTTCATCGCCACGCGCTGGACGCTGTCGATGTTGCCGCCCTCGAACTCCGCCGGCAGCGCGAAGACGATCTCGACAAGGTGGCTCGCCGGCAGCGACTTGTCGGCGTTGCGCCGAAGGGTCAGCTGCGCCGTCAGGCCGTTGGATGGGACATTGACCTGGGCATGGATCACCGGCTCAGGCTTGGCATCGCCACCTGGTGACTCCTCACCCTTGGACCAGACCACGGTGCCATCGATCGCCGTCGGCGCGGATTGGCCGAGACGCTCCTCATAGAGGAACATCTTCTGCGAAACCCCGACCGGCGGCTGTTGAGTCGCGCCCGCGGTCGCTGCGGTCTGCGTCGTACCAGGTGCCGTTGGCGTCCCCGGGGTGCCCGCTGCGACCTGCCCGGACGTGTCAGACGCCGGAACTCCACCTGCTGCCGGGCCGGCATCCGACCCGCCGCCGGTCGCCGTGGCTGCCCCGTTCGCGCCGGCCGGCGCGGTCGCCCCGGCAGACGCAACCTCGGTGGTCTGCTCAGCCACCGACTTGCCTTCTTCCGTGGTGATCTCGCCGGCGACGACAGCCGGTCCCTCGTCGATCTCCGTGCCATCCGCAAGCAGGCGCTGGGTGAACTTCGACTTGCCGGTCTCGACGGAAGCGACTTGCGTGCCCGCCGTCTCGCTCTGGTTCTGGTCGCCCGTGGCCGCTACGCCGGAACCGCCATCGGCAACGCCCCCCGATGGGGTCGCGGCCGGCGCGACGAGGTCGCCGATCACCTGGTCGACGGTGTCGCGGTTGAGCCAGTAGGCTGCTCCTGCGCCGCCAACCACCACAACTGCCGCCACCGCGGCACCAATTGCGGCGAAACTGATCTTGCGCTTGCGCGGTTCGGCCCGGAATGGCCGCTGTCCGTTGCGCACCGCCTCGGTGACTCCGGCTGGTCCCGCATCAGGCGCGGTCGCGGCAGTGGCGCCCCCACCCTTGCCCGGCTGATAGCCGATCAGGTCCTCCAGATCGCCCCAGGCATTGTCCCTGGCGTTCTTCTGCTCCGTCTTCAACTCGCCGGTCGTCGCCTCTTCCGGCCACTTCCATTCCGCCGGCGGCTCGGCTGGGACTTCCGCGGACGCAAAATCCTGCGCGCGTTCCTCCCGTGCGACGGCCTCATGGGCTGTCACCGCGTCCGGTACGGTATCCGCCGATACCTCACTCCATTCCCAGGCCATTGCCGCCGGTGCACCACCAGCCATCCCGGGTGCCACCGAACCCGCCGCGTCGGGAGCGGCAGCGGCGGCAGGCGCGTCGTTGATCGGCTCACTCGGGAGGGGGCCGGCGGCCTGCTCGGCAAAGGCTGTATGATCATTGGCCGGTTCATCGACAGGCTGCAGACCGATGAACGCGGGGCTCTGGTCTTGGGCCTCCACGGCCGCGTCCGGATGCGCCGTTTCGTCCTGCGCGGGCACGACATCCTGCGGCAGGCTCGCGGCCTCGTCCGCCCAGTGCTGGACCGCCGGCTCGGGCTGCTCGGGCCGGAACGCGGGCGCCGGCTCGGTGATCGGCGGTTCCTGCTCCTCGACAGACACGTACGAAACGGTCGCCGGCTCCGCCATGGCCCGAGGTTCGGATGGCGCCGGCTCGACGACCGGCTGCAGTGGCGGCTGGACGGTCTCGGGCGGCTCCGGCACCTCGGGCGACTCGATCGCAACCGGAACGGTCTCTTCGATCGCCGCTTCTTCGGCCGGAAGGGCCTCGGCGTGCTCGCTCTCAACCTCCGTGATCGCCTTTTCGAGCTTGTCGAGCTGACGTTGGACCAGTTCGTCCGATGGGCGCGGGTTCATCGCCTCGAGTTGCCGGCGCACCGCGCCCCGAGCCTTGTCGTAGACCTTGCCCCGCATATCCGGAGAATTGTCCGTGAGGCCATCAACGGCCCGACGAATGACTGCTACAAAATCCGCCATAAGAACTTTCTCGTGATCTCCGGCCTTTCGTTGTCGCGAATCCAGTCCGGAACGGGTGTCAAATCAAATCCTAGTCCTCGAAGGGATCTGTCACAAGTATGGTGTCGTCCCGCTCGGGGCTGGTCGAAAGCAGCGCCACTGGTGCCCCGATGAGTTCTTCCACCTGGCGGACATACTTGATCGCCTGCGCCGGCAGATCGGCCCACTTGCGCGCGCCGACGGTCGATTCCTTCCAGCCCTCCAGCGTGATGTACTTCGGCACGACGCGCGCCTGCTGGCCCTGGCTCGCCGGCAGGTGGTCGATCTCCTGCCCGTCCAGCGTATAACCGACGCAGATCTTCAGTTCATCCAGACCATCGAGAACGTCGAGCTTGGTCAGGGCGATGCCGGTGATGCCGTTGGTGGCGACCGACTGGCGCACCAGCGCGGCGTCGAACCAGCCGCAGCGGCGCTTGCGGCCGGTGACGGTGCCGAACTCACGGCCGCGCTCGCCGAGGAACTGGCCGATTTCGTCGGTCAATTCGGTCGGGAACGGTCCTTCGCCGACGCGGGTCGTGTACGCCTTGGTGATGCCGAGGATGTAGCCGAGCGCGCCCGGGCCCATGCCGGAGCCGGCGGCGGCCTGCCCGGCAACCGTATTGGAGGAGGTGACGAAAGGATAGGTGCCGTGGTCGATGTCGAGCAGCGAGCCCTGCGCGCCTTCGAACAGGATGCGTGCGCCGGCCCGGCGCTCCTTGTCCAGCATCAGCCAGACCGTGTCGCGGAAAGGCAGCACGCGGTCGGCGACGGAGGTCAGTTCCTGCATGATCGCGTCGTGGCTGATCTCCTGTTCGCCGAGGCCGCGGCGCAGGGCGTTGTGGTGTGTCAGCAGCCGTTCGACCTTGGCCGAAAGCGTCTCGAGGTCGGCGAGATCCATGACCCGGATGGCGCGGCGGCCGACCTTGTCTTCGTAGGCCGGTCCGATGCCGCGGCGTGTGGTGCCAATCTTCACACCGCCGTTGGTGTTGGCGGCCGCATCCTCGCGGATGCCGTCGAGTTCGCGGTGCAGCGAAAGGATCAGCGTCGCGTTGTCGGCGATGCGCAGATTGTCGGGGGTGATCGTAACGCCCTGGCCCGCCAGCTTGTCGATCTCCGCGCAGAGCGCGTGCGGGTCAATGACGACGCCGTTGCCGATCACCGCCATCTTGCCCGGGCGGACCACGCCCGAAGGCAGCAGCGAAAGCTTGTAGCTCGTCCCGTCGATGACCAGCGTGTGGCCGGCGTTGTGGCCGCCCTGGAAGCGCACGACGATGTCGGCGCGCTCCGAGAGCCAGTCGACAATCTTGCCCTTGCCTTCATCGCCCCACTGGGACCCGATCACCACGACATTGGTCATTTCGTCTTTCCTGCTTCTTGCGCGTTTGCTCGCGCACTCTTTACAAACCCGCGCATCTATACTGTGTAGTTTTTCCGAAAGCGACCCTGTTATGGGGATGCAACCCGCTTTTTACGTCGCCATTTCGGCAAATTGAACCTATCTCTGCGCCCGCCCTTCCCTTCGCAACTGCGATGCGCTTCTTGGAAAAACGCCGTGAACAGCAAAGCCTATCTCTATCTCTGCGTGACCACGCTCTTCTGGGGCGGCAACTCCGTTGCCGGAAAACTGGCGGTCGGCCATGTCAGCCCGATGATGCTGACGACACTGCGTTGGTTAATCGCTCTTTGCGTCATTCTTGCGTTCATGAGGCCGCAGATCAAGCGCGACTGGCAGAAAATCAAGGCGTACTGGCTGCAGCTTTTCCTCTACGGCGCATTCGGCTTCATGCTGTTCAACGCACTGCTCTATTCCGCCCTGAAGCATACGAGCGCCATCAACGCGGTGATCGAGCAGGCCGGCATTCCCATGCTCATCTTCGCCTTCAATTTCGTCCTTTTCCGCATACCCGCCACTCCCGCCCAGATCGTCGGCTTCTCCATGACCCTGATCGGCGTACTGACGACGGCGGCTCATGGCGATTTAGGCTCGCTGATGGACCTGAAGTTCAACTTCGGCGACATGCTGATGCTGTTCGCCTGCATCGTCTACGCCGCCTACACGGTCTCCCTGCGCTGGAAACCGGCAATGCACTGGCAAAGCTTCATCGTCGTTCCCGTGTTCGGCGCGCTGGTCAGCTCGCTGCCGCTTCTTTGGTGGGAGGCGGCGCAAGGCGGAATGATCGTACCGGACACCACCGGCTGGATCGTCGTTCTTTACGCCGCGATCTTTCCCTCGCTGATGTCCCAGGTTCTCTGGGTGCGCGGCGTGGAAATGATCGGGCCGAACCGCGCCGGCCTTTTCATCAACGCCATTCCGGTTTTCGGCATGCTTCTCTCCGTGCTGCTGATCGGCGAGAGCCTGCAGGTCTTTCATATGGTCGCGATGTGCCTCGTGCTGGGCGGCATTGCCGTTGCCGAGTGGGGTCGTCCGAAACAGGACTGACGTCGCCCCGGCCTTGTCATCCCGGCACCAGCGATCACATCCTTCAGGCGATCGGCGCCCGGGGAGCTGTCCTGATTGACACGGCGTCGACAAAGCCGCACCTGACAATCCTCAAATTAGGGAGGCGGCATTTAGCATTGCTTAGACATTTGCTGGTCAGTTCAAACCGTTGCTTGGAGTGCTATGCGTCGATGTAGACGTGCGAAGGCCGCTCTGAAATCTTCAAAACTGCATCAAATGCCTCCCCCCGAAAGCCCATGACGGCTTGCGGGGAAGCATGCGCTGCTTCCCGCGGGGGCTGACTCTTGAAAAATCTCAAAATATCGACACGCATATACCTTCTGACGGCGTTGGCGCTTCTCGTCCTGGCGGCGGCGATGACCTACAAGACGAACGTCGCCAACGAGGAAATCGCGGCCGAGCGCCGCGCCATGCTCCAGAACGTCACCGCGATGGCGATCTCCGTGATCGCCGGCTACGAAGAGCAGGAAAGAAAGGGCGAGCTCTCCCGTGAGGAAGCCCAGAAATACGCACTCGAAAACGTCATGGCGATGCGCTTCGGCAAAGGCGGCTATTTCTTTATCAACAGCTTCGACGGCATCATGGTCGGCCACCCGCTGAACAAGGCCTTGGTAGGAACTGACATTACGGGCCTGAAGGATCACAACGGCAAGGCGTTCAACGTCGAACTGATCCAGCTCGCCCAGAACCCCGGCAGCGGTTTCGTCGACTACTACTGGGACAAGCCCGGCCAATCCGAACCGGTCAAAAAATTCTCCTACATCCAGGGCTTCAAGCCATGGGGTTGGGGCGTCGGCACCGGCGTCTACGCTGACGACCTGGCCGCCCAGGCACAGACGACTCTGATCGTGACCATCACCATCACCGTGCTTGCCGGACTGGCAACGCTCGCAGCCGCGCTTGCCATCGGCCGGTCGATCAGCCAGCCGATCGAGCGGCTCAAGGACGTTATGCTCGAAGTCTCCAGGAACGACACCCGTACCGAAGTCCCAGACACCGATCGCAAGGACGAGATCGGCCACATGGCCGGGGCGCTGGTGCTGCTGCGCAATTCCGTCATCGAGCGCAACGAACTCGAGGTCAGCCAGCGCGAGCAGCAGCGGTTGATCGACAGCGAGCGCAACGCCAGCGCCGAGCAGCAAGCCGCCGTCTCGCGCAGCCAGGCCCATGTCGTCGACCAGATCGGCGCGGCGCTCGAAAAGCTCGCCAGCGGCGATCTGACCTTCCAGGTCGGCGATCTTGGCGCAGACTATGAGAAACTCCGTCGCGACTTCAACGGCGCGGTTGCCGCCTTGCGGTCGACCATCACCGCGATCGCCGACTCCACCCGCGTCGTCAACAGCAGTGCTGCCGAAATCAGCAATGCCGGCAACGACCTTTCCCAGCGCACCGAGCAGCAGGCCGCCTCGCTTGAGGAAACCGCCGCGGCTCTCGACGAAATCACCTCGGCTGTGCAGAACTCGACGGTCCGCGCCGAGGAAGCCAAGCGCATGGTGGCCGAGGCGCGCAAGGGCGCATCCGCCTCGAGCGAGGTCGTGCGCAGGGCGATCGACGCCATGGGGCGGATCGAGAGCTCGTCCTCCAAGATCGGCGAGATCATCGGCGTGATTGACGACATCGCCTTCCAGACGAACCTGTTGGCGCTCAATGCGGGCGTCGAGGCCGCACGCGCCGGCGAGGCCGGCAAGGGTTTTGCCGTCGTTGCCCAGGAAGTGCGCGAACTTGCCCAGCGCTCGGCCAACGCTGCCAAGGAGATCAAGGCACTGATCACCGCCTCGACCGGCGAGGTCTCCGCCGGCGTCGACCTCGTCGAAGCGACCGGGACTTCGCTGTCCGACATCGAGCGGCGCGTCAACGAGATCAACGACCGCATCGTCGCGATCGCCACCGCCGCGCAGGAGCAATCCGTCGGCCTGCGCGAAATCAACACCGCGATCAACCAGATGGACCAGATGACGCAACAGAACGCGGCGATGGTCGAGGAAACCTCGGCAGCCAGCCAGACGCTTGCCGCCGAGAGCGCCCACCTCGCAGACCGCATTGCGCAGTTTCAGCTGGAACCCGGACAGCAGCAGCATGGCTACACGGCTCGCCGCGCGGCCTGAGCAGGCATCGACTATACTTCAGACAAAAGAGCCCGCCCCGAAACAACGGTGGCGGGCTCTTCCATTCCGGGCAGCCGTCGGTCCACACCATTGTTTCGTTTCGTCAATTGTGCGACCTTTCTCTGGCCACGATGACGGGTGGAAGCTGGGGCCGCGACAATTGAAAGCCTGGACCGTTAGCGAACCGAAAATCGGAACCTTGTCGCAATGTGTCGCGGTTGCCCGCCACTTTGATCCCAGCCCAACGGAAAAGACATTCATCGCCGGGCGAGGTTTTCGCCGGATATTTGATCCGCCGCTCTTTCGGCGCTCGGAACACGCACCAGAACTCATCATCTCGTGCGGCTTTCGCGCCGAGAAGCGGGCAATGAGGATCAAGGCCGCCTACGGGGGCATGCCTTTGTCGGTTCATCTTCAGCCGCCAAAGATCGACGGCTACGACATGGTTTTCGTGTCGCGCCATGGCTGGAGGCCCGAATTCGAAAGCCGGCCCGGTTACTTCCAGATGCTCGGCGTCCCGCATCGTTTCTCCGCCCAGTTCTGGCAGGAGCGGCGTCCGGCTGCGCGGGCGATCTATGCGCCCGCAGACGAAAAAGTGGCTGCAGTCTTTGTCGGCGGTCCGAACGACGCCTATGACTACGACGCACCGGCGCATGAAGCGATTGCGTCAGCGGTAAATGGGCTGGTCGATCAGAACTGGAAGGTCCTTATCTCGGTATCGCGCCGGTCGACCGAGCAAACCTTGCATTCGCTCCTGAAGCTGCGTTCGAAGCACGTGGTCGTGTGGGACCGGTTCACGCCTAATCCCTATGTCGAGTTCGCCGCAGCTGCGGATGCATTCCTGATCGCGAAGGACTCCATCACGATGCCTTGCGAGGCGCTGTCCACGGGCCGTCCGGTCTATGTCCTTGAGCTCACACCGGTTCCCGGAGAACGGCTGGAGAAATTCGAGTGGTATCACCGCGACCTGCAGGAAACCCTCGGATTGACACGGCCCTTCAACGGCGACCTGGCACCGTACGACTACCTCCCGCCTCGCGAAACCGAAAGAATTGCGGGCATCATCAAGGAGCGGCTGGCGGACAAGGGCTAGCCGCGCATGTCGTTGTCCCGACACCGGTTCCTGATTTCGGGAGACGCGGCTAGGAACGCCTGCTCCAGCTCGGCGATCGGTTCGGCCGGTATCGACGCGGCTCAAGAGGCCCACCCGGTTTCCCGGGCGGGCCTCTGTTCTCGTCATCTTGGGAGGAGACGAATTCAGTCGACGTTGAAGACGAGCGGTTTCGCCTGGCGGATCGCCGGGTGGGCCGTCAGGGTGTCGAGCACCTCCTGCTTCACCGCCCCGTCAACATAGAGCAGCGCGATCGCGTCGCCGCCCTGCTTGTCGCGGCCGAGCTGGAAGTTGGCGATGTTCACGCCGCCTTCGCCCAGCGTCGTGCCGATGAAGCCGATCATGCCGGGCACGTCGGTGTTGGCGATGTAGATCATGTTGGCGCCGACGTCGGCATCCATGTTGATGCCCTTGATCTGGATGAAGCGCGGCTTGCCGTCGGAGAAGACGGTGCCGGCGACCGAGCGCGTCTGGTTGGCGGTCTTGACCGTCAGCTTGATGTAGCCGTCGTAGACACCGGTCTTGTCGCGCTTGACCTCGGAAAGGATGATGCCCTTTTCCTTCACCATGATCGGCGCCGAGACCATGTTGACGTCGGCGACCTGCGGGCGGATCAGGCCGGCAAGCACCGCGCTGGTGAGCGCCTTGGTGTTCATCGTCGCCGTCTGGCCGTCATAGAGGATCTCGATCTCCTTGATGGCGCTTTCGGTGACCTGGCCGACGAAGGCGCCGAGCACGTCGGCGAGCTTGATGAACGGCTTGAGGATCGGCGCTTCCTCGGCGGTGATCGAGGGCATGTTGATGGCATTCGAGACAGCCCCCTTGATGAGGTAGTCCGACATCTGCTCGGCCACCTGGAGAGCGACATTCTCTTGCGCCTCCGTCGTCGAGGCGCCGAGGTGCGGCGTGCAGACGACGTTCGGCAGGCCGAACAGCGGGCTCTCGGTGGCGGGCTCGACGGCGAACACGTCGAAACCGGCGCCGGCGACATGGCCGGACTTGATCGCTTCGGCGAGCGCTTCCTCATCGACCAGGCCGCCGCGGGCGCAGTTGATGATGCGCACGCCCTTCTTGGTCTTCGCCAGGTTTTCCTTGCCGAGAATGCCGCGGGTCTTGTCGGTCATCGGCACGTGCAGGGTGATGAAGTCGGCCTGGGCGAGCAGGTCGTCGAGCTCGACCTTGGTGACGCCCATTTCCTGGGCGCGCTCGGGCGACAGGAACGGGTCATAGGCCAGGACATGCATGCCGAGTCCGATCGCCTTCTTGCAAACGATGCCGCCGATGTTGCCGGCGCCGATGACCCCGAGCGTCTTGCCGGTGATCTCGACGCCCATGAACTTCGACTTCTCCCACTTGCCCGCCTGGGTCGACAGGTCGGCGGCCGGCAGCTGGCGGGCGACGGCGAACATCAGCGCAATGGCGTGTTCGGCGGTGGTGATCGAGTTGCCGAACGGGGTGTTCATGACGATGATACCGCGGCGCGAGGCGGCCGGGATGTCGACATTGTCGACGCCGATGCCGGCGCGGCCGATCACCTTGAGGTTGGTGGCGGCCGCGATCAGCTTTTCCGTCGCCTTGGTGGCGGAGCGGATGGCGAGGCCGTCATAGTTGCCGATGATCTCGGCGAGCTTTTCCTTGTCCTTGCCGAGCTGCGGCTGGAAATCGACCTCGACGCCGCGGTCGCGGAAGATCTGGACGGCGGTTTGCGACAGTTCGTCGGATACGAGTACGCGAGGTGCCATGAAGGCCTCCTTCATTCGTGCGATAGGAATTTGGGATCGGGGTGGCCTCGCACGAAGGCGGGGCCGGTCGCGCAATCAGGCCGCAGCCTTGGAAAGCGATGCCTTCTGGGTCTCGTAGGCCCAGGTGAGCCAGGGCAGCAGCGCCCGGATGTCGGCGGTGTCGATCGTCGCACCCGCCCAGATGCGAAGGCCGGATGGCGCGTCGCGATAGGCGCCGATGTCATAGGCGACGCCTTCCTTCTCGAGGAGTGCGACGATGCCCTTGGCGAAGGCTCCTTGCGCCTCGGCGTCAAGCGCCAGCACATCCTTGTCGGCAATCGTCAGGCAGACGGAGGTGTTGGAGCGGGTCGCCGGAACCTTGGCGAGGTTTTCGATCCAGTCATTCTTCTCGACGAAGTCGAAGATCGCCGCGGCGTTGGCATCCGCCCGCGCCATCAGCGCCTTCAGGCCGCCGAGCGATTTGGCCCAGAGAAGAGCGTCGATATAGTCCTCGACGCAGAGCATCGACGGCGTGTTGATCGTCTCGCCCTGGAAGATGCCCTCGATCAGCTTGCCGCCCTTGGTCATGCGGAAGATCTTCGGCAGCGGCCAGGCCGGCGTGTAGCTCTCCAGCCGTTCGACGGCGCGCGGCGACAGGATGATGACGCCGTGGCCGCCCTCGCCGCCGAGAACCTTCTGCCAGGAGAAGGTGGTGACGTCGAGCTTGGCGAAGTCGAGGTTCTGCGCAAACGCGGCCGAGGTCGCGTCGCAGATCGTCAGGCCCTGGCGGTCGGCCGGGATGAAGTCGGCATTCGGCAACCGCACGCCCGAGGTGGTGCCGTTCCAGGTGAAGACCACGTCGCGGTCGAAATCGACGGCGGAAAGGTCGGGAAGCTCGCCATAGGCGGCCTCGAACTTGCGGACATCGGCGAGCTTGAGCTGCTTGACCACGTCGGTGACCCAGCCGGCGCCAAAGCTTTCCCAGGCGAGCATGTCGACGCCGCGGGCGCCGAGCAGCGACCAGAGCGCCATCTCGACGGCGCCGGTGTCGGAAGCGGGCACGATGCCGATGCGGTAATCGGCAGGCACTTCCAGGATTTCGCGGGTGAGATCGATGGCCTGCTTCAGCTTGGCTTTGCCGATCTTGGCGCGGTGCGAGCGACCGAGCGGAGCGTCAGCAAGCGCTTCTAGCGACCAGTTCGGACGCTTCGAGCAGGGGCCAGAAGAGAAACGGGTATTGTTCGGACGCACGTCCGGCGGGGTGACGGTCTTCGTCATGATGGCTATCCTTCCAGATAGAAAGCCCTTCGTTGGGGAAGGGTGTCCCGCCGCCGCAAATATGGGAGGGGGCCATCCAAGTCAAGCCGAATACGTCGCTGTCAGGAAATTTTTCGCCGCAAAGGAAACGGCGCGAGAACATGTCCCGCGCCGCACAATCCAGGGTTTTGGACGTTTACCAGGTCGTCACGCGGATACCGGCGCGGATCTCGTGGCGCTGGAAACCGTCGTCGCTGGCCTTCGTGCCGGAGGCGCCGAGCGACTTTTCCAACTGGTTGTAGCCGAACATCTTGCCGCCATCGATGTCGGAGTAGCGGTAGCCGACATCGAGCTTGACCCGGTTCGTCAGGTCATAGGAGGCGCCGGCCATGAGCGCATAGGTGAAGCGCCAGCTTTCCTCGCCGGGATTTTTCGTCGTGCCCTGAGCGGTGCTGCCGCAGGTACCGACGCCATCGACGCAGGTGGCGCGGGTCGTAAGGTCGTCCCACTGGACATTGGTCGCACCGATGCCGGCGCCGATGTACGGCGTGAAGCCGGCATAGGTGCCGAGGTCGACATAGCCGTTGGCCAGGATGCTGATGGCGTCGAAGCCGGAGTCGTGGGTGAAATTGCAGCCCGTACCGGCATTGCCGCCCGGCCGGCATGGCTGATCAATCCCTGATTCGGCATCAAAGCTGGAATTGAAAAAATCCGTCGTCAGGTCGGCACGGAGGAAGTTGTTGAACTGGTAGCCCATGCCGAAGCCATAGGAAAAGGGCTTGGAGAAACGGCTATCATCGAAGCTTTCTCGGCTTTGGCCGCCGGTGAATGTGTCAACGTAGGTGTAGTTTCCATCCCCGCCGCTAATCGATGCGGAATACCCAAGATCGCCGCGGATGTACCAGCCCTGTGCGGCGGCGATCGTTCCCATATCGACTTCCGGCGCCTGGACCACCGGATAGAGCTCGCCGCCGGCGTGAGCGACGGTCGCCGACAGGCCGGCGGTCAAAGCGGCACCGAGAATTGTCTTTCGCACGATCATGTCTCGCCCCCACGCGACGGCCACGGGCCGGTTAAGTGAGAACCAGTATTTCAGGGAAGGGTTAAGGCTCGGTTAAGCATGTTTGTTAACCATGGCCGCCGTCGCATCCTGCCACCGCACCGTGGAGTGTCCTTGCTCCTGCGATTGGTCGACCTCCCCGACAGAGAGACAGCATTCACCTTGCCGCAGGTGCTCCGCCAGGCGCAGCGCGAGGGTGACGATCATGAAGGTGGGGTTGGCATGGCTGCTCGTCGGAAACACCGACGATCCCGCGACAAACAGGTTGCTGGTGCCGTGCACCCGGCAATTCTCGTCGACGACACCGGTCGCTGGTTCCTTCGACATCCTCGTGGTGCCGGCATGATGGGCCATGGAATCGAACATGCGAAGGCGCGCACGCACCTGCTGTTCCAGGTCCCTCTCGTCGTAGACGAGTTCTCCGGTACCGCTGCGCCTGAACTGGTCCCTGACCAGGGCGTGGGTGGCCATGACGGTCCGCACGTCGAGATCGGTAAAGGCGATTCTTGCTTCCGCACGGGGAACACCCAATGCGTCCCGCTCCGAATGCAGAACGATGCGGCTGTCGGGATTCGGCAGATGCTCGGTTTGGTAGAACAGACCGAATCGGTTGTGCAGGTCCTCCTTCCGCGGCAGCAGGATCGGCAGCCGACGCTTGGCGAAAAACCGCTGCCTCGCCGCTTCGACGAGTTGCGGCACCAGTGCGGGGGCCTCTTTCGCCATCCTGCCGAAGTGCCGCAATAGCACCTTCCTGTGCCGCAGGATGTCGGCAACATCGCGCTTGCGAGCGAGCGCAAGCGCGAACTTGGCGATGAACACCGCCGACGAAAGCGCACCGGCTTGCAATTCCTCATCGCCATAGGGCGTGAGGAAACTGGCAACGGCATTGCCCATACGCCGTCGGCGTTGCGCCGTCGGTGTTATCCAGAACCTGCGGCGAACGTATGTCTCCCCGTGCCGCTCGAAGCCGAAGAGAAAACGGCCTCCGGGGTCCGTCAGGCGGCTCCAGGCATGCATGCCGTTCGGATGCGACATATAGAACCTGCCCACCTTGTCGAACGCATTTCCAATACCCGCCGAAGCAGCATCATTCGAGGCGAGCAGCAGGCGAGCGTTTTCTATGGCGCCGCAAGCCAGCACGATCCTGCGCGCCCGGACAATGAAGCGATGATCGGGGGCCAACGCCACCTGCGCGTGCAAGACGCAACCGGACTCCGGATCGAATTTCAGACCGACGAGGGTGGCATTCAGGATGGTCGTCATATTGGCCTGCTTGTCGAGCAGCGGTCCATACCGTCGGGCAAAATTCGTAGGCGGCCCCCATCGCTCGAGCGGCGAGGAGAGCACTCCGCCGCCGTCGAAGCCGGCAATCATCTCGGCCTGGCGGCCGGGAAACGCACTGCCTGCATCGAACACGGGCTCGCCGACCTCGCACAGAGCGGCGGCGCGCGCGAGATACGGCTCCACGTCACGCCAACCGAGCGGCCATCCACTGTACGGAATCCAGGGACGAGGCTTGAAATCGATCGGATCGAACGCGATACAGCGACCGCCCCACGCCGTCGAGGCGCCTCCGAACACGCGACGGCGATTGGCCTCCAGAGGCTCGTGGCTGCCCACAGGATGAACGAACCCACGCAGCAGGTCTTGCGATTGCGTCGATTCGCGCTCGCCGCCGCTTTCCAGCAAGATCGTGCGCAACGATGATCCTGCAAGTCCCATGGCGATCGTGATTCCGGCCGGCCCACTGCCGACGATCAGTACGTCGCACTCCAGGATGGTGCCCGCGGGCACCGTTTTCAGCCGGGACATGTCTCGGCCAACTCTCTGAAAGGAATGTTCCGCGTCGATTCCACGCTCGCTATGTTGTCTCGCAAATGCCCGACGTTTGTCGTCCCGGTGAGGACGGAGCTGACAAAAGGCTGTTGGGCGACAAATCCGAGGATGGCCTGCCGGGGGGTGATGGCATGGCGTCGGGCGAACTCTTCAAGGCGTTGTTCCTGGTCATGTGCAAAGACCCGGTGCACCACAACCCCTTTTCCCGCAGCCGGCAGCGCAGACAGCGATGCGGAAGAGCGCCACGGATGCACCTCGGTCTGGGCGACCCGAAAGAGCGGATCGCGCCGCACGAGTTCCACCGATTCATCGTGAGCAGACGCGGTCCCGAAGTGCCGCACCTTGCCCGCGCGCTGGGCCCGTTCCAGGACGGCTCGCAATTCGTCCGACAGGTCGAACAGTGCCGGCGGGTCGTGCAGGTAGAAGATGTCCAGATAGTCGGTGCGCAGGCGGCGCAGACTGGCTTCGATGGCGGTGGCGACATAGCCCGGCGAGAAATCCTGTGCGATGACGTTGGCCGTCTCGGCGTTCGTCCGAACGGCGGCCACCCAGGTCCGTGCGTGTCTGAACGGGCCCAATACGCGCTTCAAGAACGGCTTTGCCATCTTGAGTATGCCGCCGGTCCTGCCAAACCGATAACCGGCTTTCGTCGCCACAATGAAGCGGTCCCGACGATCGCGAATGGCCTCGCCGATCACGACTTCGCTGTCGCCCTGGCCATAGATATCGGCTGTATCGATAAAGTTGATCCCGAGATCCGCAGCCGCCGAAACCAGGTCGAGCGCTGTGCGGCGGGAAAGCCCGGATGAGACGGAGGTCAGCCTCGAGGTACCAAGACCGAGGAGCGAGGGGCAAAGTTCCGTATCTCCAAGGGTCCGGTACTCCAAACTGCATCCCCGTCAATGTTACCCCGGCACGATCCAGAACATCATGACCTCGCAGCGTTGTCGACTTCGCCTATCGGGCGTCGGGCGGGCAATACGGCGGCAAGGATAGGTCGGATGACGTACGTCTCAATCTCCGGTCGTAACCGCCTGCTCGGAACGACGAAAGCCGCCCGGTAGCCGGACGGCTTTCTTGGCGTAGGGGTTGTGCGATCGTTACTTGTAGACCGCAGGCTCGACCGGTGGCGGAACGTAAGGCACCTCGCAGCTGTTGAAGCTGTAGCGCAGGCCGAGGCGCGCCTCGTGGATGTAGAAGCCGTCGTCATCGCCCGGGCCGCCGTTCATGGCGTATCCGAACATGTCGCCGCCAGCGACCTGGCGGAAGCGGTAACCGGCGTCGGCGGCCCAGTTGCAGGTCAGGTCGACGGACGCACCCGCCATCAGGGCATAGGTGAAGCGCCAGCTGTCTTCGCCGTCGTGCTTGATCGTGGGGTCACAGCTGCCGGGATCATTGACGTCGCACGAGGTGTTGCGCAGGTTGCCCCAGTTGACCCGCGTTGCGCCGATACCGGCACCGACGTAGGGGGTGACGCCGCCAAAGCCACCGGCGACGCCGCCATAGGTGCCGAGGTCGACATAGGCATTGACGAGCAGGCTTAGCGCCGACATCGAGGCGCGATCGGTGGACACGCAGTTCGCGGCGACGCCGCAGCTACCGCTCGTCGAACCCTTGAAGTCGGTGTCGAACAGATAGTCGAGCGTCACGTCGGTGCGGAAATAATCGTTCCACTGGTAGCCGACGCCGCCACCGAGGATGAAGCCATCATCGAGGTCCGTGTCGTCGAAGTCCGCCTTGAAGCCGCCGGGGCCGCCCTGATAGTAGCTGGCGCCGCGCATATCGGTCCAGCCGTAGCCGACATCGCCGCGCAGATACCAGCCGCTGGCTGACACGACGGGCTCGACTGGCGCGATCGGGGCAGGCGCCGCCTGGTAGAGGTCAGCCGCATACGCCGAAGAGCTCGCAATCACGGCTGCAAGGGCGGTACTCATTAACATTCTCATGGCCCAACTCCATAACAAGATTGTCGGGCGCTGCGGCAAACACAGGACCCAATTCATCGATCGTCACGGATAATGGCCGGGAAAGGTTAAGTTGCAATTAACTACGATGATTTACCCTAGGCGTTAACCATTGGGTAAGCCTGGCGCGGGAGACGCGCCGCCGCCTGCTTCCTTCAACACCGAAAGGGCCGAGGTGGCAGACCTCGGCCCTTTCGGTAGATCAAGATTTCCTGGCGGACTGCTGCCTCAGGCGGCGCTGCGCACCGAACCGATGACCCCGACCAGTTCGTCGACGATGCGCTCGACCTTCGACCGGTCGTCGCCTTCAGCCATCACGCGGATCAGAGGCTCGGTTCCGGACGGACGGATCAGCAGCCGGCCGCTCTTGGCCAGCGCGTTTTCGGCGTCCGCAATCGCCGCAAGTACGCCGGCATCCTCGAGCGGCTTGCCGCCGGCGATGCGTACGTTCTTCAGGACCTGCGGCACCGGCTCGAAGCGGTTGCAAACCTCGCTGACCGGCTTGCCGCTGCGCTTGACGCAGGCCAGCACCTGCAGCGCCGCCACAAGCCCGTCACCGGTCGTGCCGAAGTCGGAAAGGACGATGTGACCGGACTGTTCGCCGCCCACATTGAAATCGTGCTGGCGCATGTGTTCGACGACGTAGCGGTCGCCTACCTGCGTGCGATGCAGACCGATCTTCTTGCTCTTGAGGAAGCGCTCAAGCCCGAGGTTGGACATCACGGTCGCGACTAGGCCGCCGCCTTTCAGCATGCCGTCGCCGGCCCACGTCTCGGCGATCACCGCCATCAGCTGGTCGCCGTCGATCAGCTTGCCGTTCTCGTCGACGATCTGCACACGGTCCGCATCACCGTCCAGCGCGATGCCGATGTCTGCGCGGACCTCATCCACCTTGCGCCGCAGCGCCTCGGGGTGCGTCGAGCCACAATCGCGGTTGATGTTCGTGCCATTCGGATCGGCGCCGATCGTGACCACGTCCGCACCCAGTTCCCAGAGTGCCGCCGGCGCCACGCGATAGGCCGCACCGTTGGCGCAGTCGATCACGACCCGAAGGCCGTGCAGCGTCACGTCGCGCGGCAGGGTGCGCTTGGCATACTCGATATAGCGGTCCTGAACGCCGTCGATGCGCTTGGCCCGGCCGATCTCGCCGGCCTTGGCGAGTTGCGGCACGGCGTCGTTGTCGAGCAGCGCCTCGATCTGCATTTCCAGCTCGTCGGAAAGCTTGTAGCCGTCGGGACCGAAAAGCTTGATGCCGTTATCCTGGAAGGGATTGTGCGAGGCGGAGATCATCACGCCGATGTCGGCGCGCAGCGACCGGGTCAGCATCGCAACCGCCGGCGTCGGGATCGGTCCGAG
The DNA here is from genome assembly GCF_041930185.1 of Mycoplana ramosa. Classification (NCBI taxonomy): domain Bacteria; kingdom Pseudomonadati; phylum Pseudomonadota; class Alphaproteobacteria; order Hyphomicrobiales; family Rhizobiaceae; genus Mycoplana; species Mycoplana ramosa. Next base: position 257,254 of record NZ_JBHEEW010000005.1, on the reverse strand, counting down.
CACGAAGGCGTCGACGCTGGCCGCCGTAAAGCCCGCCACCATCGCGTTCTCAAGCATATAGCCGGACAGGCGCGTGTCCTTGCCGATGACGACGCGGTTGCGATGGGTACCGCGGCGAAAAATCGTACCGACGGCGATGCCGACCCGCATTGCGAGGTCTGGCGTCATTGGGAAGACGTTGGACTGGCCCCTGATGCCGTCCGTTCCGAAATAGCGACGCTTCATCTATGCTCCTGAATGTGTGCCGAGCCTCCGGCGGCTGCCCAAACGCTGGCGCTGTCGATCGCGGCTCTTTTCGCCTCTTTGCCACAGATTGAAACCGAGAGCACCTGAAATTCCGTTACAGGCCGTTACCGGCCGATACGGTCGAGCAACAGTCGATTGCGACACAGCGCGGGCGTGCCTAGAATGCAACCTTTGCCCACGACAGGAAACCTGCGGTGCGCCGTCAGCGACCGCAGCCGAACAGCCGCGGACGAACATGCCGATGACGTGGATCGATACAGCCAAGACCTGGGCCCGCGCGATCAAGCGCGACGTGGTCGTCCTCTGGTTCGCCGCCCGCGACCGGCGCGTTGCCTGGCACGCCAAGGCCGTTGCGGCGATGGTTGCCGCCTACGCTCTCTCGCCGGTCGACCTGATCCCCGACTTCATTCCCGTACTTGGCTACCTCGACGACCTGATCATCGTCCCGCTCGGGACGATTGCCGCTCTAAAGCTGATCCCTCCGGATATTCGCGCCGAACTGCGGGCCGCGCGCCGTCGAGCGGATCGCCCTGCCCGCCTCTCGCATTGGCCTGGCGGTTGTCGTGCTCATCTGGATGGTGATCGCGCTCGCATTGCTGGAACGAATCTTGCTGATGCAGAAAGGCGCCGCGTGATCATTCACGCGACGCCCCTGAAACGTCAATGCTTGTCGTTGACCCCGCCGAATGGCGCTACTGCGGCTGCGGTTCCAGCCCGCCTTCTGCCTCGCCGCCCTTCTTCTGGCCGCCGGCCTTGGGCACCGCCGAGCCACGATGTGGCGGACTGTCGTCGCCGAGGTCGCGGGCCGGCTTTTCGCCACGGATCAGCGCCTTGATTTCGTCGCCGGTCAGCGTCTCGTATTCCAGCAGCCCCTCGGCCAGCGCCACAAATTCGTGGTGCTTTTCGGTAATGATACGCTTGGCCTCCGAATAGGCTTCGTCGATCAGGCGGCGGATCTCGTTGTCGATCTTCTGGGCGGTGGATTCGGAAACATTCTTCGACTGCGCCACTGAATGGCCGAGGAAGACCTCCTGCTGGTTCTCGCCATAGGCCACCTGGCCGAGTTGGTCGGAAAAGCCCCACTGCGTCACCATCGCGCGGGCCAGCTTGGTTGCCTGCTCGATGTCGGAGGAAGCGCCGGAGGTGATGTTCTCCTTGCCGAAGGTGATCTCCTCGGCGACGCGGCCACCCATCATGATCGCCAGCCGCGAGACCATCCACTTGTAGCTCATCGAGTAGCGGTCGCCCTCCGGCAACTGCATCACCATGCCGAGCGCACGGCCGCGCGGAATGATCGTCGCCTTGTGCAACGGATCGGCCATCGGCACGTTGAGCGCCACGATCGCGTGCCCCGCCTCGTGATAGGCCGTCAGCTTCTTTTCGGCCTCGGTCATGGCGGACGAGCGGCGTTCCGCGCCCATCATGATCTTGTCCTTGGCGTCCTCAAACTCCTGCATGGTGACAAGGCGCTTGTTGCGCCGTGCCGCCATCAGCGCCGCCTCGTTGACGAGGTTCATCAGGTCGGCGCCGGAGAAGCCGGGCGTGCCGCGGGCCAGCACCTTGAGGTCGACGTTCGGCGCCAGCGGCACGTTGCGCACGTGCACCTTGAGAATGCGCTCGCGGCCGACGATGTCGGGGTTCGGCACCACGACCTGGCGGTCGAAGCGGCCGGGACGCAAGAGCGCCGGGTCGAGGACGTCCGGACGGTTGGTGGCGGCGATCAGGATGATGCCCTCGTTCGCCTCGAAGCCGTCCATCTCGACCAGCAACTGGTTCAGCGTCTGTTCGCGCTCGTCGTTGCCGCCGCCAAGGCCAGCGCCACGGTGACGACCGACGGCGTCGATCTCGTCGATGAAGATGATGCAGGGCGCGTTCTTCTTCGCCTGCTCGAACATGTCACGGACACGGCTTGCGCCGACGCCGACGAACATCTCGACGAAGTCGGAGCCGGAAATCGTGAAGAACGGCACGTTCGCCTCGCCGGCGACGGAGCGCGCCAGCAAGGTCTTGCCGGTGCCGGGCGGGCCGACGAGCAGCACGCCGCGCGGAATGCGCCCACCGAGGCGCTGGAATTTCTGCGGGTCGCGCAGGAACTCGACGATCTCCTCCAGGTCCTGCTTGGCCTCGTCGACGCCGGCGACGTCGGCGAAGGTGACGCGGCCGTGCGCTTCGGTCAGGAGCTTCGCCTTGGACTTGCCAAAGCCCATGGCGCCGCGCGAGCCGCCCTGCATTTGCCGCATGAAGAACAGCCAGACGCCGAGGATCAACAGCATCGGCAGCAGGGTGCCGATGTAGCTCAGGAAGCTGTTGGAGCCGTCGGTCTCGGGACGGGCGTTGACCACCACGTTCTTCGCTTCCAGCCGCTCCAGCAGCGCGTCATCGACGGCCGGCGCATAGGTCTGGAAAGTGGTGCCGGTCTCCACATAGCTGCCGACGATCTTGTTGCCCGTGATCACCACCTCCTTGACCCGGCTCGCATCGATCTCCTTCAGGAACTGCGAATAGGGAACGTCCCGCGAACCGGTCTGCGCCGGGCTCGTCTGGAACATGCTGAAGAGAGCGATCAGCAGGAGCGCTATGATGGCCCAGAGGGCGACATTGCGGAAATTTGGATTCATCGGGCTTTCCGGGCGTTTTCTCGGCTACAGGTGTTGTGCCGTCTCATTTGCACCTAACATAGGGTCGCAGTACCGCCTTGCCAAGGCAAACCGAACGGCCCCCGGCCATTTCGGGAATTATCCTTGACGGCTATGGCGGATTTGCGGTTTCGGCGGAATTTCGCGGCAACAATGCCCACCTTATGCACCATCCGGGCGAATATCACCACGACGCGAGTCGTCGCACCCGAGCCGCACCGGCAAGGCGGGATACGGTGCGCGCGCGAACAGTGCAGCAAGCGCTTGCGCCAGCCGCAGGTCGAAAACCGGGAGGTAGCGGTCGTAGGGTGAAAGCACCGGCTCGAGCGAAAAGAGGTCTGCCTCTGCCCGCGCATCGCCCGCCAGCACCAGCGGACGGCTGCGCGCAGCCCGCCTGGCGACGCCCGATGGCACGTCACCTGCGGCAATGCTGCAACCCTGCACCTCGGCAGCGGCCTGAACGGTCAAGTCACTGCTCGACCGGTTATACACCCGCCAACGACCGTCCCAGATCGCCCAATCGAGCGGCGCAATGGTGACAGGCGCAACACCGCGATGCTCACGGTAGAGAAACAGCCCCTCGCGGCGGCGATCGAACACCACCCTGCCCGCGGTCATCCGCGACAACCTTGTGCTTTCGAGAAACAGCCTGAGCCTTTCGGCTGCGTGTTTATCCAGGTGGTGCTCGCGGCCACCGAGGACTGCGACCAGAGCCAGCAGAGCGCGCCATTCCGGCTGGCCACCCAGGAGCGTTGGCACCGCCGACGCCGGCAGCCGCGCCAACGCGGCCTCGTACACCCGAACCTGACCGGACAGGAACGCAGCGCCCTGCCGTGATGCCTGCATGCGCAGTTCCGACGCGCGCGCGACGTCGGCGGCCATCTCCGTTGCAGCGGACATGACCGCGTCCGAGCCGTCCCTGCCATCGAGCCGGACGCGGACGCGCTCGAAGGTGCGGTTGCGGTTGCTCGGGTCCTCGAGCCAGTCCTGGCCGATCGCCTGCAGGTAGGCGCGAATGTCGGCCCGCGGCACGTCGAGGAACGGTCGCAGCACCCAGGTGCTGCCGAAAACCAGCGTCGCCGGTGCAATGCCGGCAAGGCCGGCGCCTTCGCTCCGGCGCTCTTTGCGCATGGCGATCGTCTCGAACTGGTCATCGCGATTGTGCGCCGTCAGGATCGCGTCGGCGTGACGATCGCGCGCGACCTCCGACAGCAGCGCGTAGCGTTCATTCCGGGCCTGCGCCTGGATGCCGGCTGCAGGTTTCGGCCCATCCCAGCGGCGCGAGAGGTGCGAAATGCCCCGGCGGGCGCAAAGCGCTGCCACCCAATCAGCCTCGTCGGCGGAATTGGCGCGCAGCGCATGGTCGACGGTGCAGGCAAGAAGGGAAAATCCGGAAAATCGGCCTGTCTTCAGCGCTTCGTCGAGCGCGAGCAGCAAGCCGACAGAATCGCCGCCACCGGAAACGGCGACAAGCAACCTTGCGGGTTTGTGGAAACTCTTGAGAAAGTGGGCGATCGTTGCGTCGATGCCCGGGCTGTTGCGGCCGTTCACCACGTCGCCCCGTCGTATCAGCAGGCGAGCCGGCTCTGTTCGCTGGCGACCTTGGTCTTCACGGCTTTGGACGCATTCGGATAGCGCTTTGCGACTTCGCGCAGCGTCGCGCAGGCGGTTTCGCGGTTGTCGAGCGCTGCAAGCGACATACCGAGCTTCAGCAGCATCTCCGGCGCCTTCTTGGACTTGTTGTAGGTCTGGTGCGCGTTCAGGAAGGTCTTGGCCGCATCGTTGAAATTGCCCTGCGAATACTGCGCTTCGCCCAGCCAGAAGCTGGCGTCGGCAGCCTTGTCGCCCTCGGGGAAGATGTCGAGATAGTCGCGGAACTCCTTCTCGGCGAGCGCGTAATCGCCCGCAAGCACGTGGCCGTACCCCGCCTTGTAAATCTCGTCCGGATTGTCGAGCGAACCGGCCGCCTGTCCGCCGGCCGTCGGCAGACCGCTATCGATGTCCGGAAGCGACCCGCTGCCGATCGACGCGCTCTCGTTCATTTCGGCACCGATCTGGTTCCCCTGCTCGTCGAAGCGGATCGTGCCGAGGGTCTGCTCCTGCGGCGCCAGACCGCCGGCGGAGGCCGTGTCGGTCGCGCCCGCGGCGGAAGGATCCGCCGGGAGCTCCGTTGCTGCCGTCTGGCTGGCGCCGGAATTCTGGCCGAGCGGCCTTTCCAGCGCGCCGCTCTTGCCGCCGCCCTTGCCGCTCTCCAGGTCCTGGAAGCGGTATTCGTTGTCTTCCTGCGTCTTGCGCAATTGCTCCTGCATTTGCAGCAACTGGAAGCTCATCTCCTCGATGCGGCCGTTGAGCGAGCGGATCTGCTCTTCGAGCTGGCCGATGCGCATTGCATCGTTGGCCTGCGCCAGCACGACCTCATTGTCCGCCTTGCCGGTAGCCGGCATCAAGCGGTTCGCCAGCGCCGACAGCGGCGATGCGTGCAACGCGTCCACTGGCCCGGCGAGAGCTGCCAAGCCAATCAGGCTTGCCGCGACGATTTTCTTCATATGACTTTGTCCCGTATATGACTTTGTCCCGTTGGTCAGATTGCGCATTGGCGCGCGCGGCGCAGGTTTTGCCAAATGCTCTCAAAAAGCAACGGAGTTCGGCCAAAGTGTGATAAAAAACTGCGCGTGGCGGAGCAACCGTCGTTTTGGCCGTCCCCCCTCAACGCAAAAGGCCTGCCAGCGCTGGCAGGCCTTGTCGGTCGCTGTGTTCAGCCGACCTGCGCAGCTTACATGCCGGCCCCGCCGAGAACGGTCACGGCGCGGCGGTTCTGCGACCAGCATGAGATGTCATCGCAGACGGCGACCGGCTTTTCCTTGCCGTAGGAAATCGTCCGAATGCGGTTGGCCGGAATGCCGCGGCTGACGAGGTATTGCTTGGTCGACGTCGCACGCCGGGCGCCGAGCGCCAGGTTGTATTCACGCGTGCCGCGCTCGTCGGCATGGCCCTCGACCGTGATCGCGTAGTTCGAATACTTCTGCAGCCACTGCGCCTGTTTGTCGAGGGTCGCGGCCGCATCGGCGCGGATCGAGGTGGAGTCGGTGTCGAAGAAGATGCGGTCGCCGACGTTGACGGTGAAGTCCTGCGTCGAGCCGGGGGTGGCATTGTTCAGGCCGAGTTCGCCGGCGCTGTTGGGCATGTTCTTCTTGTTGGCGCAGCCGGCAAGTGCGAGGCCCATGAACAGGGCGATCATAGCGGGATTGCGAGCGAGATTCTGCATGCGGCCAGCGGCCGGGATTTCAATGCGGCTCATGAGCCGGTCTCCTTGCATCAGTTCGATGGGGCTTGGGTTTCAATCAGGGTTGCCAGACTGTAACCGCACGCGGTTAACCGGCTTTCAACAACTATGGTTAACAAAGGCTTTCGCAATGTTCCCCGATCCCCGACATAAACGGCACACGCCGCCGAATCCCTCGCCGTTCGATGCCTGATTTGCAGGACTTTGAGGCGAGAAAGCGGCGGCGCCGTCACAATTTGCCGGAAGACTACTCCAGAAGCGGCGACCAGGCGGGGTCGGACGCAAAGCCGTTGGTCGGAATCTGCTGCTCGTTATACCCCGTCAAGTCGATCGAATAGAGCTGCGGGCCGCCCGCGCCGGCGTTCTGACGGAAAAACATCAGCACGCGGCCGTTCGGGGCCCAGGTCGGGCCCTCGTTGTGGAAACCCGACGTCAGGATGCGCTCGCCCGAACCGTCGGTCTTCATCACGCCGATTGAGAACTTGCCGCCCGACTGCTTGGTAAAGGCGATGAGGTCGCCGCGCGGCGACCAGACCGGCGTCGAGTACGAGCCGTCACCGAAAGAAATCCGGTTCTGGCCCGAGCCGTCGGCGCTCATCACATAAAGTTGCTGGCGTCCGCCGCGGTCGCTTTCGAAGACGATCTGGGTGCCGTCCGGCGAATAGGACGGCGCCGTGTCGATTGCCGCCGTCGAAGTCAGCCGCGTCGTCGTGCGCGAGCGCAGGTCCATCGTGTAGATGTTGGCGTTGCCTTCCTGCTGCAGGCTCATGATCACGCGCTGGCCGTCCGGCGAGAAGCGCGGCGCAAAGGTCATGCCGGGGAAGTTGCCGACCACCTCGCGCTGCCCGGTCTCGAGTTGCAGCAGGTAGACGCGCGGCTGCTGGCCCTCGAAGGACATGTAGGTGATTTCCTGGCGGCTCGGCGAGAAGCGCGGCGTCAGCACCAGTTCGTTGGCATTGGTCAGCGCGCGGGCGTTGGCGCCGTCCTGATCCATGATCGCGAGCTGGCGCTTGCGGGCGGTTTTCGGGCCGCTCTCGGCGACATAGACGATGCGGGTATCGAAATAGCCCTTCTCGCCGGTGATGCGCTCATAGATCGCATCGGCGATGATGTGGGCGACGCGGCGCCAGTTCTCCGGCTGCGTGTAGAACTGCTGCCCGGTCATCTGCTGGCCGGCAAAGGTGTCCCACAGGCGGAACTCGGCGCGAAGCCGACCGCCCTCCTGCGCCACGCGGCCCGTTACCAGCGCCTGTGCGTTGATGACCTTCCAGTCCTCGAAGCGCGGCGGCTGATCCGGGTTGGAGATCTTCTCGATGAAGGCCTGCTTGCTGACCGGGGCGAACAGGCCGGAGCGCTTCAGGTCGGCCGCGATCACATCGGTGATCTTCTGGCCGAGGTCGCCGCCCGCGATGAAATCCGTCACCGCGATCGGCAGCGGCTCGACGTTGCCCTTGTTGATGTTGATCTCGACCAGCGCCATAGCCGGCGACACGGTCGCCGCAAGGCCCGTCAGTCCAGCGGCAGAATGAAGAAAAGTGCGTCTCAACATGCGTTCTAGGCCTTCCTAGGGTTCATGCCACGTGGCATCACATCATTTCGCTCGGATCGAAGTTCACCACGACTTCGCTCCAGGCGTCGTATTTGTCTTTCGGCAGCTTATCGAAGGGCGCGGATTTAAGGATCGCGCGGCGTGCACCACCGGCGAGCGCCCGGCGCGCCGCTTCCGAGCCACCGGTCGCCACGACCTCCGGCTCGCCGATGATGTTGCCGTCCGGATCGAGCTGCATCGATACCTTGATGCGCACGTCGCTTGCATCGGCCATGCCGGGGATGATCGACCAGTTGTTCTGGATCAGGCCGCGCAGCGCATCCATCTCGCTCATCGACAGCTTCGAGCCGCCGGTCGTCTTCTTGCCGCCGAGCGAGGCGGTTTCCGTCGAGCGCTTGGCGCCGCCACCCTTGCTTTCGGTCTTGTTGAGGAGCGCCGCCACCTCGTCGGCGTTGAAGTCGCTCTCCTTGGCGGAGGCCGACTTCTTCTGCTCCTTCTTCTTGTCCTCGTTCTTGCGGTCCTCGGTCTTGGCCGTCTGGGCCTGCGCCGGCTTCGGCTTGACCTCGGGAACGGGTCCAGTTTCCGGCAGCGCTTCGGCCTCGGCGACCTCGGCCGGTGCCTCTTCGGTCGGTTTTTCTTCCGGCTTGGCGTCGGGCTTCACGTCCTGCTTCGGCTCGGCCTTCGCCACTTCCGTGGCGGGCGTCGTCGCAGGTTCGGTCTTCTGCACCTCTTCCACCGGCTCCTTCGCCGGCTCGGGTGTCGGGATCGCCTTCTCGGATTTTGGCGGGGCAGCCGCCGTCTCGACGGCCTGCGGCTTCTTGTCCGGCGTCGGCGGCGTCTTCATGTCGATGTCGTTGTCGCCGGCGTTCTCGGCGTTCTCGACGACATCCTGGCGCTTGGTCGGCACGGGGGCCGATTTCTCCGCCATCGGCGCCTTCTTGTCGCCCTGCTGGATCTGCGTCAGTTCCTCGATCGGCACGATGTCGACCGGCATCGCCTCGACGTCGGCGACGTCGAAGCTTTCCGGACTGCCGATCGACACCAGTGCCCAGGTGAGCACCAGGATATGCAATGCGGCGGATGTGGCGAGGCTGCCCTTCATCGCGGTCTGATCAATTGTCCGGTTTCTGCTCGGTGACGAGGCCGATATTGGTGAAGCCCGCCTGCTGGATGCGCGACATGACGTCGGCGATCACGCCATAGGGGGCTGCACCATCCCCGCGTACGAAGATGCGCTCGGTGTAGCCGGTCGTGGCGACCGCCTCGAGCTTGGCGGCGATCTCTTCGACCGGGATCGCCGTTTCCTGCAGGAACACCGCGCCGTCCGCCTTCACCGACACGGTGATCGGCTGGGTTTCGGCGTTCAGCGCCTTGGCGGAGGTCTTCGGAAGATCGAGCGGAACGCCGACCGTCATCATCGGAGCGGCGACCATGAAGATGATGAGCAGCACGAGCATGACGTCGACGAATGGCGTGACGTTGATCTCGCTCATGACCGCCTTTCGACCACCGCGCCTGCGACGGCTTCCGCCGCCCTTTCCTCCACCGACTGACATGCCCATGGCTTCGTCTCCTGCTTAACGTCGGCCGGTCACTGCGCCGCCTGGCGCGGCTGCAGCTTCTCGTCGATCTGGCGCGAAAGGATGGCGGAGAATTCGTCGGCGAAGCCTTCCATGCGCGCCGTCAGCTTGCCGGCATCGGCGGTGAACTTGTTGTAGGCGATGACGGCGGGAATTGCGGCCAGCAGGCCGATGGCCGTGGCGAGCAGCGCCTCGGCGATACCCGGCGCCACGACGGCGAGGTTCGTCGACTTCGAGCCGGCGATCGCCTGGAACGAGGTCATGATACCGACGACGGTGCCGAAGAGGCCGATGAACGGGGCGGCCGAGCCGATCGTCGCAAGCGAGCCGAGCCGCGCTTCCAACACCTCGGATTCGCGCGCCAGCGTCACGTCCATCGCTCTGTCGATGCGCATCTGCAGGCCGATCGGCGAGCGCGCGCCGCGCTCGAAGCTCTTCTTCCATTCGCGCATGGCGGCGACGAACATCGCGCTCATGCCCGACGTCTGCCGGTCGGAAAGCGTGCGGTAGAGCTCTTCCAGCGACTGGCCGGACCAGAACACCTGCTCGAAGCTGTCGAGGGCGCGTCGCGCCTTGCCGTAGGCGAGTGTCTTGTCGACAACGATCGCCCAGGTCCACACCGACGCGCCGATCAGCCCGAGCATGACAAGCTTCACGACCAAGCCGGCCTGCATGAAGAGCGACCAAAGGCTCACGTCGGTCGTTGCTGCCAAACCTACCTGTTCCATAGACTTCTGTCCCCGAATCCAAACACCCGGCACGGGCCATGGCCATCGCACCGGGTCTTCATCCTGGCCGGACCGGCATCCGATGGGAATTTCGGATCTGCCGAGCCGGCTCTGCGCAAACCTTTGGAGCTGGCGGTTCGATGTGTCCGCAACCGCTCCGCGTTTCCGTCAAGAATGTCCGGTTGATGTCGCCGGCTGCCACGCCGATCTAACGCTTTCATCTGCCTTCTTGCCGGCAATTTTGGTTAAAGGATGACGTGCAGCGCACAAAATCCAGTGCTTTGAGTAAGACATCATTATGGTTAAGAGAGTATTACCGGGAGGCTCCGAAAACATCTCGCGCTGCTTGCCGCCCCGATGGAACCAATTCGCCCGGTCGCACATTTGCCAAGCGCTGCCTGCTGCGCATCCCTCTGCCCACAGCGTGAGGAAATGCTATATTTCGTCTGAACGACATGAGCGTAGCGGCAGCCCGGCCAGAAATCCCAACCCGCCGGCACCCGCCGATGTCAATGTGAGGTTCCATGGCGACGCCCCAGCAATCCCTCAAGGAATACAACCGCAAGCGCGACTTTTCGAAGACGAGCGAACCCAAGGGTGAGGTTGCACGCCGCTCCAGGAGCGGCCTCAGCTATGTGATCCAGAAACATGCCGCGACCCGCCTGCATTACGACTTCCGCCTCGAATGGGACGGCGTGCTGAAAAGCTGGGCCGTGACGCGCGGGCCGAGCCTCGACCCCGAAGACAAGCGCCTAGCCGTGCGCACCGAGGATCATCCGATGGCCTATGGCGATTTCGAGGGAACGATTCCCAAGGGTGAGTATGGCGGCGGCACGGTGATGCTTTGGGACCTCGGCCATTGGGAGCCGCTGGAAGATCCGGACGAGGGCCTGAAGGAAGGCAAGCTGAAATTCCGCCTCTATGGCCGCCGCCTCAACGGAAACTGGGCGCTCGTACGCATGAAGCCGCACCCGGGGGAAAAGCACGAGAACTGGTTGCTCATCAAGGAGCGCGACGCGGAGGCGTGCGATGATGGCGAGAGTGTCTTGCGGGAAAACGACACCAGCGTCGTCACGCAGCGCACGATGGCGGAAATCGCCGCTGGCAGGGGCGAGACGAAGCGCCATGTCTGGCAGTCTAGCGAATCCGTCTCGGAGAACCTTCGCAAGGGGGCCCTTGCGCCCCTGCCCGGTCGCGTAAAAAAAAAGCCGATACGAAGGCCTCCGGCCAGCCCGCCTTCCGCGCCCCGCAACTCGCCACCCTCAGCACCCGCGCACCCGAGGGCAACGATTGGTTGAACGAGGTGAAGTTCGACGGGTACCGGCTGATGGCGGCGATCGGCGACGGCCGCGTCACCTGCTACACCCGCAACGGTCTCGACTGGACGGATAAGTTTGCCGGCATTGCTACGGCCCTGTCGGAACTCGACTGCGAAAGCACGCTGATCGATGGCGAGGCCGTTGCCGCCGACGGTGAGGGCTCGCAGTTCTCCGCGCTGCAAAAGGCATTGAAGGATGGGGGGCAGACCGTGTTCTATGCCTTCGATCTCCTGCATCTGGACGGCAAGGACATTTCGGGACGGCCACTGTTGGAACGCAAGGCATTGCTGAAGTCGTTGCTGGCGGGCTCGGACGGGCGGATTCTGAAGTTCAGCGAGCACGTCCGCGGGCACGCGGACGAAGTCTTCCGCAGCATGTGCCGGGCGGGGCAGGAAGGCATCGTCTCCAAGCGCGCCGACGATCCCTACCGGTCCGGTCGCGTCGGCAGCTGGCTCAAGATCAAGTGCTCGCGGCGACAGGAGTTCGTGATCGGCGGCTATGCCCCCTCCGACAAGCGCGGCCGTCCCTTCGCCTCGGTCCTGCTTGGCACCTTCGACAAAGACCGCCTCATCTACCGGGGACGGGTCGGTACCGGCTTCAACGATGAAACATTGAGCGAGCTTGGCGCGTTGTTCGCCAGACGCGTCCGCAAGGCATCGCCGTTTGCATCGGTCCCCAAGGAATACGCCCGCGGCGCCGTCTGGCTTGAACCGGATCTCGTCGCCGAGGTCGACTTCGCCGAGTTCACCGACGACGGCCATGTCCGGCACGGATCGTTTCAAGGATTGCGCAAGGACAAGGAGGCGCGGACCGTGGTTCTGGAGCAACCGAAAAACAGCACCGAGAATGATGCATCCGGCAAGAAGTCGCCCTCGGCAACCGACCGCGCGGCGGCGGGGACGCGTGCGCCCTCAAAGCCGGCGGCGCGAAGCAACCTCGTCGCCGGCATTACGATCAGTCATCCCGAGCGCGTTCTCTTCAAGGAGGGAAACATCACAAAACTGGATCTGGCGCACTACTACGAAGCGGCCGCCCCGCGGATGCTTCAACACGCCGCCCGACATCCCGTTTCGCTCCTGCGCTGCCCCGGCGGCGATATCGCCCACTGCTTCTTCCAGAAGCACGCGGGCGACGGCTTTCCCGAGGAGATCGCGCAGGTACCGATCCGCGAATCGTCCGGTGAGACCGAAAGCTACATGGCGATCACCGATTTAAAGAGCCTCGTCGCCGCCGTGCAGATGGGCACGCTGGAGTTCCACATCTGGGGCGCGGCCGCCGACAAGCTGGAGCGGCCCGACCGGATCATCTTCGACCTCGATCCGGATGACGCCATTGACTTCGAAGAGGTCAAGCAGGCAGCCGAGGAGTTGCGCGACGTGCTCGCTGCGGTCGGTCTGCAATCGGTGCCCATGGTGACCGGCGGCAAGGGGGTTCATGTCATCGTGCCGCTCGCGCCGAAGGCGGGCTGGGACGAGGTCAAGACGTTCGCCAGGGCGCTGTCGCAGCGGCTCGCCGATGCCAGGCCCGACCGCTATGTCACGACCATGTCGAAGGCGAAGCGCAAGGGCAGGATCTTCATCGATTGGCTGCGCAACGAGCGTGGCGCCACAGCGGTCGCTCCCTATTCGACCCGCGCTCGCAAAGGCGGACCGGTTGCGACCCCGGTGACCTGGACCGAGCTGGCCGCCCTAGACGCAGCCAACGCCTTCACGATCCCCGTCGTCCTGCAGCGGCTGGCGGAGACCGATCCATGGGCGGAAATGCGCGAATGGAAACAGTCGCTGACCGACCGCATCGTCAGCGCCGTAACGGATCAGTGAGATCAACCCGCTTCGACAGCCGCAGCCGAAAGAAACTGCGCCGCGAGCCCGTCCGGCAGCCGCCGCGGCCGGCCCTTGGCGTTTATGACGGCGATCACCACCTTGGCGGCGATCAACAGCTGCTCGCCGCGGCGCACCTCCTGCTGCAGCACCATCTTCGCCCCGCCCGCCTTCTCCGTATGCGTCAACACGGTGAGGATGTCGTCCATCTTGGCCGGCGCCTTGAAGTCGATCTCCATGCGGTGGACGACGAACATCAGCCCTTCCGTGTCGCTCTCGATGGACAAAGCGCCCTGCTCGACCCCGAGACAGCGCAGGTAGTCGGTGCGGGCGCGCTCCATGAAGTGCAGGTAGCGCGCGTGGTAGACGAAACCGGAAAAGTCCGTGTCCTCGTAGTAGACGCGCTGCACCAGCCGGTGCCCGTCCGCCGTCAGTTCGCCCGCAAGGGCGTGGTCGAAATTCGTCATGTTCAATATCCGAAACGTGGCGATCTTCCCGCCTCTGTGGAGGAACGGCGGGGCAAAAGCAAGGATTGCACTCCTGTCATATTCGGTCACTATGACCGGGACAGTCTCAACGCGCAGGGGGTATTCCATGGCATCGGCGATGAAGATTGCGGTTCTCGGCGGAGACGGTTTCGTGGGCTGGCCCACCTCGCTGCACCTCTCCAACGCCGGTCATGAGATCCACATCCTCGACAATCTCTCCCGCCGCTGGATCGACACCGAGCTTGGCGTACAATCGCTCACCCCGATGGACTCGATCCAGGAACGCACCCGCGTCTGGCATGCCGAGACCGGCCGCCGCATCCACTTCCACCTGATCGACCTCGCCCGCGACTACGAGCGCCTGAAGAACTGGCTGCGCGAGGAGCGGCCGGATGCGGTGATCCACTTCGCCGAGCAGCGCGCCGCGCCCTATTCGATGAAGAGCGACCGCCACAAGAACTACACGGTCGACAACAACGTCTCGGCCACCCACAATCTTCTGAATGCGCTGGTCGAGACGGGCCTCGACGCCCATGTCGTCCATCTCGGCACCATGGGCGTCTACGGCTACTCGACGGTCGGTGCTGCGATCCCCGAAGGCTACCTGCCGGTCGGCATCGAGACGATGGACGGCCGCACCGCCCGCCAGGAAATCCTCTATCCGTCCAACCCCGGCTCGATCTACCACATGACCAAGTGCCTGGATCAGCTGCTCTTCCAGTTCTATGCGAAGAACGACGGCCTGCGCATCACCGACCTGCACCAGGGCATCGTCTGGGGCACGCATACGAGCGAGACGCGCCGCCACCCGCAGCTGGTCAACCGCTTCGACTACGACGGCGACTACGGCACCGTGCTGAACCGCTTCCTGATCCAGGCGGCGATCGGTTATCCGCTGACGGTGCACGGCACCGGCGGCCAGACCCGCGCCTTCATCCACATCCAGGATTCGGTGCGCTGCATCGAGCTGGCGCTTTCAAACCCGCCGGCCCGCGGCGCCCGCGTCGAGATCTTCAACCAGATGACCGAGACCCACCGCGTCCGCGACCTTGCCCAGTTGATCGCCGGCCTGACCGGCAGCGAGATCGCCTGGCTGCCGAACCCCCGCAAGGAAGCGGCCGAGAACGATCTCGCCGTCGAGAACGAAAAATTCCGCGCCCTCGGCCTCGAGCCGACCACGCTGGAGAGCGGGCTGCTGTCGGAGATCGTCGACGTGGCGAAGAAATTCGCCTACCGCGTCGACCGCTCGCGCGTGCCGGCCGTTTCCGCCTGGACGCGCGACATCGCCGCCACCATCAACCCCGACCCGGAAGGCCGGAGGCTCAAATCGGTATCATGACGGCAAACGCCCCCGAAGCCGGCATCAGGCTTGGCGGACCGCCCCGGGCGCGACAGGCGTATGTGACGCTCGTCACCAACGCGGACTATGCGAAGGGCGCCACCGCGCTCGTCCGCTCGCTGCTTGCGACCGGCACGACCGCCGACATCGTCGTCCTGCACACACCGGCTCTGGCGGCCGAACACCGAACCGCCCTCGCCGCCCTCGGCTGCCGTCTTGTCGAGGCCGATCTGCTGCCGCTCTGTGACGCCTTCAACGCCCGCCATGCCCGCACCGCCCTGCATGGTGCCGCCCCCTTCACCAAGGGACGCAAGCCGGCGTTCCACACCCCGCTCGACAACTTCGTCAAGCTGCGGCTCTGGCAGCTGGTCGAGTATGAGGCCTGCATCTTCGTCGACGCCGACGCGATCGTGCTGAAGAACATCGACCGGCTGTTCGCCTACCCCGAGTTCTCCGCCGCCCCCAACGTCTACGAAAGCCTGGCCGACTTCCACCGGCTGAACTCCGGCGTGTTCGTCGCCCGGCCCTCGACGGCCACCTTCTCGGCGATGCTGGAACGGCTCGACGCGCCGGACGCCTTCTGGCCGCGCACCGACCAGACCTTCCTGCAGGCCTTCTTTCCGGGCTGGCACGGCCTGCCGGTCTTCATGAACATGCTGCAATACGTCTGGTTCAACCTGCCGCAACTGTGGGACTGGCGGAGCATCCACGTGCTGCATTACCAGTATGAGAAGCCCTGGGAGGCGAACCATCCGAAGGGGGAACGGCTGGCGCCGCTGATCGCGCTCTGGCACGCCTTTCACGACGGGGCGCCGATCCCCGACATCGACAGCCTGCCCAATCCCGCCCCGACGGCCGTCGCGCGGGCCAGCCAGCTAGGCGCATGAGCCGCGTCCTCGTCTCCGGCGGCACCGGTTATGTCGGCCGCTTCGTCGTCGAGCACCTGCTGGCGCACGGCCATGACGTCACCGTCGGTGGCCGATCGCCGCCCGCAGCCGGCTTCTACTCGAAACACGTGGCCTTCGCGCCGCTCATCCTCGACCCCGACCTCGACCAGGGTGACGCCTTCAGGAACGTCGACCATTTCGTCCACGCCGCCTTCTCGCACTTGCCCGGCAAGTATCGGGGCGGCGAAGGCGACGATCCGGACGGATTCCGCTGCGCCAATCTGGACGGATCGGTGCGGCTGTTCGAAGAGGCAAGGCAGGCCGGCATCCGCCGCTGCGTCTTTCTCTCCAGCCGCGCCGTTTATGGCCCGTATCCCGGACGGGTGACGCTCACGGAGGAAACGCCGCCGCAGCCGGAGACGTTGTACGGTCAGGTCAAGCTGGAGGCCGAGCGCCGCCTGCAGTCGCTTTGCGGCCCTGCCTTCATCACCACCTGCCTGCGCGTCACCGGCGTCTACGGCCCTGCCGGTCCGGGCCGTCAGCACAAATGGCAGTCCCTGTTCAACGATTACCTAGCCGGTCGCCCGGTTCCCGCCCGCACCGGCACCGAGGTCCACGGCGATGACGTCGCCGCGGCCGTCCGGCTGATGCTCGAGGCCGACCCTTCAGTCATCAGCGGCTGGGTGTTCAACGTCTCGGACCTGCTCGTCGACACCCGTTCTGTCCTTGCGATCGTGCGGGACGCCACAGCATGCCCTCACCCGCTGCCGCCGCCCGCCTTCCTTCTGGCCTTCAATCCCATGGCGACCGAGAGGATCCGTGCGCTCGGCTGGGGCCCCGGAGGCGCGGCGCGGCTTCGCGCCGTTGTCACCGATCTTGTCGCCTCCCGATAGGCGAAGCATCCGAGCGCTCTCATAGCGACTGCGACGTGCCGCCGCGGCCGTCTGCCCTGCGTCATGGTTCCAATTGCGCCGCCATTGTTTTAAAATTTCTCCTCATACCGGGATGCGCAAACGGGCGCTTGTCCGGCCCTGTTGGCCGGTGACCGGACACGCGGCATCCCAACAGTGACCGGCCTTCAGTCGATGAAGGAGTGACTACCATGGTACGTCGTTCACTGATGCCGTTTTCCGGCACCTCCATGACCAACGATCCCTTCTTCTCCCTGCAACAGGGCATGAACCGGCTGTTCGACGAGGTGTTCCAGGGCACGAGGTCGCCGATTGCGGAACGCGAGCAGGGCATGCTGATGCCGCGAATCAACGTCTCCGAAACCGAGAACCAGATCCGCGTCACCGCGGAATTGCCGGGCGTGGCGGAAGAGGATGTCGACATCACGCTCGACGACGATCTCCTGACGATCCGTGGCGAAAAGCGGACAGAAGCGAAAGAGGAGAAGGAGAACTATCACTTCGTCGAGCGATCCTTCGGTCAATTTCAGCGCTCCATCAGGGTGCCGCATTCGATCAATCCCGATGACGTCCACGCCGACATGACGAACGGCGTTCTCACCATCACGTTGCCGAAGAACGCCGCGCAGGAGCAGACCCGCCGCATCAAGGTCGGCTCCGGCTCCGGTTCCGGCACCACCATCAGCCATTGATGGCGGCTGGGCGTCGCGGTCGAGAGCACGCGGCGCCGGTTCTTCCGCAGCAGCAAGGCCGATCGACATGGCGCCTGCTGCGGAAGAGACCTGTCAGCGTTCGCCGGCGTTTCCCTCATCGGGACGACACGCGCCGTAGTGGCCGCCACCCGGATGCGGGTCCGGATCAGTCCTCCTCGGAAAACAGCCGGAACTGGCTTGCCTCGAGATCCTTCGGCGGCTGCAGCCCCAGGTGCTTCCAGGCGTTCGCCGTCAGCACGCGGCCGCGCGGGGTGCGCTGGATGAAGCCCTGCTGGATCATGTAGGGCTCGATGATGTCCTCGATCGCGTCGCGCGGCTCCGAAAGACCCGCGGCGATCGTCTCGATGCCAACCGGTCCGCCGCCGAAATTGTGGGCGATCATCGACAGGTAGCGCCGGTCGAGCTGGTCGAGGCCCATGTTGTCGACGAGCAGCCGCGTCAGCGCCTCGTCGGCGATCGTCTTCGTCACCGCCTCGGCCTTCGCCACTTCGGCAAAATCGCGCACCCGCCGCAGCAGCCGTCCGGCGATGCGCGGCGTGCCGCGCGCCCGGCGGGCGATCTCGCGCGCGCCCTCGTCGGTCATGCCGAGCCCCATCAGCCGCGCCCCGCGCCGCACGATCGATTCCAGCTCCTCGACCGTATAGAAATTCAGCCGCACCGGAATGCCGAAACGGTCGCGCAGCGGCGTCGTCAAGAGGCCGAGCCGCGTCGTCGCCGCCACCAGCGTGAACTTCGACAGGTCGATCTTCACCGAGCGCGCCGCCGGCCCCTCGCCGATGATCAGGTCGAGCTGGAAATCTTCCATCGCCGGATAGAGGATCTCCTCCACCGCCGGGTTGAGGCGGTGGATCTCGTCGATGAAGAGCACGTCGCGCTCTTCGAGATTGGTCAGAAGCGCCGCAAGGTCGCCCGCCTTGGCGATCACCGGCCCCGAGGTCGAGCGGAAGTTGACGCCGAGTTCCTTCGCCATGATCTGCGCCAGCGTCGTCTTACCGAGGCCGGGCGGGCCGACGAACAGCACGTGGTCCAGCGCCTCGCCCCGGTTCTTCGCCGCCTCGATGAAGATCTTCAGGTTGGCGCGGGCCTCCGCCTGGCCGGTGAAGTCGTCGAGCGTCTGCGGGCGCAGCGCGGCATCGACATCCTCGCCGCGCCGTTCGGAGGAGATCAGCCGTGCGGCTTCGGTCATGTCAGAAGTTCCATTCCGGGGATGCGGGCCGCAGCCTTTTGATCAAGCGTCTTTGTGGCGATGCAGCCGGCGTTGCCGTTGCGAAGGGCGATGAAGACATCGGGAAATTCTGAATTCGAGTTCGCCATTTCCGCAAGCGTCGCCTCGATGAGGTGCTCGTCCTCCATGATGATATCCTGGGTGTCGAGCAGGTCCGATATGCCTTCCATGACCTCGCTCCTCGACAATTTGCCCCGCTGACGCAAGTACCATGCGAACTCCATCAAGGTGATGCAATTCACATAACCCGGACCGACCTCCGGCAGCTGCCTTATCAGCGCGGCAACCTTTTCGCTCTGCTCGGGATTATCTTTGAAGAAAAGACGCAGAAGGATGTTCGTATCGAGTCCGATCATTCCCGCCCCAGCACATGATCCACGATCGCATCGCCGATAGCTGCCTCCATCTCCTCGATCGACACTGGAGGCCTGTTCGGGTCGTAGAACTTGCCCGCCAGGTCAATCGCCCGCTTGTTCTTCACCCGCAAATAGACCCGGTTGCCACTGACGACGTAGCGTATCTTGTCGCCGGGCTTCAGGTTTAGCGCCTCTCTCACCTCGGCGGGAACGGTCGTCTGGCCTTTCGATGTCAGGGTGCTGTCATAGATATTCATCGACCGATCTCCTTACCGGAACAATATTAGTAAGGAACGCGCTCGAAAACAAGGGAATCACCGCGCCAGTTCCTTCAGCCCCAGCCGGATCAGTTTGGCGCTATCGGCGTCCTCGCCGCCGTTCTTCAGCGCCGCGGCGACCACATTCGCCGCCTGGTCGCGCGAATAGCCGAGGTTGGTGAGCGCCGAGACGGCGTCGGCGACCGGGGCCGGTGCCACGCCCTCGCCGATCTCCTGCTTCAGGCCGATTGCGCCCCCCGCCTCGCCGGCAAAGGCCGGCGCCTTGTTCTTCAGCTCGGTGATGATCCGCACGGCCACCTTCGGCCCGACGCCCGGGGCGCGCGACACCTGCGCCTTGTCCTGCAGCGCGATCGCGTTGGCAAGCTCGCCCGGCGTCAGCGTCGACAGCACCGCCAGTGCCACCTTCGAGCCGACCCCCTGCACGCTCTGCAGGAGCCGGAACCACTCCCGCTCCAGCGCCGAAAGGAAGCCGAACAGCTTCAGCTGGTCCTCGCGCACATAGGTCTCGATGAACAGCACCGCCGCCTCGCCGGCCGAGCCAAGCTTGCCAAGCGTCCGGGCCGAGCAGAAGGCGACGTAGCCGACCCCATGGACGTCCAGCACCACATGGTCGTCGCCGATCTCGTCGATAGTACCTTTGAGTTTGCCGATCATGGTAAGGTCCGTCAGGGATGTGTTTCGGGTGTGATCAATCGGATCATCGGGAAATAGGTTCGATAGCGCACTGGATCACGGGTCAGCAGATTGTGCCCGCGCACCAGGGCGTGCGCGCCGATGTAGAAGTCCGGCAGGGGCGAACGCTTGTCGCCACCGCCGCGCTTGTACTGCAGGAAGGCATGACCAGCAGCATGGGCTGCTTCCCATGGCAGGTCTTCGCGCAGAAAAGATGTCGGCGAGAGTGCCGCATCGAGTGCGGCGACCGTGGCGAAACCGGCAGCCATCTCGGCATAGATCAACGGATTGATCAGCACATCACCCTGCCGCCGCGCCTCCGTGATCGCACGAAGGGACCAGTCTTCAAAGACGCTGCCGGAATGGAAAAGGTCGATCAGGACGTTGGTATCGACAAGCGTGGCCATCAGTCGCGCAACAGCTTGTAAAAGGCCTCGCCGTCGAGGTCGCCAAGTGCCATCGAGCCCTTATGACGCCGGAGATGCTCGGTCAGTTCCTGAACCTCCCGCTCGCGCTCGTCAGCAGACCGCTCGACACGGCGCAAAACGGCACTGTCGCCTTGAAGAACGAACTCCACCTCCGATCCCGGCACAATGCCGAGATTGTTTCGCACATTCCGCGGGATCGTCACCTGGCCTTTTTCAGTTACACGCATCGTAATACCTCTACGGTATTACTTAATGCCAAAACCAGAACAAGTCAAGAACAGATCAGCCGGCGAGCTGGCCCAGACGGCTGGCCAGGCTGCCGCGGTTGTGGGCATGGCAGACGGCGATGGCCAGCGCATCGGCGGCGTCGGCGCCCTTGAACTCCACCTTCGGCATCAGCACCTTCAGCATCATCTGGATCTGCTGCTTGTCGCCGTGGCCGACGCCGATTACCGCCTTCTTCACCGCGTTCGGCGCGTATTCGGCGACCCGCAGGCCGGCGCGCGCCGGCACCAGCATGGCGATGCCGCGCGCCTGTCCGAGCTTCAGCGTCGCGGTCGCGTCCTTGTTGACGAAGGTCTGTTCCACCGCCGCCTCGTCCGGCCGGTAGGCATGGATGATCTCCGCCAGCCCGTCGTGCAACTGGCAGAGCCGCGAGGCCAGGTCCATGTCGCCGTCGGAGGTCACCGTCCCGGAGGCGACGAAGCGCAGCGAGTTGCCGAGCGTGTCGATGATCCCCCAGCCGGTGCGGCGAAGCCCCGGATCGATGCCGATGATGCGAATCGTGCCCTGCATGGTCGAACCCTATTCCCGTCGGGCGGACCCTGCCAGCGAAATGTGAACAAAACAAAAACATCCATAGGCCCGCCGGAAACGCTTACGGCCCGGTTTGGATTTCATTGAATTGAACCTACATGGGGGTGCATTGAAATCCATTCATGAGGCCCGCCGCCATGATCCCTTTCTCGATCCTCGATCTCTCCCCGGTCGTTCAAGGCGGCACCGTCGCCCAGTCGCTCGCCAATTCGCGGCGGCTGGCGCAAGAGGCGGAGGCCCAGGGCTACAGGCGCGTATGGCTGGCCGAGCATCACGGCATGCGCGGCATCGCCAGCGCCGCCACCTCGCTCGTCATCCAGCATGTCGCCGCCGGCACGAACAGCATCCGCGTCGGCGCCGGCGGCATCATGCTGCCGAACCATTCGCCGCTGGTCATCGCCGAGCAGTTCGGCACGCTGGAAGCGCTGTTTCCCGGCCGCATCGACCTCGGTCTCGGCCGCGCGCCCGGCACCGACATGCTGACCGCCCGGGCGCTCCGGCGAAACATGGAAACCTCAGCCGAGAATTTTCCGCAGGACGTGGTCGACCTGATGGCGCTGCTTGGCCCGGTCCAGCCGAACCAGAAGATTGTCGCCGTCCCCGGCTCCGATAGCAACGTCCCCGTCTGGCTGCTGGGCTCCAGCCACTATTCCGCCCATCTCGCCGGCATGCTCGGCCTGCCCTTCGCCTTCGCCTCGCATTTCGCCCCCGACATGCTGCTGTCGGCGCTTCAGATCTACCGCGAGCGCTTCCAGCCGTCGCAATATCTCGACAAGCCGCAGGTCATGGTGGGCGTCATGGGTGTCGCGGCCGACACGGACGAAGAAGCGCGCTATCACTTCACCTCGATGCAGCAGTCTTTCGTCGCTCTGCGCCGCGGTGCGCCGACGGCCTTCCCGCCGCCGGTCGAAAGCATGGAGGGGCATTGGAGCGAGCAGGAAAGGATCATGGTCGAGCATACGCTGCAATATGCCGTGGTCGGCGGACCTGAGGCCGCCCGCGAGCAGATCGCCCGGTTCCTCGACCTGACCAAGGCCGATGAACTGATCATCTCCATGCCGGTCTTCGACATGGAAGCGCGGCTGAAATCCGTGCGGCTGTTCGCCGAGGCCCGAAGAGCGCTCGCCGCCTGACCTCAGGGGCGGGTCCCGGCGAGGGTGGTGGCAATATCCTCGACCTGGGCGAAGAACAGGTCCGGTCCGAGACTCCTGAGAAAGCCCGGATCGGCGTAACCCCAGCCGACCGAGCCGGCCGCTATGCCGCAATCGCGCGCCGCCTCGATGTCGCGCCCCTCGTCGCCGATGGACAGCACCCGCCCGGGAGCCACCGACGTCGCCTTCAACAGCCGGCGGAAATGCCGCGCCTTTCCGAACAGCGAAGCGCCGCAGCCGAAATGATCGATGTGCCTGACATTGTCCCCGAGCGCGGCACGAACGACCTTCTCGCGATTGGAACTCACGATTGCCAGACGGGCGCCTGCCGCGTTCAGCGAAGACAGCATCGGCTCGACGCCGGCAAACAGGCGAATCTCGGAAGCATGCGCCTCGGCTTGCCGGCGCATGAACGCAGCGATCGCCGGCAACTTCCAGAACGGAACGCCCATATGAGCGATGATCTCGCGGTTGCCTTTGGAGCGCAGTTCGTCGAATTCCGGAAGCGACATCCGACGGAAGCCGAAGCGATCCGCCGCCTTGTTGGTTGCGGTCATGAACCACTCGCCGGTGTCGGCAAGCGTCCCGTCGAAATCGAAAATGACCAGGTCGTAAGTCATGCAGGATAGGTCATGAAAAAAGCCCGCGCCTCGAAAGGCACGGGCGGAAATTGATCGGTACGTCGCCCGTCAGGCCGAAAGTTTCGCCATCACCTCGTCGGACACCTCGAAGTTGGAATAGACGTTCTGCACGTCGTCATCGTCTTCGAGCGTGTCGATGAGCTTCATCAGCGATTGCGCCTTCTCCTCGTCGACCGGCACGGTGTTCTGCGGCTTCCAGATCGCCTTGACGGTCTCAGCCTCGCCGAGGGTTTCTTCGAGCGCCTTGGACACTTCGCCGATTTCTTCGAAGGCGCAATAGATGGTGTGCTCTTCCTCGTCGGTCTCGACGTCATTGGCGCCCGCCTCGATCGCCGCTTCCATCACCTTGTCGGCGTCACCGACCGAAAGCTTGTAGGTGATCTCGCCGACGCGGTCGAAGGAGAAGGACACCGAGCCGGTCTCGCCAAGCGCGCCGCCCGCCTTGGTGAAGGTCGAGCGCACCGAGGAGGCGGTGCGATTGCGGTTGTCGGTCAGCGCCTCGACGATGACGGCGACGCCGCCCGGGCCATAACCCTCGTAGCGGACTTCCTCGTAGTTCTCCGCATCGCCGCCGGAGGCCTTCTTGATGGCGCGCTCGATGTTGTCCTTCGGCATCGACTGCGCCTTGGCGTTCTGGATGGCGAGCCGCAGGCGCGGGTTCATCGCCGGGTCGGGCATGCCGGCCTTGGCGGCAACGGTGATTTCGCGCGCGAGCTTGGAGAACATCTTCGAGCGCACCGCGTCCTGGCGGCCCTTGCGATGCATGATGTTCTTGAACTGTGAATGGCCTGCCATGGCACCCCTTGATATGTCTGGCGCGACGGCAGCGACCCGCTCCGGGAGCGGCAACCGGCGCTGTTTCGGTTCGGGAGCGCACCCACCCGTGTCCAGTCCGGCCCGGCGGCTCCGATGTTGGAAAATGGCGCCTTATAGTTTCATTGAGGCGATCCGTCCAGCAGGGGCGGCAAAATCCTCGCCGCACAGGCCAGCCAGGGCGCGCTTCCGCCTTCTCAAACGCCCTTCAGGACAAGGATCAACGGGCGGCGCGGCAGGGTTGCCGTAGAGACTTTGACGGTCGCCGTATCCGAGAGGGATACATCGAAGCTCTCGTCGAACATCGACAGGAATTGCGCGATCGGCGGGCCGCGCCGGTGCATCGGCAGGATCAGCGCCGAGCGCAGCCGCTCGACCACCCGGCTCATGCTCTCCGTGCCCATCGTCAGGCCGCCGTCGACCGGCACCATCAGCACGTCCAGCCGGCCGATCTCGGCATACTGTTTCTCGGTCAGTTCGTGGTGCAGGTGGCCGAGATGGCCGATGCAGAGGCCGGCGATCTCGAAGATGAAGATCGAGTTGCCGTTTTCCACCATCGCCCCGCCCCAGCCGCGGATGTCGGTCGGCACGTTGCGGATATAGACGTCGCCGACGACGAGGTCGTGGTCGGCCGGCCCGCCGTCGTCGCGCCAGCCATGCAGCACATGGGCGATCGCGGCATCGGGCGCCATCGTGTAGTGGCTCGAGTGCGCTCTGTTCATCCTCACTACCGTCGGCAGCGACGGTGTACGGTACCAGCCGTTGTAGTCCGTCGCGATCTTCACGCCGCCCGCCGTCTCGATGAAGAAGGTGGAATGCCCGATATAGGTGATGTCCACGGTGCCGTCGCTCTGGACGTCGGCGGACCGGACGCTCGCGAATACCACGTCCGGCAGCGCCTGCGCGATCATCTGGCATTGGCTGGCGGGCTTTGCCGGCTCCTGGGCTCGCGCCGGAAGGGCCCCTGCAAAAACGCAAAGCAGTACAAGCGGCGTGATGAATCGGACTAACATCGGCGCCTCCGACCGTCGAGCGCATGCACTATGCCTTTCGCGTCCCGCCGGGTCGAGCCGCCGGCACGCCGGTTCCGTTCACAATCCCGTCACCTTGAAAATCCGGAACAATGGCCTTCTCCGGCACGTTGCGACGGCATTGGAATAGCAAAGGAGCATCCTCATGACCAGCTTGACCCGCGCCCGCGAAAACCCCCGCGAACAGCTCTTCGACGAGATCGACCGGATCGGTGCCGGCATGCTCGGGCTCGAGCGCGTCCGGATGCACCCGCAGCCGATGGCCCCGCATCTCGACCGGGAGACGAACACGATCTGGTTCTTCACCAAGACCGACACGGACCTTGCCGAGGCGATCGGCGAAGGGAGCGGCGAACGCGGCATCTTCTGCGTCGTCGGCAAGGATCACGACTATCACGCCTCGCTCGCCGGCCGCATCACGGTCGAGAGGAACCCGGCGAGGATCGACGCATACTGGAACTCGGTCGTCGAAGCCTGGTACGATCACGGCAAGGACGACCCGAAGCTGACGATGCTGGCGCTGCGGCTGGACGACGCCGCCATCTGGGCCTCCACCGGCAGCACACTGAAATTTGGCTGGGAGATCGCCAAGGCGAATTTCACCGCCGACGAGGAACCGGAGGTCGGCGTCCGCGCGCACGTCGTCTTCGGGGAGACGCAGGCTGGCCAGTGGCCGAGTGGGCCCCGGAGCCTCGCTCCATAGCCCGGGCCGACGATGTCCGGCGGTCGCAAAGTCACACAGCGCCGTCCGTCGCCCGCTCGGCACGGCGTCACTGCATGGGCAGTGGCTTGGCGGCCTGTGCCGTTCGCTCAGACCTTGGCGCGCTTCAGCACCTCGTTGATGCGCGCCTGCCAGCCCTTGCCCGTCGCCTTGAACTTCTCGATCACCTCGGGGTCGAGCCGCAGCGAGACCTGCTGCTTCGGCCGCGCCACAGGCGGCCGTCCGCGGGCGCGGCGGATGCTCTCCATCAGGTCGGGAAAGGCCTCTGCGAACGGGCGAGCCTGCTTGAAATCCTCCTCCGTCCACTCGGGATTGTCCGGATCCTGCGCGATGGCCTTCTGAATACGAGCCTCTTCCTCGTCTGTGATGGGGGGAAAAAGGCGTCTCGGTTTATTGCTTTGCATAGAGTGCCCTTTCCTGACGGCTCGCCGGCCGCATGGAGATGACCGAAACGCCCTGGCTGCCAAGGGGAACGAAGACGATTGCCACTAGCCGCTCGCCGAATGGCCCGATCGCTTTCCACCTCCCATGTTTCGCTGCAACGGCGATGGATCCGGCAAAGAACTCCAGCGTCAGTTCGGCAAAATCATAGCCATGCTTGGCGATGTTCGCCCGGCGCTTGCGCTCATCATAAACGATCCGCATGTTTTTTGTATCACTTTAAATCGCGACACACAAATCATGCCAAAGTTTCAGAGCGAGGCAAGCGCAATCTGGAGATGAATCTTCAGGCCCAGAAATCCGGGATCGTCTCCGAAAGCCGCGGCCCGAGCCGCAAGGGGGCGATCTTTTCCGCCAGCCCGGTCCGGTCGGAGATCTCCACGCCGACGCCGCAGATGGTCGCCGGTCCGGTCGCCGCCTCGAAGCGGCCCTTCGGCATCTTCGAGATGAAGCGATTGAGCGGCTCCTCCTTGTCCATGCCGAGCGATGAGTCGTAGTCGCCGCACATGCCGGCATCGGACATGTAGCCGGTGCCGCCGTTGAGGATCTGGCAGTCGGCGGTTGGCACATGCGTATGCGTGCCGATCACCGCGCTCGCGCGTCCGTCGACGAAGTGGCCAAAACACTGCTTCTCGCTGGTCGCCTCTGCGTGGAAGTCGAAGATGACCGCGTCCGCCTGCTCGCCGAGCGGGCAGGATGCGAGGATCGTCTCGCCGGTGGTGAAGGGGTCGTCGAGCTCCGGGTGCATGAAGACCCGCCCCATGATGTTTGCGACCAGCACGCGGGCACCGTTGCGGGCGAAGAACAGGTTGGAGCCGCGGCCGGGCGTCCCGGCCGGATAGTTCGCCGGGCGCAGGAACTGGTCGTGCCGGGCGGCAAACGTCACCGCCTCCTTCTGGTCCCAGACATGGTTGCCGGTGGTGACCACGTCGGCGCCGGCGTTGATCGTCTCCTGGAAGATCTCCTCGGTAATGCCGAAGCCGCCGGCGGCGTTCTCGCCGTTGACGACGACGAAGTCGAGCTTCAGGTCGGAGATCAGTCCCGGCAGTCGCTGCCACACCGCGGTCCTGCCGGTCTTGCCCACCATGTCGCCGAGAAAGAGAAAGCGCATCAGCCCCGTCCGCCCTGACCGTTGAAAATCCGAAAGCCGCCCTCGGTCAGCACCGCGTCGAGCGCGACGTCGTGCGGCTCGGCCGGCACCGCGGCCACCTCCTGGCAGTCGAAGGCCACGCCGATCAGCCGTGGCGCATGCCCCTTGGCGCGCAGCCGGTCGATGGCCCGGTCGTAATGGCCGGCGCCGTAACCGATCCGGTGGCCGGCCGCGTCGAAGGCCGACAGCGGCACCAGCAGGATTTCCGGGTCGAGCAGCGCGGCTTCCGGGCCGGGCCCGGTCGTGCCGAAGCCGGTATGGACCAGTGGCGCACCGCGCACCAGTTCGCGGAAGACGATGGTCTCGCGGTCGAGCACCACCGGCAGGCACAGCCTTGCGCCGCGCTCGGCGAGCCGCGCCATCAGCGGGCGGATGTCCGCCTCGGAGCGGATCGGCCAGAAGCCGGAGATCACCGCGCCGGGCTCGAAGGCGATGACGTCGCCGGCGTGCTCCGCCATCGCCAGGCTCGCCTCGATGCGCGCTTCCGCCGGTATCCGGTCGCGGAGCGCCAGCTTCTCGTTGCGAAGCGCGGCTTTCAGTTCTTTCGGCGTCACGCGGCTCTTCCCGTTGCTGATCGTTCTGCTTCCCATAACGCCGGACAGCGTCACCCGCAACCGCCGCACGCCGCGGGCGCACCGGAACGTCGTGGAACCAAAAGACGCCGGACGTTCTTTTGCAACTTTCGATATGCGCCATTTCGCGACAACCCTAATGAGAGGTCGCTTCTCGCTTCAACCCGCTGCAGCGCCGGCCAAGGCACTCCGGGAGCAGCAAAATGGTGATAACGTTCGATAAAGCATCCCGTCAGCTTCGGCTGGCGCGGCTGCGAAAAGGCGCCCTATCACCTCGTCATGTCCACCGCCGATTCGCATTCGTCACACCTGCCGCGCCCGGCCAGGCCCGAACTTTCGGCCATCGAGCTGCGTTGCCTTGCGCTCGTAGCCGAGGGCCGGTCGCCGGGTCAGATCGTGCTCGAGACCGACTTGCCATTGCCGCGCGTCGTCGAGGCGCTGACGACGGCCATGGTGAAGCTGGGCGCCCGCAACATCACCGGAGCGGTTTCGCGCGCAGCACTCCTGGACCTGATCTGACCATCTTGCGCGGCCTGCGTTACGCGGCCTGAGCCTCCGCCAGTTCCAGCATCGCCAGCGCCGCACCCTCGTCGGTGATCAGCGTGTTGCAACCGATCCGTCGGATCGTCGCGCGGATCGCCGCCGCCCGGTGCGCGCCACCGGAGACGAGCACGATGTGGCTGGCCTTCTTTACCGTGTCGAGGTCGATCGACATGACACGGTCGCGGATCGGATGGTCGATGGTGCGTCCTTCGGCGTCGAGGAAGTTGCACATCGTGTCGCAGACGCAGCCGGCCGCCACCAGCTCGTCCAGCACCTGGCGCGGCAGGAAGCCGCGTGACAGCGAGGTGGAATCGGGCCCGATGTCGCCGCAACTGACGACGGCGATGTCCATCGCCTCCGCCAGCTCGAACAGCGGTTTCAGCCCGCATTTCTCGATCAGCCTGTGCTTCGTCTCGCGGCTGTCGACGAGAAGCGGCGCGAGGAACAGATAGCACTCGGCGCCAAGCTGGCTGGCGATCCGCCAGCTGTATTCGATCGGGTTGATGTGATGCGCCTGGACGACGCCGCCGAGCAGCGACACGACTTTGACGCGCTCCCGTCGCGCCGGGCGGAAGCTGGCCAGCGAGGCGGTCAGCGTGCGGCCCCAGCCGACACCGATCGTGCAGTCGTCGGGGATCGTTTCGGTGAGGAACTGGCCGAGCGCCAGCCCGACGCTCTTGGCCGTGCCCTCGGCGCTGTCGGCCGCCGGCACCACCACCGCCTCGTCGAGGCCGTAGGCCCGCTCCAGCCGCGTCGCCAGTTCCACGCAGTCGCCGACGCCCTCATCGATCCAGATCTGCACCTCGCCGCGCTTCAGCGCCTCGTCGAGCATGCGGATCACCGTCGACCTGCTGACGCCGAGCTTTTCGGCAACGTCCTTCTGCGTCAGGCGCTGGTTGTAGTAGAGCCAGGCCGCGCGAAGACGCAGCGACGCGCTTTCGGATATGGCCGTGTGCGTCTCCCGCCTCAGTTTCACCAATCGCTCCTCCATTCCTCGGAGCCGTCCCTGTGGACGGATCGACCGCTCATAGCATGGAACCGAAGCGGCGCGACATATGTTTAACCGAATGAGCAAAAGTGCTTGACATCGATGCGACGCGACGACGATAGTCGCCCGTGCCGCAGCGTCACCGACGCCGCATGCATTCGCATGCGCGACCCGGGAAGCGGCATCTCCGGCATATGCGCCGGCGGTGCGCTGAAGGCAACGGCGATCGTTTCGAGCCGACGGTCGGCGCTTCACAGGACATCACGAAACGGGACCTCGAACATGACCTCCAAGCTAGAACAACTGCGTGCGATGACGACCGTGGTCGCAGACACCGGCGACATCGAAGCCGTCGCCCGCCTGAAGCCCGTCGACTGCACCACCAACCCGACCATCGTGCTGAAGGCGCTGGGCACACCGATGTTTGCCGACGCCATCGCCGAGGCGCTGCGCTGGGGCCAGTCGCAGGGCGGCAGCCGCGAGGGCGTGGTCGCCGCCGTCGCAGACCGGCTGGCGATTTCGGTCGGCACGGCGCTGGCCAAACTCGTCCCCGGGCGCGTCTCCACCGAGGTCGACGCCGACCTCTCGTTCGACACGCAGGCCTCGATCGAAAAGGCGCGCGCCATCATCAAGGCCTATGACGAGCGCGGCATTTCCCGCGAGCGCATCCTGATCAAGCTCGCCTCCACCTGGGAGGGCATCCGCGCCGCCGAAGTGCTGCAGAAGGAAGGCATCGACTGCAACCTGACGCTGCTGTTCAGCAAGGCCCAGGCGATCGCCTGCGCCGATGCCGGCGCCTTCCTGATCTCGCCCTTCGTCGGCCGCATCCTCGACTGGCACGTCAAGGCGACCGGCAAGACCTACACCGCCGAGGACGATCCGGGCGTGCTGTCGGTGCGCGCGATCTACGACTACTACAAGTCCAACGGCATCAAGACGATCGTCATGGGCGCCTCGTTCCGCAACACCGGCGAGATCGAGGCGCTGGCCGGCTGCGACCGGCTGACGATCAGCCCGCAGCTTCTCGACGAACTCGACAAGGCCGAAGGCAAGCTCGAGCGCCGGCTTTCGCCCGAAACCGTCAGCCACGTCGCCCCGATCAAGATCGACGAGAAGGCCTTCCGCTGGATGCTGAACGAGGACGCCATGGCGACCGAAAAGCTCGCCGAAGGCATCCGCGCCTTCGCCAAGGACCTCGGCGCGCTGCGCGCCATGGTCGACAGGGAGCTGAAGGCGGCGGCCTGATCGATCTGCCTTACGGCAAACCGCGACGGCCGCCTCAGGGGCGGCCGTTTTGCGTTTAAGGGAGCGTGTCTATCGGAACAGTTGCAGCATCGTTTCCGGTGCGGCGTTGGCAACGGACAGGGACTGGATTGCCAGTTGCTGCTGCGTCTGGACCGCCTTCAACCGGGTGGACGCCTCGTTCATGTCGGCATCGACCAGCCGACCGATGCCGCTGTCGATCGCGTCGGAGAGCTTGGCGGCGAATTCGGTCTGCATGTCGATGCGGGACTGAAGGGCGCCGAGGGTCGATGCCACGTCCACCATCTTCGCGATCATTGCCTCCACAACGAGGATCATCTCGTCAACCTCGAGATCGGTCGTCGCGGACGAAAGTGAGATTTCGGGGTGCACCTGATGGTTCTCACCATTGAAAAGAACCCAGTCCGAAGCCAGACCAAGCTCATCCGCGAAGGCGGAGTTTGTGATGATACCACTGTCGCCGCTCAGGTCGTCGATCAGGTAGAAGACCCGCGTCGTGTCCCAATCGGAAGTCATATCGTAGGTAATCATATTGACGGAGACGTTACCGGACGCGTCTCGAACGAAAGCTCCGGGAACCTGCTTCGGACCGTCCTGTTCTGCTGATTGCATCCAAAGCCAGTTTTCACCGGAGAAGGATGCCGACGCCGCAATCGAACGCAATTGATCCTTCAGTTGCGTCAGTTCCTCGTCGATCTTGGTCTTGTCGACCCCCGCTTCCCGCGCAGCGACAAGCTTCGCTTTCACGGTGTTCATGACGTCGACTGCCGCCTCCATCCCCGCATAGGCCACGTCCACCTTCGCAGCCCCCAAGCCCAGGGCATCCTTCACCGCCGAAAGCGCCATGTTGTCCGAACGCATCGTCGTCGAGATAGACCAATAGGCGGCATTGTCTGATGCGCTCGCCACGCGCAGACCGCTGCTTACCTGGCCCTGGGTCTTCTGCATGCTGCTGTCGAGTGCGCGCAACGTCTGGATCGCAACCATCGCCCCGACATTCGTAAGAATGCTGGTCATTGAAATGCTCGATACTTATTGGGAAGCGCTCGTCATGAGCATGTCATACTGATTGCAATGAATGCGTCGCTTTGGTTAACGAGAAGTGTATGCGTCCTCTGGAGATCAAAATAAATTATTTTGAATCAGTGAGTTGTATAAGTAATGAAATGCAATTTTGCGGAGGGCCCGTCTTCGGCCTCTCGCAGGCGGCGCGCACCGTCGCAACCAAACGGTATCCAAGCGGCATCAAAAGGTGCGGATTAGCGTCGAATGCACTAAGCGAGGACAAGAGCGCGATCCACGACGACCGATGGTTTTTTTACGATCCCGGGTGCCTACAAAGTAGGTGGGCGCCGTATATCCGGACCCACGGGTCCGGTCAGGGACAGCTCCCTTGAGATCGTGTATGGCCCCGGGGATTGTGGTTACCTGTCGGGAAGCGCAGACCGCCTTTTACATATAGGATGAATCCGGCCCGTCCGCCAGTGCGATTCAAGCGACGCCATGAAGAATGCCGGGCAGCCACAGAGGCTTGCGCGTCCCACCCCCGGTGGCAAAGCCTATACCCTGAAAAGAAGTCGAGGGCGGCGGCGTGATCGGGAGAAAGCGAACACCCGAATGGCCCGGCCTCGGAGACCGCGGAAAGGTCCTTATGGATGTGCAGACCGGGACAAACGTCTCAATTCGCGGCGGGCCGGCTCGTCAGCTTTGCCGTCATCCCCTGTATCTGGGTCGTCAGTTCGCCGAGCGCCTGGGCGATCGCTTCCTCTTCACGCGAGACGTCGGCCAGCGCATTTTCCCGCTCGTGCCGCAATCCGGCGACTTCCGCTTCCAAAGCTTGCAGCCGACGCGTGAGTTCGCTCAGTTCATCCATCACCATGATGCCGGCCATCACGGTGAGGCGCAGGTCACCTATCTCGCCGAACTGCCCCTTCAGATGGCCGACGTAGCGATCGAAGCCGGAGGCAAGATCGGTCAGATGCTGCTCCTGCCCTTCCTCGCAGGCCATGCGGTAGGCCTTGCCGTCGATCAACACCGTTACCTGCGCCATCGGATGTTCCCGTGCTTGCTAGAGGATCGCCGTCTGCGTCCCATCAGCGGTCGAGCACCGCCCTGATCGTCTCCATCGCGGTCACCAGCCGGCGGGAGACCTCGCGATTGACCTCCTCGAGGCGGTTCGCCCGAAATTCCGACTCGTCGAGTTCCTGGGCCAGGCGGGAGCGATCCGTGTTGACGCGCCGAACCTCGCTCTCGATTTCGCTGTAATTCCGCTCACGGTCGAAGCGCATCTCCAGTGCGTTGTCGAGGCCTTCCAAAGCCTTGCGCAACTGTTCGATTGCCGTCCGGACTGTTTCTCCTGCCGCCATAACGCCTTCACCGGCACATCAAGTGTAGCTGTCGAATCGAGGTAGCTGTCGCCTGCTTCAAGGTCTTGACACTATTCAACAGCGAGCATCACCGTCAACTACGCGGCGAGGCGCGGATGTGTTCGGCTGTGGATGAGGTTTTTTGCGATGCAACGGAACGCCCAAAAGCGGCCTTTCCGGCTTTGCCCTTTCCGCCGGCAAATTGCCGCAAAAGGCGGCGAAAGCGGCTCAATTCGTTGACTCCCGCAACGCACCTGCTATGTGTCAGCCGCGCTCTGCCCGGTGACCCAGCAGGCATCGGCCCCGACACCCCGATTGATTTGGAATAGTCATGATCTCTCGCGAAAAACACGACCGGATGGCGAATGCTATTCGCTTCCTTTCCATGGATGCCGTGGAGAAGGCAAATTCCGGCCATCCCGGCCTGCCGATGGGTGCTGCGGACATCGCAACGGTGCTTTTCACCCGCTTCATGACCTTCGACCCGAAGGCGCCGTCCTGGCCGAACCGCGACCGTTTCGTGCTGTCGGCCGGCCACGGTTCGATGCTGCTCTATTCGCTCCTCTACCTCACCGGCTATGAGGACATCACGATCGACGAGATCAGGAACTTCCGCCAGCTCGGCGCCCGGACCGCCGGCCACCCGGAATACGGCCACGCCGCCGGCATCGAGACGACCACCGGTCCGCTCGGCCAGGGCATTGCCAACGCAGTCGGCATGGCGATCGCCGAGCGCAAGCTGCGCGACGAGTTCGGCGCCGATCTGATGGATCACTATACCTACGTGCTCGCCGGTGACGGCTGCCTGATGGAGGGCATCAGCCAGGAGGCGATCTCGCTCGCCGGCCACCTGAAGCTCAACAAGCTGATCGTCTTCTGGGACGACAACAACATCTCGATCGACGGCCCGATCTCGATCGCCGACTCCACCGACCAGCACGCCCGCTTCCGCGCCTCCGGCTGGAACACGATCGCCGTCGACGGCCATGACCCGGACGCGATCGCCGCCGCCATCGAGCAGGCCCAGAAATCCGACAAGCCTACGATGATCGCCTGCAAGACGACGATCGGCTTCGGCGCGCCGAACAAGGCCGGCACCCACAAGGTTCACGGCTCGCCGCTCGGCGCCGACGAGATCGCCGCCACCCGCAAGGCCCTCGGCTGGGAATCCGAATCCTTCGTCGTTCCCTCCGACGTGCTGGACGCCTGGCGCCTCGCCGGCCTGCGCTCCACCAAGGCCCACAAGGAATGGCAGGAGCGCCTGGAAAAGGCGGACGCCGAGAAGCGTGTGCAGTTCGTCCGCCGCTTTGCCGGCGAATTGGAAAGCGGCCTCGGTTCGGCCATCGTCGAGTACAAGAAGAAGCTTGCCGAAACGAAGCCGTCGCCCGCGACCCGCAAGGCCTCTGAGGATGCGCTCGAGGTCATCAACGGCGTGCTGAAGGAAACGATCGGCGGCTCGGCCGACCTGACCGGCTCCAACAACACCAAGACCAGCCAGACCGCTTCGATCACGCCGGACGACTTCTCCGGCCGCTATATCCACTGGGGCGTGCGCGAGCACGGCATGGCGGCGGCGGTGAACGGCATGGCCTTGCATGGCGGCCTGATCCCCTATTCCGGCGGCTTCCTGATCTTTTCCGACTACTGCCGTCCGTCGATCCGCCTGGCCGCGCTGATGGGCATCCGCGTCATTCACGTGCTGACCCACGATTCGATCGGTCTCGGCGAGGACGGCCCGACGCACCAGCCGGTCGAGCACATGGCGGCCCTGCGCGCCATTCCGAACCTGTTGATGTTCCGCCCGGCCGACGCCACCGAGACGGCCGAGTGCTGGCAGCTGGCGCTGGAAAACAAGCATCGTCCCTCCGGCCTGGCGCTGACCCGCCAGAACCTGATGGCGGTTCGCACCGAGTTCGAGGAGCAGAACCTCTGCGCCCGCGGCGCCTACGACCTGATCTCGGCCGCCGACGCCAAGGTGACGATCTTCGCCACCGGTTCCGAGGTCGAGATCGCGGTGAAGGCCTGCGAGGCGCTGACGGCCAAGGGTGTTGCCACCCGCGTCGTCTCGGTGCCCTGCTTCGAGCTGTTCTACGAGCAGCCGGAAGAGTACCAGAAGGCGATCATCGGCAATTCGCCGGTCAAGATCGCCGTCGAGGCTGGCATCCGCCAGGGCTGGGACCACATCATCGGCGCCGACGGAACGTTCATCGGCATGAGCACCTTCGGCGCCTCCGGCCCCTACAAGGAACTCTACCAGCATTTCGGCATCACGCCTGAAGCGGTGGTTGCCGCCGCGGAAGCCAAGCTGGCCTGATCTTCGGCCGGCGCGCCTCACCTGCGCGCCGGCCTTTTTGCATATCAACGTTTGACAGGGAGAGTCCTGAAATGACCGTAAAAGTTGCCATCAACGGCTTTGGCCGCATCGGCCGCAACGTGCTCCGCGCGATCATCGAATCCGGCCGCACTGACATCGAAGTCGTCGCGGTGAACGACCTCGGCCCGGTCGAGACCAACGCTCATCTGCTGCGCTACGATTCGGTCCACGGCCGGTTCCCGCACACCGTCACCGTCGATGGCGACACGATCAATGTCGGCCGCGGTCCGATCCGCGTCACCGCCATCCGCGACCCGAAGGAACTGCCCTGGGGCGACGTCGATATCGCTCTGGAGTGCACCGGCCTGTTCACGACGAAGGAAAAGGCGTCGGCCCACCTCGCCAACGGGTCCAAGCGCGTCATCGTTTCGGCCCCGTGCGACAACGCCGACAAGACCATCGTCTACGGCGTCAACCACAACACGCTGACCAAGGACGATCTCGTCATCTCGAACGCCTCGTGCACGACGAACTGCCTGGCGCCGGTCGCCTATGTTCTCGACAAGGCCTTCGGCATCGAGAAGGGCTACATGACGACGGTCCACGCCTATACGGGCGACCAGCCGACGCTCGACACCATGCACAAGGACCTCTACCGCGCCCGCGCCGCGGCGCTGTCGATGATCCCGACCTCGACGGGCGCCGCCAAGGCCGTCGGCCTGGTGCTGCCGCAGCTGAAGGGCAAGCTCGACGGCTCGTCGATCCGCGTGCCGACCCCGAACGTCTCGGTCGTCGACCTGAAGTTCGTGCCGAAGCGCAACGTCACCGCCGAGGAAGTCAACGGCGCCATCAAGGCCGCCGCCGAAGGCGAACTGAAGGGCATTCTCGACTACGTCACCGGCCCGCTGGTCTCGATCGACTTCAACCACGACAGCCATTCGTCGAGCTTCGCCGCCGACCAGACGAAGGTGCTCGAGGGCAACCTCGTCCGTGTCCTCTCCTGGTACGACAACGAGTGGGGCTTCTCGAACCGCATGTCCGACACCGCCGTCGCGCTCGGCAAGCTGATCTAAGGCAAGTCAGACGGCACCCGGGTAGCGATGCCCGGGTGCCTCTCTGACACGGCGCTTGGTGATGGGGCGCCATCTACCTTCCGTCACCCCGGACTTGATCCGGGGTCCAGTTGCGCCGCGTCTGCGGCGCAGAACTTTCTCTTGCGCTCAAAGACTTGAGCGCGCTGGATGCCGGATCAAGTCCGGCATGACGGAGAAGATGAGGCCGCCGTTGCTCCAAGAGCCCGGTGGCAAAGTTTCTTTGCCATCAGCCTTTCCGAATATCCCGCCGTCCGGATTGAAGGTGGGACACTTCCGAAACATATATTGCAGCGATCTTGCGCGCCCGTCGGGGGAGCGCCGCGCTGCAGGCCCAGAATTCGAGGAGCGGTGCCATGACCTTCAAGACCCTAGACGACCTCACCGATATCACCGGAAAGCGCGTTCTCGTCCGCGTCGACCTCAACGTTCCCGTCAAGGACGGCAAGGTCACCGACGCGACGCGCATCGAGCGGGTCGCCCCCACGATCGTCGAGCTGTCGAAGAAGGGCGCCAAGGTCGTCCTGCTCGCCCATTTCGGCCGCCCGAAGGGTGAAGTGGTCGCCGACCAGTCGCTTGCGCAGATCGTGTCAGCGGTGAAGGACGTGCTCGGCCAGCCGGTCGCTTTCGCCGAAGACTGCATCGGTGACAAGGCGACAGCCGCCATCGACGCGCTCAACAACGGCGGCATCCTGCTTCTGGAAAACACCCGCTTCCACAAGGGCGAAGAGAAGAACGACGCCGAGTTCGCCATGGCGCTCGCCGCCAACGGCGATATCTATGTCAACGACGCCTTCTCCGCCGCCCACCGCGCGCGCGCCTCGACCGAAGGCCTCGCCCACCTGCTTCCCGCCTATGCCGGCCGTACCATGCAGGCCGAGCTAGAGGCGCTGGAAAAGGGCCTCGGCAAGCCGAAGCGTCCGGTCGTCGCCATCGTCGGCGGCGCCAAGGTCTCCACCAAGATCGACCTGTTGATGAACCTCGTAAAGAAGGTCGACGCGCTCGTCATCGGCGGCGGCATGGCCAACACCTTCCTCGCCGCCCGCGGCACGAATGTCGGCAAGTCGCTCTGCGAGCATGACCTCGCCGACACCGCCAAGCAGATCATGATCGAGGCTGCGACCGCCGGCTGCGCCATCATCCTGCCCGAGGACGGCGTCGTCGCCCGCGAGTTCAAGGCGGGTGCGGACAACGAGGTCGTCGCCATCGATGCGATCCCCGCCGACGCCATGGTGCTCGACGTCGGTCCGAAGTCGGTCGAGGTGGTCAACGCCTGGATCTCACGCGCGTCCACTCTGGTCTGGAACGGCCCGCTCGGCGCCTTCGAGATCGCCCCCTTCGACACGGCCACCGTTGCAGCAGCCAAGCACGCGGCCGCCCGCACGAAGGAGGGCGCGCTGATCTCGGTCGCCGGTGGCGGCGATACGGTCGCAGCCCTCAACCATGCCGACGTCGCCGACGACTTCACCTACGTCTCCACCGCCGGCGGCGCCTTCCTCGAATGGATGGAAGGCAAGCCGCTGCCGGGCGTCGACGTGCTGCAGTCGCGCTAAGCAGGCCGCAGGTTGGTTCACGCCGTCACCCCGGACTTGATCCGGCATCCAGCCGCCCCGTGTTTGCGGCGCGAAAGGCTCCTTCTGCGCTCAAGGACTTGAGCGCACTGGATGCCGGATCAGGTCCGGCATGACGGAGGAGAGGCTGCAGCCGCTCGACCAACCTCAGGCTCGCATCCCCCTTACCAATCGCCGGCCCTCTCCACCCAATGGAGGGGGCCATTTTCGTTGACGCCCCATCCGTGCTGGTCGAAGATGACGCAAGGTGCGGCCGGAAACGGCCGCCGCGCAGGCAGACCGGGAGAGGACAAAGATCAGCGCCTCAGGGCAAGGGAGGAAGGCATGAGCGAACGACTGGAAGACATTGCTGCCGCCATGGTCGCGACCGGCAAGGGGCTGCTTGCCGCCGATGAGTCCACCGCCACCATCAAGAAACGCCTCGACAATATCGGCGTCGAATCGACCGAGACTTCCCGGCGCGACTATCGCCAGATGCTGTTTTCCGCCGAAGAAGCGATGCGCTCCTTTATCTCCGGCGTGATCCTCTATGAGGAGACCCTGTTCCAAAAGGCCTCCGACGGCCGGCCGCTGACCGAGATCATTCGTGCCGCCGGCGCAATCCCCGGCATCAAGGTCGACACCGGCGCCAAGCCGATGGCGAACTTCCCCGGCGAAAAGATCACCGAGGGGCTCGATGGCCTTGCCGACCGGCTGGCGAAGTATCGCGAGGCCGGCGCACGCTTCGCCAAGTGGCGCGGCGTCATCGCCGTCTCCGATACGCTGCCGAGCTACAGCGCGATCAAGGCCAACGCCCATGCCCTCTCCCGCTACGCCGCGCTCTGCCAGGAGGCCGGCATCGTGCCGATCGTCGAGCCGGAAGTCTTGATGGACGGCGAGCCGGGCGACCATTCCATCCTGCGATCCCAGGACGTAACCGAGGAGACCCTGCGCATCACCTTCGAGGAACTGGCCGACCAGCGTGTCCGCCTCGAGGGTATGATCCTCAAGCCCTCCATGGTCATCGACGGCAAGAAGGCGCGCGGGGCGTCGATCGAGGAGGTTGCCGAGCGCACCCTGCGCGTGCTGAAACGCACCGTGCCGACCGCGGTGCCCGGCATTGCCTTCCTTTCCGGTGGGCAGTCCACCGAAGAAGCGACCGCCCATCTCTCCGCCATCAACGCCCTGGGTCATCATCCCTGGAAACTGACGTTTTCCTATGGCCGCGCCTTGCAGGCCGAGGCGCTTGCCGCCTGGGGCGGCAAGCCGGACAATGTCGCCGCCGGCCAGCGCGCCTTCGTCCACCGGGCGAGAATGTGCAGCCTCGCCGCCAAGGGCGAATGGAAGAAGGAGATGGAAAGCGCAGCCTGAACTGCAGCGAACGGCCGGCAAAATGCGCAAGCGGCCTTGCGTTTGCCGGCCATCGACCTACATTTTAAGCAACGTCAACGAACAGAAAGGAAGGTGATCCAATGTCTAATGAGATTTCGGACCTCGTGACGGCACTGGGATTTGTGGTGGCAGCAGCGAGGCAGCCCTCGTTCTAAGTCCCACCTTCCTCGGACCCATAGGTCCGGGCCTGTCACACAGGGCCAAACCTCATGAAGGGCCGCCAAGCGCGGCCCTTTTTGATTCGCCGGGGCGGCAGGGCAGAGACGGCCGGTCATTCCGACCGAACCCGATGACGCGATCACGACCATCCGCCTGGCTTACGGTCGGATCAGCACCGTCAGCATCATCAGCGCGATGGCGCCGACGGCAATCTTCCAGAAATCGCGGCGTCGCCGCAGGCCGGGCAGCCCGAGCGGGCGGAGCAGATGCAGTGCCATGGCGACAAGGAGAAGAAGCGGCAGAACTTTCGACATGACCTGTTCCCTTTTATCGCTTCCTGTCACAAGGCGGACACTTTTCCAAGCCGTGGGTTGGCATCGCGACGACGCAAACCGGCCGACCTGATTCTCGTCAAGATTCGGCTTTGGAAAACATGCGCTTGTCTGCATAGTCGTACCCGTCGCAGGCTTCAGGGATACTCGATGCGAAAAAACCTCCTATCCGTCTTCGCGCTCTTGCTCGGCACCCTGTTCCTCTTCCTCGGAAATGGCCTTCACGGCCTGCTGTTGCCGGTGCGCGGCGCGCATGAGGGCTATGCGACCACCCTTCTCGGACTGCTCGGCACCTCCTGGGCCAGCGGCTTCGTGCTCGGCTGCCTGCTGGCGCCGAAGGTCGTCAAGCGCATCGGCCACGTGCGGGCCTTTTCCGGCTTCGCCTCGCTGATCGCCATCATCGCGCTTTTGACCGGCATCCTCGTCGATCCGATCTGGTGGGTGGCGCTGCGTGCCGTCACAGGCTTTTCCATCGCCGGCACCTCGATGATCATCGAGAGCTGGCTGAACGAGCGGGCGACAAATGAAAGCCGTGGCGCCATCTTTTCGCTCTACGTCGCCATCACCCTCTTCGGCGTGGTCGGCGGCCAGATGATGGTGCCGCTCGGCGATGTCGGCACGCCGATCCTCTTCATGGTCGCGGGCATCCTCTATTGCCTGGCGATGCTGCCGACGACGCTTTCGACCGCCGCCTCGCCTCAGCCCCTGAAGCAGGTTCGGCTCGACATACCGGCGCTGTTCCGCACCTCGCCGGTGGCCTGCGTCGGCATCGTGCTGATCGGCATCGCCAACGGCGCCTTCGGCACGCTCGGCGCCGTCTTCGGGGCCGAGGCCGGGCTGACGGCAAGCTTCATCGCATTGATGATGAGCGTCACGATCTTCGCCGGCGCGATCATGCAACTGCCGGCCGGCCGCCTTTCCGACCGGGTCGACCGCCGCTACGTGCTGGCCGCACTCTCGGCCGTCGCCGCCGCCTCGGGACTTTTCATGTTCGTTCTGCAGCCCGCCTCCGTCACCCCCCTGTTGATTGTCATCGCGCTCTATGGTGCGGCGGCGAATGCGCTCTACCCGATCGCCGTCAGCCATGCGAACGACTTCGCCAGCCCGGAGGATTTCGTAAAGGTGTCCGGCGGCCTGCTGCTGCTCTACGGCATCGGCACGATCATCGGCCCGACCCTCGGCGGCCCGGTCATGTCGAAGGCCGGCCCCTATGCGCTGTTTCTCGTCACCTTCGCCGCACACCTGCTGATTACCGCCTACGCGATCTTCCGCAGCCGCCGCCGGGCAGCCCTTCCCGCGGTCGCCCGCGAGGCCTTTACAAATCCCGGCACGCTGACCACACCGGAAAGCCTGCGCCTCTCGCCGCGCGCAGGGCACGAGACGGGACCGCACCCGCCAACGGAGGATGGAAAATGAGCATCTCTGACGACGACAGGCCGATCAGAAAGGTGGCACACGAGATCGGCAGCGATCTGTCGCTGCTTTCGGTGGACGAACTGGCAAGCCGCATCGCGTTGCTGCAGGAGGAGATCGCACGCCTCGAGGCCGAGAAGATCCGGAAAGGGGCGAGCCGCTCGGCGGCCGAAAAACTGTTTCGTTAACAATTCCGCTTTGGTCGAAACAATTAACACGAGTCCGGCGATACGGTTAACCGGCCATTAAGCATCCTGCGCTAGGAATCGGGTATCCGGACTTTTCCGGATTCAGACATTTTCACCGCTTGGGGAATGGGTCTGATTTTCTCCCTGTTTTACCTTGAGAGCCGCTTTCGCGGCTCTTTTTTTGCCTCCTTCCCTGCTGTCGCCCCATGCTGTAAAGAATTGTGGAGATTAACCCTTTCTTAAGATCGTGCTTGCGCGAAATGGTCTATGAGAACATTCTTCCCGCATGAAAACGACGCAGCGGAACACTTCCCCGGGCGTCGTGGCATCTTAGTCGTGATTGCGTTCAACAGGATAATGGGGCCATGTCTGATAGAGGATTGAATACCGTCAGCTTCGCCGGTCACGTCGCAACGTCGTCGCAGTTCAAGAACCTGTACGCCGAAGGCATGGGGCTGGTGGAGGAAACGGCGAGCTACCTCGACGGCCCGGGCCGCCAGGCAGCCAAGGTCCTGCCGCGCATGGCATCCGTCCTCTATGCCGCCGAATCCATGCGCTTGACGACCCGGCTGATGCAGATGGCCTCCTGGCTGCTGCTGCAGCGCGCCGTGAACAATGGCGAGATGACGCGCGATCAGGTGCTGTCGGAAAAGAGCAAGGTGCGTCTGGACGGCTTCAATGTCGATCGCGCGGCACCGGGCTGGAACGAGCTGCCGGAAGCCTTCCGCGACCTCATTGAGCGCTCGCTGCGCCTGCAGAATCGTGTCGCCCTGCTCGACCGCGAAATGTACCGCCCACAGGACGTCCAGACTTTCGTGCCGGACAACCAGAACAGCGTTCAGGCCCAGATCAACCTGCTGCAAACGGCTTTCGGCAACAACTGACCGCGCTTCCGCTCAACGAAGGCAACCGCAACCCGGCCATTCGCCGGGTTTTTTGCTGTGCAGCGGCAACCGCAGCCGAAATGCCGGCAACAAAAAAGCCCGGGAAACCCGGGCTTTGAATTCGTCGCTCGCGATCGGCTTAGAGGCCGAGACCTTCGAAGCGCTTCTTAAACTTGGAAACGCGGCCGGCGCGGTCCATCAGCTGCTGGTTACCGCCGGTCCAGGCCGGGTGCGACTTCGGGTCGATTTCGAGGTTCATGACCGCTCCTTCGGTGCCCCAGGTCGAGCGGGTTTCGTACTCGGTGCCGTCGGTCATGACGACCTTGATGGTGTGGTAGTCGGGATGGATATCAGCCTTCATGACAATCTTCCTGCCTGTTCGGGAGACCATTTGTCGCAATCGGTTGCGGCAGCCGGGCCAAAGACGTAAATGAAGCCGCTACCGTTCAGGCCAGCGGCTTCCCAATTCGATGGCGAGCCTATACATGAAGGCCGGCGGGATAACAAGAGCCGAAAGACAATTCGTGCCGCAACGTACCGGAAATGAGGTAAACGTGAGCAAAGAACCCGAAGCCGGCGCGGAGCGCAAGTCCGAACGCAAATCCCTCCGACCGCTCGCAGCGCTTGCTCCCTATCTGGGCCGCTACCGCGGTCTGGTCGCCGGCGCCCTCGTCGCCCTGGTGGCTGCCGCGGTCACGACACTGGCGCTGCCGATGGCCGTGCGCCGGATGATCGACCACGGCTTCTCCGAATCCGACGCCGGCTTCATCGACACCTACTTCATGATGCTGGCGGCGCTGGCGATCCTCCTGGCGCTCGCCAGCGCCTTTCGCTACTTCTTCGTCATCACGCTCGGCGAACGGATCGTCTCGGACCTGCGCCGCGAGGTGTTCGATCACGTGACGCACCTGTCGCCGGCCTTCTTCGACCAGAACCAGTCCGGCGAGATCGTCTCGCGGCTGACCGCCGATACGACGCAGGTCAAGTCCGCGGTCGGGGCGACCGCATCGGTGGCGCTGCGCAACCTGATCCTGTGCCTCGGCGCGATCGCCATGATGATCTACACCAGCCCCAAGCTCTCGAGCCTGGTTCTTGCTGCAATCCCGATCATCGTCTTCCCGCTCGTCGCCTTCGGCCGCTCGGTGCGCCGCCGCTCGCGCCAGGCGCAGGATACGCTCGCCTCTGCGTCGGCCTATGCCGGCGAGGCGATCGGCGCGGTGCGCACCGTGCAGGCGTTCAACGCCGAGCAGTCCGCGCGCGACCGCTTCGGCAGCGCCGTGGAAACCGCGTTTGGCGCGGCCCGCTCGGCCATCCTCGCCCGCTCGCTCCTGACCGGCTTTGCCATCGCCATGGTGTTCGGCAGCGTCGTGGCAGTTCTGTGGTTCGGGGCCCAGGATGTGCTCTCCGGCCACATCTCCGCCGGCACGCTCGGCCAGTTCCTGCTCTACTCGGTCTTTGCCGCCGGCAGTCTCGGCTCGCTCTCGGAGGTTTGGGGCGAACTGTCCCAGGCAGCCGGCGCCGCGGAGCGCCTGACCGAACTTCTGGACGAGCGGCCGGCGATCACCGCACCCGCGCGCCCGACCGCTCTCCCCGTTCCCCCGCGCGGCGCGCTCGACTTTTCCGACGTTCATTTCGCCTATCCCTCGCGCCCCGGCTATCGCAGCCTCAATGGCTTGAGCTTCTCGATCAGGCCCGGCGAGACCGTCGCCGTCGTCGGG
Source organism: Mycoplana ramosa (assembly GCF_041930185.1). NCBI lineage: Bacteria > Pseudomonadati > Pseudomonadota > Alphaproteobacteria > Hyphomicrobiales > Rhizobiaceae > Mycoplana > Mycoplana ramosa. The sequence goes on along the minus strand of NZ_JBHEEW010000005.1, from coordinate 213,259 downwards.
CCATCGGGCGCCGGCAAGAGCACGATCCTGTCGCTGATCCTGCGCTTCTACGACCCCACCAGCGGCAGGGTGATGCTCGACGGCGTCGACCTGCGCTCGGCCGATCCGGAGGAAATCCGCAGCCGCATCGCGATCGTGCCGCAGGACGTGACGATCTTCGCATCCACCATCGCCGACAACATCGCCTTCGGCCTGCCGGGTGCATCGCCCGAGCGGGTCCGGGCCGCCGCGAAGGCCGCCCAGGCGGAAGAATTCATCAGCCGGCTAGACCACGGCTTCGATACGATGGTCGGCGAGCGCGGCGTCACGCTCTCGGGCGGTCAGCGGCAGCGCATCGCGATCGCGCGCGCGATCCTGAAGGACGCCCCGCTGCTTCTGCTAGACGAAGCGACCTCCGCGCTCGACGCCGAGAGCGAGAAGCTGGTGCAGAAGGCGCTGGACGGGTTGATGGGCCATCGCACGACGATCGTCATCGCCCATCGGCTCGCGACCGTGCTCAAGGCGGACCGGATCCTCGTCATGGACCATGGCCGCATCGTCGAGGAAGGCACGCACCAGTCGCTCGTGCGGCAGGGCGGGCTCTATGCCAAGCTCGCGCGCCTGCAATTCGACCATGGTGAAGAGCAGTCGACGGCGGCGCAGTAAACGCCCCACCGTTTACTTCTCCGTCAGTTTCAGTTCGATCCGCCGGTTGGTCGCGCGGGCCTGCTCGGTTTCGCCGGGTGCCAAGGGCTGGAATTCGCCGAAGCCGGCGGCGACGAGGCGATCGGCGGGAACGCCCCTAGAGATCAGGAACTTGACGACCGATGTCGCCCGGGCCGAGGAGAGCTCCCAGTTGTCGGCGTACCTGCCTGTTCCTGAAAGTGGAACGTTGTCGGTATGGCCGTCGACACGCAGCACCCAGTTGATCTCCGGCGGGATTTCCTTGGCAAGATCGAGGAGTGCGGCGGCGAGCTTGGCCATTTCCGCCTGGCCATCAGGGTTCAGTTCGCTGCCGCCGGAGGGGAAGAGCACCTCGGACTGGAACACGAAGCGGTCGCCGACGATACGGATGTTCTCGCGGTCAGACAGGATTTCCCGCAGGCGCCCGAAGAAATCCGACCGGTAGCGGTTCAGTTCCTGAACTCGCTGGGCCAGCGCCACGTTGAGACGGCGGCCGAGATCGGCGATCTTCGCCTGCGAGGCCTGGTCTTTGGCCTCCGAGGCCTGCAACGCGCCTTCGACCGCCGCGATCTGGCTTCGCAGGGCGGCAATCTGCTGGTTGAGCAACTCGATCTGGCTCATCGCCCGTGCGCTCACCTGTTTTTCAGCGTCGAGCGTTTCGTTCAGCGACGAAACACGCGCATTGGCCGCATCTGAGGCGCCTGTGCCCTGATCCAGCATTTGCTGCAATCGCGAGCGCTCGCCTTCGGATTCCGCCAGCGACGCCTGGAGATTGACCAGCGTGTCCTCCAGGTCCTGCTTGCCACTCTTTTCCAACGCCAGAAGCTGGGTGAGTTCGTTGACCTGGCTCGTCAGCCGGTTCAACACCTCGTCCTTGCCGGTGATCTCGCGACTCAGGAAGAACTGGGCGAGCACGAACACGCAAAGCAGGAACATGATGGCGAGCAGCAGTGTCGAAAGGGCATCGACGAAGCCGGGCCAGTAGTCGACGGCCCGTTGCGAGCGGCGGTTGCGGGCAAGCGCCATAGGTTATTCGCCTCCGGCCTTGTCGCGTAGCCGCTCGTTGTCATGCCCCCTGTCGGAGGCACGTTCCCCATTGGTCTTCGCAACCAGCCGGTCGAGCGTTCGGCGCAGGGCCTTGGCCTCGTCCTGCTGCGCCTCGATCCAGTCGCGCAGCATCTGCTGCTCGCTACGCATGTTCTTGACAAGGCCCTGGATCCCCTCCGCCAGGCTGGCCATCGCCGCGGTCGAACGGCTATGCCCGCCTTCCTGGGACAACTTCAGGATCTGCTCGGCGAGCGCCTTGATGTCCGTCGCGTCGCCACTATTGGCAGCCAGGGCGGGAGACAGCTCCGAGGAAACATCCGTTACCGACGACAGCCAGTTCTCCAGTTCCATGTAGAAGCGGTTCTGTGCGCGCCCGGCCTGGAGGTCCAGAAAGCCGAGGATCAGCGAGCCGGACAGGCCGAACAGCGACGTGGAGAAGGCAGTGCCCATGCCGGAAAGCGGCGCGGACAACCCTTCCTTGAGGGCTGTCAGCACGTCGTTCGCCGTCCCTGCGCCGGCGTCGAGCGACTGGATGACGGTGTTGATCGAGCCGATCGTGCCGAGCAGGCCCCAGAAGGTGCCCAGCAGGCCGAGGAAGACCAGCAAGCCGATGAGATAGCGCGAAGTGTCGCGCGATTCGTCCAGGCGTGTCGCGATCGAATCGAGGATCGAGCGCAGCGCCGTAGTGGAGATCGCAATGGAGTGATGCTTGCCGATCAGCGCCCGCATCGGCGCGAGCAGGACAGGATCGCGGCCGACCTTCTCGGCACTGCCGGCGGCGCGGAACGAATTGAACCAGCGCACCTCCGGCCGGAGCGAAAGCACATGACTGAAGACGAGCAGGATACCGATCGAAAGCACGCCGAGAATCAGGCCATTGAGGCCGGGATTGCTGACGAAGGCGGCGTGGGCCTGGCGAAACAGGATCGCCGCGACGAAGCCGACGATGATCAGGAAGATCACCATCGTCCAGAAGAACGGCATCGGACTCGACAGCTTGTGGGGGTAGTCTTCCCCGGTCTCGGCCGGCCCCTCCCAACCCGACAGCGCCAGCTTTGTCATTGTCCCCGCATCTCCTGCTTCACTACGCTGGGAGCCTAGAGGAAGATTGCGCCGAATTGAAGAGGTTACGCATCACCTTACACTGGACAGTGCAAAGGATCAGCGGCGCTGCGCTGGTGCGCCAAATGCAAAATGCGGGCGCCGCTGCAGGGCGATTGCGACCGCATTCCAATTGGACGGGACGGTCCGAACAACGAGCGCGGGCCGTCCCGATATATTGGCCTATCGCGCCGGAACCGGACGGTGCAGGACCTCGGTAAGTGCCTTGTGGATATGCTCATTGCCGGTCACGATCGTGCCCGTTTCGAGCATGGCATTGCCACCGTTCAGATCACTGACGAAGCCGCCGGCTTCGCGGATCAGGAGGATACCAGCGGCGACGTCCCATGCCGAAAGGTCGCGCTCCCAGAAGCCGTCGAAACGACCGGCGGCGACATAGGCGAGGTCGAGGGCGGCAGCCCCCATCCGGCGGATACCGGCTACTTCGCCCATGGTGTGGCGCAGTTCGATCAGAAACTTGCCGTGGTTGCCGCGGCCGAGATGCGGCACGCCGCAGCCGATGACGCAGTCCGACAGTTCCTTGCGCGCGGCGACCCGGAGACGGCGATCGTTGAGGAAGGCGCCGCCGCCCTTTTCGGCGGTGTAGAGTTCATCGGTCGCCGGGTTGAGCACGACGGCTGCGACGATCTCGCCGTTGCGCTCCAGCGCGATCGACGATGCAAAGGCCGGAATGCCGTGCAGGAAGTTGGTCGTGCCGTCGAGCGGGTCCACGATCCAGCGGTGCGCGCCGTCGGTCCCCTTGATCTCCTCGCTCTCCTCGCCAAGGAAGCCGTAGGTCGGCCGGGCCTTGAGGAGTTCGTCGCGGATCAGCTTCTCAGCCTTGCGGTCGGCCTGGGAAACGTAGTCGCCCGGCCCTTTCAGCGACACCTGGAGGTTCTGCACCTCGCCGAAATCGCGGGCAAGCGACTTGCCCGCCTTGAATGCGGCCTGAACCATGACGTTGAGAAGAGCTGAGCGAGCCATCTGGGCTTGTCCTTGTCAATTGTCCGGCGGGCATCTGTGACCTCTGCCGGAAGATGTCGGTGTCAATCGGCGCGACGTAGATAGGTGATCTCGTTGGTATCGACGAGAATGCGTTCGCCAGCCTCGACGAAGGGCGGAACAAGAACGCGGACGCCGTTTTCCAGGATCGCCGGCTTGTAGGACGACGCCGCCGTCTGCCCCTTTACCACCGGATCCGCCTCGGCCACCGCCAGAACGACCTGGTCGGGCAGCGAGATGCCGATCGGCTTGTCATTGTAGAGCTGGACCGAGACCATCATCCCGTCCTTGAGGAAGGCGGCGCGATCGCCGACGAATTCCTTCTGCAGCTCGAGCTGGTCATAGGTGTCGACATCCATGAAGACGAGGCCCTCGCCCTGCTCGAACAGGAACTGGAAGTCCTTCTTCTCGAGCTCGACGCGCTCGACTGTCTCCGACGAGCGGAACCGCTCGTTGAGCTTGGTGCCGTCGATCAGGTTCTTCAACTCGACCTGGTTGAACGCCCCGCCCTTGCCGGGCTTGACGGTGGTGCTCTTAACCGCTGCCCAAAGACCACCATTGTGCTCGATGACATTGCCCGGCTTGATTTCGCTGCCGTTGATTTTCATGAGAGTTCCGTAGAGAAAATCGCCGGTTCTGCGCAATCGACGGGATCGGGAACCGGCTATGCGGCCTCAAGACCATAAATCCCTTCAAAGTTCAAGCCTCGCGCACGGAATGCAGCCATTCGCCGGCCGCAATGCTCTGTCCTTCAGTGCGGCCGAAACTTGTTTGCGGCGGCGATCGCCGCTTTCTGCTGTTCGTCGGTCAGACCGAGATAGAAATCCTCAAGCCCGTCGTCCTTCAGACCGGCGCGGCGCGACAGCACGAACCATTTTCCCGCCTCGATCGGATCCGGCGGCGTTCCAAGCGCGTTGATATAAAGATAGGCCAGCCGGTTCTGTGCCACGACGTTGCCGCCGTCCGCCGCCCTTTTCAACCAGTTGAAGCCCGCCTGGTAGTCCTTCTCGCCCGCCACCCCGTTGACGAGCCAGATGCCGAGGTCGAGCTGGGCGGTGTCATATCCGGCGCGTGCGGCTCGCAACAGCCATTCGCGGGCACGCCTGGTCTTCTCGGCAGGCAGATTTGCGAGATTGGTGTATATCTGCGCCAGGGCGTATTGCGCATCCGCAATGCCCTGCTCAGCGGACTTCTCGTAGTAGGGCATCGCCGCGCGAAGCCCCTTTTCGCCGGGGCTGTCGGCAACGAGCATCTGGGCGTAGTTGAACTGTGCCGAAGGATTGCCCGCCTCGGCCGATTTCTTCATCAGTTCGTCCGCCTTCTTGCGATCGCGCGGAACGATCCGGCCTTCGATCAGAAGCAGCGCATACTTGAACATCCCGGCCGGGTCGCCGCCTTCTGCCGCCTGCTTGTACCAGAAGGCCGCCTCCTTGCGGTCGCGCTTGACGCCGAGGCCCTGGTCGAAAAGTTCGGCCACCAGCGTCTGGGCGGCCGCGTCGCCACCTTGGGCGCGCGGGAGGGCAAGATCCATCGCGGTCAGGTAAAAGCCGCGCTGATAGGCACCATAGGCTTCGTCCACCTTGCCGGAGTAGGCTTTTTCCGCCGGCAGCTCCGGAAGCGGTGCTCCCATGCGGTCGAGGACGCTCAATCCCTCCGACGGTCCTTGCAACTGCTTTTCCTTGTCGGCATCATTTGCGCCCTTGGCCGAGATGCGCCCCGCCGGATTGCCGCCGGCAGGATCGAGAAGTCGCGACGTGCGCTGATCGGGTGCCGGTGCGTCCAGCGCATCGGCCTCGGCTTCCGAGGATTTCGAAGACTCAGCGGTTGCCGTGCCGCCTCCATCGGTGACGCCGGGAGGCATGGCCGGCGCAGCTTGGTCGCTTTCGCCGGTCGGCGCAGGCAGCGAAGCGCCCTTCCCGTCTGAGGTTCCGGGGGCAGGCTGCTCCTGTGCCACGGTCGGTTTCGGCGGTTCTTCGGCATATGTGACGGGAACGCCGGCGCCGAGCGCACAGCACAGGATCGTCGTCAACCGCAATGACCAAAGATCGGAAGCCCTCTTCATGCGGTTGCTTTAATCCTCGAACCGTGGCGCTTTTTCGTCGAGAAGCGCATTGACTGAGGCAACAACCTGGGCGGCATTCCGGGGCTCGGCGAACACGGCCTGGCAAAGCGCGACGAACTCGGCTCCGGTTTCCGCCACCGCGAGCGCCGATTGCGGATCGGTGCCCCCCATGACGACGCATGGAACCTCGACCATGGAGGCCCACCACTCGGCCAGCGCAAGATTCTTGGAATGCGGCTCCGGCTTGATGTCGCCGCCGATCTTTCCAAAGAAGATATAGTCCGGTGCGAGGTCGCCAATTTCCAGCGCGACGTGCCGGTCCTTGGCGTTGCCGCCACCGACGATCAGTTTCGGCGAATAGTTCCCCATCGCTTCCGCCATCGCCTCGAGCCCGCCGGTAACGTGAATGCCATCGGCCTTGGCGCGTCCGGCAACGCGCGTGTCCCCCGCGATCAGGGCCGCAGCACCCGCCTTCTGGATCACCGGCACCAACGCCTCGGCATGCTTCTGGAAGACGCCGTCCTCCAACCCATATTGGGGCAGAACCACCGAGGCGACGTCACCACCGCGTAGCGCATCCTCCAGCATCACCCGGCGCGCGTCGATGTCCTCTCCTTCAGGCAGGATCAGCATGAGGCGGCAGCGGTTTTCGGTTCCAGTCATCGAACATCCATTTCGTCAGAATTGTCTTCGGAGAGCACAGCCCCTCTCGCAATGCCCTGCCAAAGCCGATAGACCGGTTGCACCAATGGATCAATCGCTCGCATGTCCATCGACCCCAGCATCTATCTTGTCGCCGTTCCCGCCGTCATCCTCGTCGGGCTTGCCAAAGGCGGGATGGGCGAGGCGCTGGCGCTGATGGGCGTGCCCATCCTTGCCATGGCGGTTCCGCCGGTGCAAGCGGCTGCGGTGTTCCTGCCGCTCCTCGTCATCAGCGACATCGTCTCGCTGTGGATGTGGCGCCGGCACAACGACCGCCGCACGCTCCAGTTCCTGCTGCCGGGCGGCATCGTCGGGATCGCACTCGGCTGGGCGACGTCCGCCTATGTTCCACGCGACGCGCTGCGCCTGATCATCGGCGCGATCACCATCTTTTTTGCTCTGCGCTACTTCTACGGCCAGTGGCGGCTGCGGCACGGCATCGTCATTCCGCCGAAATCGCAGCGGGTCGGTCCGGCCGCCTTTTTCGGCATGCTCGCCGGTTACGGCAGCTTTGTTGCACATGCCGGCGGCGCGCCGTTCCAGGTCTATGCCCTGCCGTTGAAGCTTCCGCCGCGCGACTACACGGGCGCGATCGTGCGCTATTTCGCCATCCTGAATGCGGTGAAGCTCATCCCCTATTTCGCGCTCGGACAGCTCGACAAAACCAACCTTACAATCTCCGCAACCCTTGCGCCCCTTGCCATGGTTGCGACCGCCGCCGGCGGTTACCTGGTCAAGCGCATGAAGACCGAGGTGTTCTATCCTTTCATGTATACGATGGCCCTGATGGCCGGCCTCAAACTTGCCTATGACGGACTTGCTTCACTGGTTTGAAGTCGTCGTCACACAGACGAAATATCCCGGCTGCCGTTCGGCAACCGGGATATCGAAATCGGCCTTTCACGGCCCTGTTGATCCGCCTTTGTCATGGTTCGCGATGACGGGGCGGGGCCACCCCAATTTGACTCCTTCTTGGAAAACTCTGTCCAATCAATTCGTTGACGAGCGAAGCCTCTCGATCTCGTCCTTGATGCGCAGCTTCCGTCGCTTGATGTCGGCGATAATCTCGTCTTCGGCAGACGGGCGGTTCATCGCTTCGTGAAGCTCTTCTTCAAGAGCGAAGTGCTTCTTTTCAAGCGTGGCAAGGTGAGCCTCAATCGACATGTGACAGTTCCTTCCATTTTGTTCGCACCCGGACGCTTGCGCGTCTGGTGTCCAGGTTGCAACAGCCGGAGTTTGCCATGCCATTTTTCATTTGTCGAAGGCGAAAAGGTCGCTGAGTATAACTTCCCGTAGGCCCTCATTTCGTGATAGGAGCAGCGATCTTGCTGAACGCGAATGGCGCACAAATCGCCATCGTGAAGGGATGGGGAATGAAAGCATGGCAGACCAGGAACAGGCGGAACTGCGATTGGCAATAGCCCGGCTGCGCCAGGAACACGAGGATTATGACGCCGCTATCAATGCCATGATCCAGGTTGGCTGCGACGCCTTGCGAGTGCAGCGAATGAAGAAGAAGAAGCTCGTGATCAAGGACCGGATCTCCAAGATCGAGGACCAGATTATTCCCGATATCATCGCCTGAAACGGAAAGCGCAGTGAAAGCACCGCAAACGCCCCCCGTCGCCATCGTCATGGGCAGCCAATCCGACTGGGAGACGATGAAGAACGCCGCCGACACGCTGGATGCGCTGGAAGTGGACTACGAGGCACGTATCGTCTCCGCCCACCGCACCCCGGATCGGTTGTACCAGTTTGCCAAGAATGCGCGCCCCGATGGCTTCAAGGTGATCATCGCCGGTGCCGGCGGCGCTGCGCATCTGCCCGGCATGATCGCCGCGATGACCTCGCTGCCGGTCTTCGGCGTGCCCGTCCAGTCCAAGGCGCTGTCCGGCCAGGACAGCCTTCTGTCCATCGTGCAGATGCCCGCCGGCATCCCGGTCGGCACGCTTGCCATCGGCAAGGCCGGCGCCGTCAATGCGGCCCTGCTCGCAACCGCCGTCCTTGCCCTGTCGGATCCGGAGCTCGCACTTCGGCTTGACGAGTGGCGCGAGAACCAGAGCGCCTCGGTGGCGGACTACCCGGTGGACGGTCCGCTATGAGCGTCAGCACGATCGGAATCATCGGCGGCGGACAACTCGGCCGCATGCTTGCCATGGCCGCCGCGCGGCTGAGCCTCCGCACAATCATTCTCGAACCACAGGCCGACTGCCCGGCCGCGCAAGTGGCCAATGCCCAGATCGTCGCAGCCTATGACGATCTTGCGGCGCTCGATGAGCTTGCCCAGCGCAGCGACGTCGTCACCTACGAGTTCGAGAACGTGCCGGTTGCGGCCGCCGAGCTCCTGGTTCGGTCGGTGCCGGTGTTGCCACCGCCGAAGGCGCTGGAGGTCTCGCAGGACCGTCTGGCGGAGAAGCGCTTCATCAACGAATGCGGGATCGCAACGGCCCCATTCGCGGCGGTCGACAGCCAGGCGGACCTGGAAGCGGCGCTTGATTCCTTCGGCGGCATCGGCGTGCTGAAGACCCGGCGCCTGGGTTATGACGGCAAGGGACAAAGGATGTTCCGCTCGCCGGCCGAGGACAGACAAGGCGCCTTTGAGGCGCTCGGTTCCGTGCCGCTCATCCTCGAAGGCCTGATCGCTTTCGAACGCGAGATCTCGATCATTGCCGCCCGCGCCCAGGACGGCACGATCGTCTGCTACGATCCGGCCGAGAATGTCCATCGCAACGGCATTCTGCACACCTCCACGGTGCCGGCCGCCATCCATGAGGCGACAGCCGACCAGGCACGGCGGGCCGCGCGTGCCATCCTCGATCGGCTCGATTACGTCGGCGTCGTCGGCGTCGAGTTCTTCGTGCTTGGCGATGGCCAACTCGTTGCGAACGAGATGGCACCACGCGTGCACAATTCCGGTCACTGGACGGAGGCGGCCTGCGTGGTCTCGCAGTTCGAACAGCACATCCGTGCCGTCGCGGGCCTGCCGCTCGGCGACGGCCGCCGCCACTCCGATTGCGTGATGCAGAACCTGATCGGCGACGACATCGAGACCGTCCCTGCCTGGCTGAAGACACCCGACGCGCTTGTGCACCTCTACGGCAAGCGCGAGTCGCGCCCCGGCCGCAAGATGGGCCATGTGACGGCGCTGCGCTGAGAAAAATGCGCTTCGCCCGCCGTGGAAATCGCGATGCGCAGAAGCCAAAATACCCGTGAAACGGTTGACAGCGATCGGATGAACGGTTACACGAACGCCAACCTGAGAGCGCGCCCGAAACGGCGCGTTTTTAATTGACCTTTCCGGGCGGATTCGTTTCCTCCCCAGCATCGCGGATCAGAAACATGAAGATCAAGAATTCGCTCAAGTCGCTCAAGACCCGCCACCGTGAGAACCGCCTGGTTCGTCGCAAGGGTCGCGTCTACATCATCAACAAGTCGAACCCGCGCTTCAAGGCCCGCCAGGGCTGAGTGCAGGCGTACTGGCCTGTCGAAAGATAGCAGTTTGCTTTCAAGCGCATGCGGTTTAGCATAACGGCATGCGCTTTTACGTTGTTTGTGCCGCCCTGTCGTTGCTTGTCCCGTTGCCCGGAGTCGCCTTCGCGCAGGACGATCAGGCGGCTGCGACCACCCAGAACGAACCGGCGCTCACAACGCCTGCCGAACGTCTCAACGTCCTGTTTGCCGAACTGAAGCGCGAACGGGATCCGGACAAGGCGAAGCTGATCTCCGACAGCATCCGGGTGGAATGGCGCGAGTCCGGCAGCCCCACCGTCAATTTCCTGATGCAGCAGGCCGACAAGGCCATGACCGAGGACAAGGACCCCGCCGCTCTCGACTATCTGGATGAGGTCATCCAGCTTGCGCCCGGCTATGTCGAGGGGTGGAACCAGCGCGCCACCTTGAACTACAAGCTCGGCAACTACCGTAAGTCGATGTCCGACATCAATCGTGTGCTGGCAATCGAGCCGCGCCATTTCGGCGCCATCGCCGGCATGGCGATGATCCTGACGAGTTACGGCCGCGACGAATTGGCGTTGGAAGCGTGGCAGCGCTTCCTCGACGTCTACCCCTCCGAACGGCGCGCCCAGAAGGCGCTCGGCGAAATCGCCGAGAAGCTGGCGGGAAAACGGACCTGAGCCTCGAAAGCCGGGGCCTCTCCGCTCTCCCGGTGAAGTGTAAGCTCAAAGAATCGGAAAGTCGGGCCGAGCCCTGCTGACAAACCGTCATCTTCGCAAACAGCCCTGCTTCCGTCACCCCGGACTTGATCCGGGGTCCAGCTGCACCGCGTCCGCGGCGCGAATGAGTTTTCTGCGCTCAAGGACTTGAGCGCGCTGGATGCCGGATCAAGTCCGGCATGGACGGAGTGTTTGGATACTGCTCGCAGATACGAAGAGGCGTTGAAAGGCAGCCAGCAGTCTGGGGCGGGCCGGGCCCACCCTTCAGACGCCGCTGGCGCCGTCCGAGCCGATATAGGCGATGCGCAGCATGTTCGTCGCGCCCGGTGTCCCGAGCGGCACGCCGGCGGAGATGATGATGCGGTCGCCGGGCTTGCCGACGCCCTCGCTGACCACAATCCGACAGGCACGGTTGACCATGTCGTCGAGGCTCTCGGCGTCGCCCGTGACGACGCAATGCAGCCCCCAGACCACCGACAGGCGCCGTGCCGTCTCGATGATCGGCGACAAAGCCAGCACCGGCACCTCGGGCCGCTCGCGAGCGGCGCGCAGCCCGGTTGTGCCTGACGAGGTGTAGCAGACGATGGCCGTCAGGTTCAGCGTCTCGGCGATCTGGCGGGCGGCAAGCGAGATCGCATCCGCGCCGGTGGCCTCGGGCGGGGTGCGCTGGGCATTGATGATGCCCGGATAGTTCGGGTCGCGCTCGACCTTGCTGGCGATCGAGGCCATGGTCGACACCGCCTCTACCGGGTATTCGCCGGACGCGGATTCGGCCGACAGCATGACCGCGTCGGCGCCCTCGAAGACGGCGGTGGCGACGTCGGAGACCTCGGCGCGGGTCGGAACCGGCGAGGAGATCATCGATTCGAGCATCTGCGTTGCAACGACCACCGGCTTGCCCGCACGCCGGCAGGCGCGCGTCAATTGCTTCTGCAGGCCGGGCACTGCTTCCAGCGGCATCTCGACGCCGAGGTCGCCGCGGGCGACCATCAGCGCGTCAGACAGTTCGATGATCTCGTTGATACGCTCGATCGCCTGCGGCTTTTCGATCTTCGACATCAGGCCGACGCGACCGCGCGCCACCTTGCGCACCTCGGCCAGATCCTCGGGGCGCTGGATGAAGGAGAGCGCCACCCAGTCGACGCTGCCAGTCGACAGCACCGCATCGAGATCGGCGCGGTCCTTCTCGGTCAGCGCACCGACGGGCAGGAGCGTATCGGGCAGGCTGACGCCCTTGCGGTCGGAGATCTTCGTGCCGGCGATCACGGTGCAGACGATCTTCTTGCCGTCCGCCTGCTCGGCGCGCAGATGCAGCTTGCCGTCATCGATCAGCAGGCGATGGCCCGGCTTGACCGCCTGGAGGATTTCCGGATGCGGCAGGAAGACGCGCTGGCTGTCGCCAAGTTCCTCGTTGCCGTCGAGCGTGAAGGTCTGGCCGGCGACGAGGTCGGCCTTGCCGTCCTTGAACCTGCCGACACGCAGCTTCGGGCCCTGCAGGTCCGCCAGGATGCCGATCGGCCGGCCGCAGCGCGCTTCCACGGACCGGATGCGGCTGATCAGCGTACGCATCAGGTCGTGGCTGGCGTGGCTCATGTTGATGCGGAAAAGATCGGCCCCCGCTTCGTGCAGCTTCTGGATCATCTCTTCCTCGGCGGAAGCCGGTCCGAGCGTCGCGAGGATCTTTACTTTTCTATTCCGCTTCATCAATTCTGGCTTTCTTGCGTCCCTGGCGTATCGGAGAGCTGAACCATCCAGCTGCCCTGGCGGCCGGTGTCGTACTCCTTGAAGCCCATGCGCTGGAAGCCGCGGGCAAAGCAGTCGTTTACGCCGGTGATCTTGAACTCGTTCTCTGCGACGCACATGTTGACGTCGCCGGTCCAGCGGCCGCCGCGCGCCGCGTCTTCCGCATAGAGATAATAGTAGCGCGACTGCAGCTCGCCTTCGATCAGCGTGGCGCAGGTCGTAGCCGGAACCTGCCACCACCCCTCGGTGATCCAACCCTCCGATGCGCGGTAGCCGATCGCGACGCCGACAAGGTTTTGAGTGCCGTTGCACACGCGGAAATCAGCCCGCGCCGAGCCGGGCGCAGCGAGCGAAAAAAAGGCAACGGCGGCGAAAAGGCCCATCAGAGAAAGCCCGGTTCCCGGGCGGAGGCGGTGGGGGCGAGATTGAGCTGACACGGCTTCCAATGGAACTCCGTTGATTTGGTCACGCGCTTTCTTGCGACGGCGGAGAACGAATGTCAACGCAACTCTAATCGATTACACCGGCCAGTCCGTCCACCCTGCTGTCCGATGCGTTGCGGCTGGCGGCCGACTTGCGATCGTCCGCCTGGCGTGTCATCAAGCCGAGCAGCATTCCACGCACCCCACGAGTTTGCATGGCCGAGCAATTGAACGACAGTCCCTTTGAGATCATCGACGGCGATTCGCACATTGGCCTCGTTCTCCTCGCCGACCATGCGACGAACCACTTGCCAGCCGAATACGGCCGGCTGGGCCTGCCCGAGAGCGCGTTTGCCCGCCACATCGCCTACGACATCGGGATCGAGGGCCTGACCCGCAGCCTCGCCGCCCGGCTTGGTGTGCCGGCCGTGCTCAGCCGGTTTTCCCGTCTCCTGATCGATCCCAACCGCGGCGAGGACGATCCGACGCTCATCATGCGCATTTCGGACGGGGCGATCATTCCCGGCAACCATCCGATTTCACAGGAGGAGTGGCGCCATCGGCTGGAGACCTATCACCGGCCCTACCATGGCGCCGTGTCGCAGGTGATCGGCAATGTGGCCGCTGCGACCGGCAAGGCCCCGCTCGTCATCTCGCTGCATTCGTTCACGCCGACCTGGAAGGGGGTGTCACGCCCCTGGCACATCACCGTGCTCTGGGACAGCGACGACCGTGCGGTCCGTCCGCTGCTCGCCGCCCTTGGCGGCATTCCGGGCGTGGTCACCGCCGACAACGAGCCCTACGACGGCGCCTTGCGCGGCGACACGATGTTTCGGCACTGCATGACCGCCGGCATCCCGCATGCGCTGATCGAGGTGCGGCAGGACGAGATTGGAGACGAGGCCGGCATCGCGCTTTGGGCTGCCCGGCTAGCGCCCATCCTTGCCGAGTTGAACGCCAACGGGAGCCTGCACACCTATCAGACATTCCCTTCCCGAACCGGGCCTTACTGACCGGATCGAAGGTAAACGGGCGCGGCGACCGATATCCGCATTGGCGGCATCGATCCCCGGCCAGAGGAGACGAGACGATGGAACTGAGCGATGAACAACGCGTGGCCTTCGAGGCGGCGGCTTTCCGGCGGCTGCTCGCCCATCTGCGCGAACGCAGCGACGTGCAGAATATCGACCTGATGAACCTTGCCGGTTTCTGCCGCAACTGCCTGTCCAATTGGTACCGCGAGGCCGCGAACGAGGCCGGCGTGGCGATGGACAAGGAGCAGTCGCGTGAACTCGTCTACGGCATGCCCTACGACGCCTGGCGGACGCTGCACCAGAAGGAAGCCAGCACCGAACAGTTGGCGGCCTTCGAAATCAGCCGACCCAAGGAATAGTGGGGGAAACTGGTATAAGCGGCGAAAATCGCCGCCGCGCCGCTTGCGGGGCTTGATCTCGCCCGAACTTCGCGGCAGATCACGCCATCAGATTTCATCCATTCCCCCAACGAGGAGAAGACCATGTCCGATGCTCACGGCGTCGCCCGCGACCAGCTTCGTGCCTTCATCGAGCGGATCGAGCGCCTGGAAGAAGAAAAGAAGACCATCGCCGACGACATCAAGGATGTCTACGGCGAGGCCAAGGGTGTGGGCTTCGACACCAAGATCCTGCGCAAGGTCATCCAGATCCGCAAGCAGGACAAGGACGAGCGCATGGAGCAGGAAGCGATCCTCGACACCTATCTGCAGGCGCTCGGCATGATCGAGCTGCCGCCGGACGCCGAGTAAGGCATACCGACCCGCCGATGGAAAACCCGCGAAACCAGGTTTCGCGGGTTTTCTTTGACTGCTTGCTGCAAATGGTCAGTTCGTATCGGAGAACTTGCGCACTTCCAGGAAATTGACGGCGCTGCCACTGAACCGAGCCGGATCGATCGCGGCCGTTTCCTGCTGGAACCCGGCCATGTAAACGGTGGTCGGGGCCGCTCGCAGCTTCTGACTGACGAACCGCGGCGCCTTGACCGGCTTGGTCAGGGTGGCGACGCGTCCTTGCGTCAGCGCCCACCGGGAGATGATCTTGTCGTTCAGCTTCGGTTCCGTGCGGATTGCGCCGCGGGCCGCGGCATCGGCATCCCTCTTCTTCGGGCGCGCGCCCTTTGTCGGAACGTCGCTGGGGGCGACATCGAAAGCGGTCAAGGCATCCCGCGCGGGAACGAGAGCCGCCAGTTCGATCGGGCCGGCTTCGTCAAGGTTGTCATCGCTCGGCGCGGCGAGCGCGACGCGGGTCGCTGCTTCCGCCGTCAAGCCGTCGTCGTGTTCAGCCTCGGCGACGGCCGCAACATTGCTGGCGCCATCCTGGCTCGGCACACCGACATCGGCCTGGGCAATGGCCATCAGGGCGGCATCGTCACCCGGCCGCATACCCGGAACCGGAACGATCCCGAAATCCTCGTCGTCCATCGCAACAGCCGCCATCAAGCTTTCCTGTGCCTCGCCGGGCATGGTCCGCTTGCCGAGCAGTTCCGGTACGGGGATCTTGTAGCCGCCAAGATCGGCATATTCGCCGGCCTGATCCTGGCCCAAGACCGTTGCAGCATTGAGGGCTTCCGCCGCATTGTTCGTTGCCGGCGACACGAGCGCCAGTTCGGTGGCGGCCGCGGAATTATCCCTGAACGCCGGACGAACGAGCGGGACGGGAGCATTCAGCTCGGCAATCTCCGTTTCGGTGACGACCGGTCTTGCTTCAGGCGTCACGTCGCTCGGCTGGCTGGACGCGATGCCGGGCAGTGCGCTGCCGGCACCTGCCGCGGGACGCGCAGCCGGGGCGACCGCCTCCAGCGGCTCGGCGCTGGCAATAGCCGTGGGTTCTTCGTCCTCGTCCCCGCCTCCGCCGAAGAGAGCTGCAAGGAGGTTCCGCTTCCTGCCGGAACCCGCCTTGTCCGGAGAGCCGCCGCCGGCGACCTGGACTGCGTCGGCCCCCACGCGGCGCTTATAATCGGCGACTGCCTGCTGATAGCCCGGCAGCGGCTTGCCGTCCGCGGGCAGGTGCATCGTCTTGCCGTCCGGGAAGAGCGACACAAGTTCCTGGCGGCTCATGCGCGGCCAGGCGCGCACGCTGCCGACATCCATGTGGATAAAGGGCGAGCCGGAGGTTGGATAGTAGCCGACGCCGCCGACCTCGAACTTCATGCCGATCTCGCGCAGCGTCTTCAGCTTCACGTCCGGAATGTAGAAGTCCATCGCCTTGCCGAGCATATGCTGGCTTTTCTTGGCCACACCCTTGGAACGCGAACGCAGCATCGAGTTCGTTGCCGGCGAGCGATAGGCGGAGACGACATGGATGTAGCCGCGCGAGCCGCTCTTCTGGTAGACCTCCCAGACGAGGTCGAAGAGGCGTGGATCCATCTTCGTCGGTTCGTTGCGGCGCCAATCGCGCAGGAAACGGTTGAGTTGCTGGAGGCCCTTCTGGTCGTAGCGCCCGTTGCGCTTGAAGGTGATCTCCGCCTTTTCATTGGTGTGGACGAAGTAAAGCTTCAGCGAGCGCGTACCGGAGGCGGCATCGGTTGCCGACGGAACCAAAGCCGGAACGACGAGCGAAGCGGCCATGGCGGCGATGGTCAAAATCCTGGGGGCCTTGTCGAGCGCCGCTTTGCACATGGCAAGTGCGCTGGCTCCCCGGAGCGTCATCGATCCAATTATGTCTGCCAACTCTATCCCCGTCCTGCCGGACAATAGGTGCGTCCCTGAAAAGCCAGATGACGACCAATTGCGGTAACAGCATGGCAAATTCGCCACAGTCTCCAATACTCCCCAAATATAGTGAACGATCCACTAATAAGGGGTGAACGGCAACGGGAAAAACACGAGAGGCTTGAGAAATCAACCGAAATCAGGCGGCTTCCTTCAGGGGATTCTCGGGATCGATACCATAGTCCTTCAGCTTTCGATAAAGCGTCGACCTGCCGATGCCCAGCTTTCGGGCGACCTGGCTCATCTGGCCGCGATAGAACTTCAATGCAAAGCGGATCAACTCTTCCTCGACATCGGCAAGCTTTCTCACTTGCCCGCCCCGGTCCACGCTGGAAATCGTGTTCTCGCCAGCGGCAGGCGGCAGTGATTCGGACGCCTCGCGCGGCCGGAAGTCGGGATAGACCGAAGGCATTTCGACGTCCGCGGCCCTGGCGGAGACCGGTGCGGTGGCTGCTTCCCAGGTCACGCTACCCGATTCAGTCAGTGTGTAGCCGGGAACCTGCGTAGCAATTTGCGGGAAATCGGATGCCTGGAGCTCCGGCCCCTGCGCAAGCACGACCGCCCGGAAGATCGCGTTCTCCAACTGGCGGATGTTGCCCGGCCAATCGAAGGCGGTCAAAAGCGCAATGGCGGCAGGGGAAAGCGTCAGCGGCGTGGCGAGCTTCTGCTCGCCGGCAAAGCGTTCGACAAACGAGCGCACGAGAACCGGAATGTCCTCCTTGCGCCGGCGCAGCGCCGGAATGGTGATCGGAAAGACGTTCAGGCGATAGTAGAGGTCTTCGCGGAACCGCCCCTCCTTCACCTCGGTGATGAGGTCCTTGTTCGTGGCCGAAATCAGCCGGACATTGACCTTCTGCGGCGCGCGGGCGCCGACCGTCTCGATCTCGCCTTGCTGCACCGCGCGCAGCAGCTTGACCTGGACCTCCAGCGGCAGGTCGCCGATCTCGTCGAGAAAGATCGTTCCGCCGTCCGCCTCGGCAAACTTGCCGATATGCCGCTCGACTGCGCCGGTGAAGGCCCCCTTTTCGTGGCCGAACAGGATGCTTTCCACCAGGTTGTGCGGGATCGCGCCGCAGTTGACGGTGACGAAGGGCTTGTGGGCCCGGTCGCTCGCCGCCTGGATGGCGCGCGCGACCATCTCCTTGCCGACGCCGGATTCGCCCTCGATGACGACGGGAATGTTCGACTGGGCCGCCCGGCGGGCCAGATCGATGACGCGCAGCATCTCCGGGCTGGCCGACACGATGTCGTCGAACTGCACGGCCTCGCTGCGGTTGCGGCGGCCCGGGCGGCCATGCGGGTCGCGCTGCTCCAGCTTCAGGGCGTTTTCGATCGCAACACCGAGCCTTTCGGGCGAAACCGGCTTGACGACGAAGTCGAACGCACCGGCACGCATCGCGGTCACCACGGTTTCCAGCCCGCCCTGCCCCGTCTGCACGATCACCGGTATCGTGCTCTCGCGCTCGGCGAGTGCGGCAAGAAAGGCCGTGCCGTTCATTTCCGGCATCATCAGGTCGAGCAGGATCACACTGATCAGACCGCCCTTTCGGTCGAGGACTTCCAGGCCGGCGCGGCCATTCTCGGCAACGTGCGCCACATGGCCGTTGCGCTCGATCATGTTCTTCAGAAGCCTGCGCTGGACAGGATCATCATCGATGACAAGAATGTGGGCCGCCATTGAAACCTCCTCGCCGCGCGTCATGCGCAGTGTTGGCACAACAATACCGTTGGACCTTGGCACGAAGGGTTGAACATGCCGTTTTGAGAAAGGCTTGCATTTTAACCAATGGCGACGCAAGCAAGAGCGCCGCAATCACCCACGAGGCTTCCAATGTCCGCTTTGAACGTTTCGCCCGCAATTCACCATGCCACAGCAACCGCCGGCGCCCTTGCCGGCGACCTCGGCGACTTGCCCAGCTGGAACCTCGCCGACCTCTACGCCTCTTCGACCGCGCCGGAGTTTCGCGCGGATCTGGAAAGGGGCATGACGGATGCATTGGCCTTCGAGGCCCGGTGGAAGGGCAAGCTCGCAGAGGCCGCGGCCAAGTCGGGTGCGGAGGGGATCGGCGCGGCGGTCAAGGAATACGAGGCGCTGGAAGATCTGCTCGGCCGCATTGCCTCCTTCGCGGGCCTTACCTACTTCTCCGACACGACCGATCCGGCTAACGGCAAGCTCTATGGCGATGTGCAGGCGAAGATCACCGACATTTCCGCGCACCTTCTGTTTTTTCCCTTGGAAATGAACAGGGTAGACGACAGGCGCCTCGCCGAGAGCCTGGAGCGTGACGTGCTCGCCGCCCACTACCGCCCGTGGATCGAGGACCTGCGCAAGGATAAGCCGCACCAGCTCGACGACCGCACCGAGCAGCTCTTCCTGGAAAAATCGATGACCGGGGCTGCGGCCTGGAACCGGCTGTTCGACGAGACGATGGCTTCGCTGCGCTACACCATTGACGGCGAGGAGGTGTCGCTCGAGGTGGCGCTGAATCTGCTGCAGGATGCCAAAAGCGAGACCCGCAAGAAGGCGGCGATGGCGCTGGCCAAGACCTTCAGGGAGAACATCCGCACCTTCACGCTGATCACCAACACGCTCGCCAAGGACAAGGAGATCTCCGACCGCTGGCGCAGCTTTGAGGATATCGCCGACAGCCGGCATCTCGCCAACCGCGTCGAGCGGGAAGTCGTCGATGCGCTCGCCGCGGCCGTGCGGGAGGCCTATCCGCGCCTGTCGCACCGGTACTATTCCATGAAGGCGAAATGGCTCGGAATGGAACAGATGGAGTTCTGGGACCGCAACGCGCCGCTGCCGGAAACGCCGAACGCGCTGATCCCCTGGAGCGACGCCAAGGACACCGTGCTATCGGCCTATCGGGCCTTCGCCCCGGAGATGGCGGCGATCGCCGGCCGCTTCTTCGACGAGAACTGGATCGACGCGCCGGTGCGCCCCGGCAAGGCGCCGGGCGCGTTTGCGCATCCGACCGTGCCCTCGGCCCATCCCTATGTCCTGGTCAACTACATGGGCAAACCGCGCGACGTGATGACGCTGGCGCACGAGCTCGGCCACGGCGTCCACCAGGTGCTGGCCGGCGGCCAGGGCGCGCTGATGGCCTCGACGCCGCTGACGCTCGCCGAGACGGCGTCGGTCTTCGGCGAGATGCTGACCTTCCGCAGCCTGCTCGACCAGACCAAGGACAAGCGCGAGCGCAAGGCGATGCTCGCGCAGAAGGTCGAGGACATGATCAACACGGTCGTGCGCCAGATCGCCTTCTACGAATTCGAACGCAAGGTGCACACGGCCCGGAAAGAGGGCGAACTGACCGCCGAGCAGATCGGTGAACTCTGGCTCTCAGTGCAGTCGGAAAGCCTCGGTCCGGCGATCCGTATCTCCGAGGGCTACGAGACCTACTGGGCCTATATCCCCCACTTCATCCATTCACCCTTCTACGTCTACGCCTATGCCTTCGGCGACTGCCTGGTGAACTCGCTCTATGCCGTCTACCAGCAGGCCGAAAGCGGCTTCCAGGAGAAGTACTTCGAGATGCTGAAGGCCGGCGGCACCAAGCACCATTCCGAGTTGCTGCGGCCGTTCGGCCTCAATGCCGCCGATCCGTCGTTCTGGAGCAAGGGCCTGTCGATGATCGAGGGGCTCATCGACGAGCTTGAGGCGCTTGATAAGGCTGCTTGAATACTCTGCCGAGAACCGATGAAATGACCGATCGCCAACGCTATGTGCTCCTGCGGGACGACCGCGAGGACCGGACCACGGTCTTCGCCGACCCCTCCCGGATGGTCACGGTACGCAAGCGCGCGGATTTTGAGCCGGCGTTCAGGACGCTTCAGGCAGCGCATGATGCCGGACAATGGATCGCCGGCTTCATCAGCTACGAGGCCGGGCATCTGTTCGAGAAGAAACTCGCGCCGTTTGCGCTCAACGGCCGCGAAACGCCGTTGATGAGCTTCGGCATCTTCGACGCGCCGGGCGACGATCATCCGCTGGCGACGCCGAGGCAGCGCGTCGAAAACGAACCCTTCGTCACCGAGCCCAGGGCCGGTTGGGACCTGGAAGCCTATCGCCAGCGCTTCGACCGGCTGCACCGGCACCTGCGCGAAGGCGACTGCTACCAGGCGAACCTGACGATGCCGATTCATGCCCGCTGGAACGGCGACCCGGTGGCGGCCTTCTGGTCGCTGATCGAGCGCCAGCCGGTGAAGTACGGCGCGCTGGTCTCGCTCGACGGGCCGATCCTGCTGTCACGCTCACCGGAACTGTTCTTCCGCATCGACCGGGACGGCTGGATCGAGACGCATCCGATGAAGGGCACCGCACCGCGCGGCGCCAACGCCGCTGAGGACGAAGCGATCGTGGCGGCGATGCTGGCCGACCCGAAGAGCCAAGCGGAAAACCGCATGATCGTCGACCTCTTGCGCAACGACATCTCGCGCGTCACCGAGGTCGGCACGCTGGAGGTGGCGAAACTCTTTGCGATCGAGACCTACCCGACCGTGCACCAGATGGTCAGCCACGTGCGGGCGAAGCTTGTGCCGGGCACGACGATCCGCGACATCTTCGCCGCGCTCTTTCCCTGCGGCTCGGTCACCGGCGCGCCGAAGATGCGGGCGATGGAGATCCTGCACGATCTCGAGGCCGGCCCGCGCGACGCCTATTGCGGCGCCATCGGCCTGATCGCTCCGGACGGCACCATGCAGTTCAACGTGGCGATCCGCACGCTGTCGCTCTTCGACGGCGGCGAGGCGGTCTTCAACGTCGGCGGCGGCATCGTCTACGATTCGAACGCCGAGGCCGAGTACGAGGAGTGCCTGCTCAAGGCACGCTTCGCGGTGGGAGACCAATGGATATCTCGCTGATCGAGACGCTGCGCTGGCAGCCGGAAACAGGCTTCGTCCGGCTGGAGCGGCATCTGGCGCGGCTGCAGCGGTCGGCGACGGCGCTGGGGATTTTTGGGGCAGAGCGGGCCGAGGCCGCGCTTTCGGATGCGATGAAGACGGCGGCCGCGGCGTCCTACCCTCCCCCTCGTGGGGAGGGTGGCCCGGAGGGCCGGGAGGGGTCTTCGCGGCAACCGCCCGCGACGTCTTCACCACCTCCCCTCCCCAACCCCTCCCCACAAGGGGGAGGGGCTTGCCCGCTGCGCGTCCGTCTCGAGCTGTTCGCCGACGGCCGGATCGAGGTGAGGACGGCGCCGTTCGTGGCGCTCGCCGCAGACGCCGTCTGGACGGTTCGGATCGCGACGACGCGGCTTTCTTCCGCCAATCCGCTGCTGCGCCACAAGACGTCGCACCGCGCCGTGTACGAGGCGGCGCGCGCCGAGTTTCCCCCCGCCGAGGCCGACGAGGTGATCCTGCTCAACGAGCGCGGCGAGATCTGCGAGGGAACGATCACCACCATCTACCTCGACGACGGCTCCCGCGTGCTGAAGACGCCGCCGCTCGCCTGCGGCTTGCTGGCCGGCGTGTTGCGCGAGGAACTGCTCGAAACCGGCCGCGCGACGGAACAGCGCCTGCAAGCGGGAGACCTGCTAAGCGGCGACCTGTTCGTCGGAAATTCGCTGCGCAGCCTGATCCGCGCTCGTCTGGCAGGATAGGCGCTACCCGCCAAGGTCCGTTCGCGGCGCCCGCTGCCGGCCGTCGAAGACCGCCAGGATTTCGATCACACCACCTTCAACGCGGTAGGGGATAGAATAGGCCGTCCCGGCAACTATCAGACGCCGGACGTCGGTGCGGTGCGTGGGAAGACCAAGGTGCGGCTGCTGTTGCAACAGTTCGACCCCATGGAGAATACGTCGTGCGACACCGTTGGCGGCATCCGGGTTATGCTGGGCGATGTAAGCTCTGATGGCGATTAGATCGCGAACGGCAAGACGCGACCAGATGATCTTCATCGGGCGGATTTCATCGGGCGAACCGCGGGCGGCATCTTCTCATCCTCTGTACCCCAACTGGACAGCCAATCGGCGACTGCCTCGTGAGAAGCGAAATGCCCATCGCTCGCGGCCTCGACTGCCTCGTCGATCGCGGCGATTTGCCAACCGTGCCTGTCAAGATACTCGGCCAGCGCCTCCTGGGCGAGAAACGATCTCGGCCGTTTCGTCGCCGCGGCCAGTTGGTCCAAGCGCTCCTTCATCTCGTCGGAAACCCGCAGAGAAATAACGTTTTGAGACATGGCGTTTACCTTTGGCGACAATGTATACAAAATAACACATTGCCCCGCCGCCAGCAATGCCGCCCGAAGAAAGGGGACCCGAGCTCATGGATCCGCAGGCGGAGTGCAAGCGGCTGCTCGACGCTCGCGCTGAACGCGCCAACTCGGGATGAGGCCCCGGTTGACAATTCAGGCGCGAAGCTTCGTGCCCACTTTTTTGTGACGGAATTCTGTGCTCTAGGCAGTTGCATGCCGGAAACGGGGCGACTTGACCTTGTTGGCGACACGCACTCCCGAAGGAGATCGAAGGAAAATGGCAGAAAAGACCTACCCGGTTTACGGCGAGATCACAGGCCCGGTCGTGATGATCGGTTTCGGCTCCATCGGCCGCGGCACGCTGCCGCTGATCGAGCGCCATTTCAAGTACGACAAGAACCGCCTGATCGTTATCGAACCGCGCAAGGACGCAGCCGACGACGAGCTCTACGCCCGCCACGGCGTTCGCCACATCACCGAGTTCGTCACCAAGGACAACTACAAGGACCTGCTGAAGCCGTTGATTTCCGAAGGCGGCGGACAGGCATTCGTCGTCAACGTCTCGGTCGATACCGGCTCGGTCGACCTGATGCGGTTTTGCCGCAAGCACGACGCGCTCTACATCGACACGGTCATCGAACCCTGGCTCGGCTTCTATTTCGACAAGAACATGAAGAATGCGGATCGCACCAACTACGCGCTTCGCGAGACCCTGCGCAAGGAGAAGGCCAAGAACCCGGGCGGCACCACGGCCGTTTCCACCTGCGGCGCCAACCCCGGCATGGTCTCCTGGTTCGTCAAGGAAGCGCTGGTCAACCTCGCGGGCGATCTCGGCGTCAAGCACGAGGTGCCGGCGCAGGACGATCGCGAAGGCTGGGCGAAGCTGATGAAGAAGGTCGGGGTCAAGGGCATCCACATCGCCGAGCGCGACACCCAGCGCGCCAAGACGCCGAAGCCGCTCGACACCTTCTGGAACACCTGGTCGGTGGAAGGCTTCATCTCCGAGGGCCTGCAGCCGGCCGAACTCGGCTGGGGCACCCATGAGACCTGGATGCCGAAGAACGCCAAGAAGCACAAGAAGGGCTGCAAGGCAGGGATCTACCTCGAGCAGCCGGGTGCCAACACGCGCGTGCGCACCTGGTGCCCGACGCCGGGCCCGCAATACGGCTTCCTCGTCACCCACAACGAGTCGATCTCGATCGCCGATTTCTTCACCGTCCGCGACAAGAACGGCGACGTGACCTACCGGCCGACCTGCCACTACGCCTACCATCCGGCCAACGACGCGGTGCTGTCGCTGCACGAGATGTTCGGCAACGGCGGCAATGCGCAGCCGGTGCACCATGTGCTGGACGAGAACGAGCTGGTCGACGGTGTCGACGAGCTCGGCGTGCTGCTCTATGGCCACGACAAGAACGCCTACTGGTACGGCTCGCGCCTGTCGCTGGAAGAGGCCCGCGAGCTTGCCCCCTACCAGAACGCCACCGGCCTGCAGGTGACCTCGGCGGTACTCGCCGGCATGGTCTGGGCGCTGGAAAACCCGAAGGCCGGCATCGTCGAGGCCGACGAGATGGACTACCAGCGCTGCCTCGAAGTGCAGCGGCCCTATCTCGGCCCCGTCGAGGGCCACTACACCGACTGGACCCCGCTCGACGGCCGCCCCGGCCTGTTTCCGGAGGACCTCGACACCAAGGATCCGTGGCAGTTCCGCAACGTCCTGTTCCGCTGACAATCCGCGGCAAAGATCGCTGCCTGAAACGCCCGCGGCGCGCCGCGGGCGTTTCGTTTTGGCACGGATAACCTGTCGCCAAAGCCGCCTTTCTCTTGCATTCACCGACTGTTCACGGCATGGTCTGGCAACATTTTCAATGCCGTATCGTTGGGCAAGGCTATGGAGAACCCCATGAAACCCTTGATCTTTGCTTCCCTGCTTGCGGCTGGCGCTACGCTCGCCTCGTGCCAGTCGTACGACCGGGCGCCGGTGCGGCCGATTGCGCAGGCGCCGCAGGGCGTGGAAGGATCATGGGTTGATGCGAACGGACTGATCTCGACCTTCTCTGCGGGCCAGTTTGCCACGAAGACGACGGACACGAACACGACGATGGCGACCGGCACCTATGTCACCCAGCCGGGCGGGCTGATCGAGATCAGCCTCTACTCCAACATTTCCAAGTCCGCCTCGAAGGCCAACTGCTCGCTCGTCACCCCGCGCCAGCTGAACTGCACCTCGGGTTCGGGCGCCCAGTTCACGCTCAACCGGCAGGGCTGAGGCGCGCTCGGGCGCCAGGCAGGAATTTTGCCCGCGGGCGCGCCGCGACCTCCGAGGGGCCGCAGGTCGAAGGCAGTAGAACGATCGTCGTCCTCCGCAGGCCGAGGGCACTCCACGGCATTGCCTAGATCTGAGGCGGAGAGGGCTATTTCATTCCCGTTTGGGCCTGCAGCGCCCGGAGCTCCGCTGCCGTGAGATGCCTCGCGCTGCCTTTCGGCAGGTCGCCGAGGACCAGGTCGCCGATCGCCACCCGGATCAGCCGCAGGACCTCCAGTCCGATGACCTCCAGGATTCGCCGGATCTGCCGATTCTTGCCCTCGTCGAGCTCGACCTCCAGCCAGCAGTTCTTTTCGCCCGAGCGCAGCACGCGGACAGCGGATGCCTGCAACGTCTCTCCCTGGTGGACGACGCCGGATGTCATGCGATGCAGGTCCTCCTCGGATGGAATTCCGCGGACCTGGACGTGGTAGAGCTTGCCGACATGCGTCTCGGGGTCGAGCAGGCGCTGGGCCAGCGCCGTGTCGTTGGTGAAGAGCAGCAGCCCCTCGCTCGCCTTGTCCAGTCGACCGACCGGCGAAACGAAGGGCAGGTTGAGGTCCTTCAGGCAATCGAACACCGTCGGACGGCCTTCCGGATCGGATCGCGTCGTGACCAGCCCGCGCGGCTTGTTCAACGCCAGATAGACCTTGTCATTGGCCTCAAGCGCCTTGCCATCCAGTTCGATCCTGTCCCGCGCCAGATCGACCCAGGCGTTCGGGTCGACCACCTTGCGCCCGTTGACGCGAGCACGGCCGGCCGCGATGAAGGCCTCCGCCTGCGTGCGCGAGCAGATGCCGAGCTTCGAAAACGCGCGCTGCAAGGTGACGTTTCCGGTGCTACGGGGAAATTTACCGGGCAATTCGGTCGCTCCAGCTTTGCGAGGTCGACACGCAGTGCCGACGCCTGTGCGGGCGCACCTAGCAGAATCCGCCAATCACGTCCATTGCGCGCTGCGGTCAGTGGCCGCGCGTGCGGCCATCCCGCTCGTCGCCTGCGCGCCTTAACCGTCTTCGCAAGCCTTCACGCGACCGGCCGCTTTCCCCCTTGAAGTTCTTTGGATGCAATGGAACCATCTGCTCGCGCAGAAGACGAGACCGCTCGACCCATGACGGATCGAGCGGGCGTTCCGCCTGACCGGGAGAACATGTTCATGACTTCAGTCCGCATCAGCCTGCTGGCCGCTTCCCTGATTGCCTTTTCCGCGGGCGCTGCCTTCGCAGACTACGAACTCGACATCCTGCACATCAATGACCTGCATTCGCGCATCGAGCCGATCAACAAGTTCGATTCGACCTGCTCGGCGGAAGAGGAGAGCAAGAACGAATGCTTCGGCGGCGTCGCGCGCCTCAAGGCCGCGATCGACGCGCAGCGGCAGGCACTCTCCGGCAAGAACGTGCTGCTTTTGAACGCCGGCGACAATTTTCAGGGCTCGCTGTTCTACACCACCTACAAGGGCGCGGCCGAAGCCGAATTTCTGAACCTGATGAAGTTCGACGCGATGACCGTCGGCAACCACGAGTTCGACGACAGCGAGGACGGGCTGGCCGCCTTTCTCGACAAGGTGCAGTTTCCGGTGGTGACCGCGAACGTCGCTGCCGGCGCCAGCTCCAGGCTCGGCGACCGGATCAAGCCGTTCATCGTGCTCGAGGTCGGCGGCGAGTCCGCGCGATCTTGCCGCCATCGCCAAGATCCCGGACGTCGACGTGGTCGTCGGCGGCCATTCGCACAGCCTGCTTTCCAATACCGACGAGAAGGCCGAAGGCCCCTACCCGACCATGGTCGACAACCCGGGCGGCTACAAGGTTCCGATCGTCCAGGCCAGCGCCTACACGAAATACCTCGGCAACCTGAAGGTCGTGTTCGACGATCAGGGCGTCGTCAAGGAGGCCAAGGGCGATCCGATCCTGATCGGTTCGAGCTTCAAGCCGGATGAGGCGGTCGTCGCCCGCGTCAAGGAATTGGCCGGGCCGATCGAGGAAATGAAGACGAAGATCGTCGCCGAGACCGCCGCGCCGATCGACGGATCGCGGGAGCGCTGCCGGACCGGCGAATGCCAGATGGGCAACCTCGTCGCCGACGCACTGGTCGACCGCACCAGGGGCCAGGGCGTGACCGCCGCGATCACCAATGGCGGCGGCCTGCGCGCCTCGATCGACGGCGGCCCGGTCTCGATCGGTGAAGTGGTGACGGTGCTGCCGTTCCAGAACACCGTCTCCACCTTCCAGCTGAAGGGCACGGACCTGCTGGCGGCGCTCGAGAACGGCCTGAGCCAGATCGAGGAGAACGCCGGCCGCTTCCCACAGGTCGCCGGCATGAAGTTCTCCTTCGACAGGTCGAGGCCGGCGGGCAGCCGCGTCGTCTCCGTCGAGATGAAGGATGGCGACGTCTTCGTGCCGCTCGATCCGGTCAAGGTCTACACGCTCGCCTCGAACAACTACATGCGCGCCGGCGGCGACGGCTACAGGATCTTTGCGACCGCCGCGACGAACGCCTACGACTACGGCCCAACGCTCGATCAGGTGGTGGCGGACTATCTGGCCGCCAATCGGCCCTACAAGCCTTTTACCGATGGGCGCATCACGGCCGTGGCGGCTGCGGCTGTGACGGCGACGGATGCGGCTGCGGGCACACCCACCCCCGACACCGCGACGCCGGCGACGCAGGCCGCCAAGCCCGCCGCCTCCGGCGAGGCGACGAAGCACGTCGTCGTCCGCGGCGACACCCTCTGGGACATTGCCAAGTCGGCGTATGGCGAAGGCCACCTTTGGCGGAAGATCTCCGAGGCCAACGGCAATCCGAAGCCCCGTGCGCTCAAGATCGGATCCGAGTTGCAGGTGCCGGGTCGATAAAGGACAATTTGTCTCCGCTCTTTCCGCCGGTTCGGGCTTTCCCGGGCCGGCATTTCTTCTTAGAACGGTCACAGAGTTGATGACCGACAATTTTTTAAATCCACCCGGACAATGAGCCGAACAGGACCCGACATGCAAACCGCCTCTCCAAAGCCCGCCGCACACCCGCCCGTCAAGCATGGCAAGATCGGCGTCCTGCTCGTCAATCTGGGCACGCCGGACGGAACCGATTACACGTCGATGCGGCGCTACCTGAAGGAGTTCCTGACCGACAAGCGCGTGATCGAATGGCCGAAGGTCCTTTGGTATCCGATCCTTTTCGGCATCGTCCTGAACAGGCGCCCCCAGAAGGTCGGCAAGGCCTACGAGCTCATCTGGAACAAGGAGAGGAACGAGAGCTATCTGCGCACCTACACGCGCAGCCAGGCGGAGTCGATGGCCACGTCCTTTGCCGGGCATCCGGATGTGATCGTCGACTGGGCGATGCGCTATGGCCAACCCTCGATCGCCTCCCGGATGGAGTATTTGCAGAAGGAAGGATGCGAACGCATCCTGGTTTTTCCGCTCTATCCGCAATACGCCGCAGCGACGACGGCAACTGTCAACGACAAGGCCTTCGAGACGTTGCTGAAGATGCGCTGGCAGCCGGCCCTTCGCACCGTGCCGCCCTATCACGACGATCCGGTCTATATCGATGCGCTGGCAACTTCGATCAACACACATCTCGCGGGTCTCGATTGGGAGCCGGAGGTTGTCCTGACTTCCTTCCACGGCATTCCCAAAAGCTACTTCGACAAGGGCGACCCTTATTACTGCCAGTGCCAGAAAACCGCCCGGCTGTTGCGCGACAGGCTCGGCTGGTCGAAGGAGAAGCTGCAGGTGACGTTCCAGTCGCGCTTCGGCCCGGAGGAATGGCTGCAGCCCTACACCGACAAGACGGTCGAGAAGCTGGCGCAGGAGGGCGTCAAGCGCATCGCCGTGATCAACCCGGGCTTCGTTTCGGACTGCCTGGAAACGCTCGAGGAAATCGCCGGCGAGGCGGGCGAGAGTTTCCTGCACAACGGCGGCGAGAAGTTCACCCACATCCCCTGCCTCAACGACAGCCCCGAGGGTATGGCGGTGCTGGAGTCCGTCGTCCGCCGCGAACTCGCCGGCTGGATCTGACGTCGGCACGCAGCGCGCAGGCCCCTGCGCATCGGCAGCACGAAACGCCCCGCAAATTGCGCTGGCCTTGTCGCACGGATTGCGTAGAGTGACGCGAAACCGAGCGTTAGGGGCGTGGCATGTCGTTGGATGGGCTGGATATTTTCGTCATTGCAGTGGTGGTTCTGGTCCTGTGGCTGCTGTTTGCCGGGATCAAGACGGTGCCGCAGGGCTTTCAATATACGGTGGAGCGGTTCGGCCGTTACACGCGCACGCTCGAGCCCGGCCTCAACATCATCATCCCGTTCTTCGACAAGATCGGCGCGCGGATGAACGTGATGGAGCAGGTGCTGGAGGTGCCGACCCAGGAGGTCATCACCCGCGACAACGCCAGCGTCTCCTCCGATGCCATCGCCTTCTACCAGGTGCTGAACGCCGCTGAGGCCGCCTATCAGGTCGCCCATCTCGAGAATGCGATCCTGAACCTGACGATGACCAACATCCGCTCGGTCATGGGCTCGATGGACCTCGACGAGCTGCTCTCCAATCGCGACAAGATCAACGACCGACTGCTGCACGTCGTCGACGAGGCGGCCAAGCCCTGGGGCGTGAAGATCACCCGCGTCGAGATCAAGGACATCGCGCCGCCGAAGGACCTGGTCGACGCGATGGCGCGGCAGATGAAGGCGGAGCGCGACAAGCGCGCGCAGGTGCTGGAAGCCGAAGGCTCGCGCAACGCCCAGATCCTCCGGGCCGAAGGCGCCAAGCAGTCGGCGATCCTGCAGGCGGAAGGCCAGCGCGAAGCCGCTTTTCGCAATGCCGAAGCCCGTGAGCGCCTCGCCGAGGCAGAAGCCAAGGCGACGAAGATGGTGTCCGAGGCGATCGCCGCCGGCAATGTGCAGGCGGTCAACTACTTCGTCGCGCAGAAATACACCGAAGCGCTAGCGACGGTCGGCAGCGCGCCGAACTCCAAGGTCGTGCTGATGCCAATGGAGGCGTCGTCGCTGATCGGCTCGCTCGGCGGCATCGGCGCAATCGCCAGGGAGGTGTTCGGCGATGGCCCCGCACCGGCGACCAACCGGGTGCGTCAATCGACCCCCACCACAGGCGGCACCGTCCGCAATCCGTTCGATACCACGAGGGAAAGCTGAGCCATGATCGCCCGCATTGCCGCAGAACTGGGGCCCTGGGCCTGGTGGGTGCTTGGCATCGTGCTGCTGATCCTCGAGGTGCTGATGCCGGGGGTGTTCCTCGTCTGGATCGGCGTCGCGGCGATCATCACTGGCGCGCTGTCGCTGCTTCTTTGGGAGGTCGGCTGGTGGATCTGGCAAGTGCAATGGCTGGTTTTCGCGGCCCTGTCGATCGCAGCCGTCCTCGTCGGACGGCGCCTCGTGCTCTCTAATGCTCAGCGGACCGACGAGCCCTTCTTGAACCAGCGTGCCCGCAGCCTCGTCGGCCGGACGGCAACCCTCGACCAGCCGATAACGGAAGGTCGTGGCCGCATTCGCCTCGACGATACCGTGTGGAGCGTGCAGGGGCCGGACCTGCCGACAGGCACGCGCGTGCGCGTGGTGGCAAGTTCGGGTCGCGACCTGACGGTCGAGCCGGTATAGGCCAGAAACCAGAAATCCCGCCCCGGTCGATGCCGTGTGGCAGGATTTTCGTGAAAGCAGCCGCACTAAAGCCGGTCAGGCGACGCCGATCCGCAGCAGATCGTGGAAGTGGACGATCCCCACCGGGGTGGACGTCTCGTCGGTGACGATCAGCGCCGAAATGTTGTGCTGGTTCAAAAGGCCGAGCGCAGCGGTCGCTAGCGTCGTCGGGCGCACCGTCTTGGGCGACCGCGTCATGATGTCGTCGACATCCAGCTCGGCGAGATTACGCGCCAGGTTTCGGGCGATGTCGCCATCGGTGACGATACCGATGAGCTTGCCCTCATCGTCGATCACACCGACGCAACCGTAGTGCTTCTGCGACAGCAGAAGCACGGCGTCCGGCATGGATGTACCGAGCGGCACGAGCGGCATGTTCTCGCCACTGTGCATGATGTCGCCCACATGAGTCAGGCTAGCCCCCAGCTTGCCGCCCGGATGGAAGGTCTTGAAATCGCTGGCCGTGAAGCCGCGTGCTTCCAGAAGCGCCACCGCCAGCGCATCGCCGACGGCGAGTTGCATCAGGGTCGAGGTGGTGGGGGCGAGTCCATGCGGGCAGGCTTCCTGCTCCTTGGGAAGCAACAGGACGATATCGGACTCGCGCGCCAGCGCGGACCGCTCGCCGGCCGTGATCGCGATGAGCGGGATCGAGAAGCGCCGGGTATAGGAGACGATTCCCTGCAGCTCCGAGCTTTCACCGCTCCATGACATGGCGAGCACCACGTCGTCCGAAGAAATCATGCCGAGATCGCCGTGGTTGGCTTCGACCGGATGGACGAAGAACGCCGGCGTTCCGGTGGATGCAAATGTCGCAGCGAGCTTCGATCCGATATGGCCAGACTTGCCGATCCCGGTAACGATCACGCGGCCCTTGATGCCTGCGACGACGCGCACGGCTTCGCAAAAGGGGTCGTGCAACGCGCCCGAAAGCGCGCGCGTCAACGCATCCAGGCCGGCGCGCTCGGTTTCGACGGTACGGATTGCGGACGCGATTGCGCCGCTGCTTTCTACCAATGCTAGTTTTCTGATCATGCGCCTCGTTAGCGTTTTTGTTTTTCGATGTCCATGCATCGAGTCGCATCGTCCCGGTAAATTAGCTGCCGGGTCGGAAACCAAACGTTAACCACAAGCCTTTACGTTCGGTTAGGAATTCGACGAATCCGCGAAAGCCATGCCTTATCCGCACAGCAAATCTCTACGGGCGCTACCTGCCTCGCTGCCGCGCCGCGTGGCCGGCTTGCTGCTTGCCGGCACGATGCTGGCCGCGGGGCCGGCGCCGGCTCAGGAGACCGGGCCAACCGATCCCGGGGACGCGACCGCAACGAATGCGCTGCAGGACCCGCCTGTCGCGGAACCGCCTGCCACACAGGCAACTGCCCCGGACAGCCCCGCGGCGACCACCAGAACGACGCCGGCCATACCGCTCGCCTCCGCCGATGGGCAGGAGGCCGACGCCGCAACAGAGATTGGCCGGCAGAACCTCCCGGTTCCATCGATCGACGGACTTCGGACCGCCACGGCTCCGTGGAGCGACGAGCCGCCCGGCATGCGCCTGGGCACGTTCATCCTCCGGCCCACGGTTTCCCAGGGTATCGGGTATGAGCGCACCAAGACCGGCGACAACGTCCAGACGCGCTCGTTTTCGACGACCACCTTGCGTGGCATTCTGGTTTCGGACTGGTCCCTGCACCAGTTGACGATCGGCGGTGCGGGAACCTTCGAGAAGAATTTCTCCGGAGGCAAGACCACCGAGCCGGAGGCCAATGTCGACGCCGACCTGAGGCTCGATCTGTCGGCCGAAACCACGGCCAACCTGACCGCCGGCTACAGTCTCGAGCGCGAGGACGCCGCTGACCCCAACGCGATTGCGAATGCCAACGAGCAGTCGGCAGTGCAATCCTTCCGGGGCGGGGCCCGCATCCAGCGCGATTTCGGGCTGATCCGCGGCACGCTGGGAGCGGACATCGAACGCACCACCTATGGCGACGTCGAGCTGTCCGACGGTTCTGAGCTGTCGCAGAGCGACCGCAACAACACCGAGGGGGTTATCACCGGCCGGATCGGCTACGAGCTCTCGCCGGCCCTCATTCCCTTCATCGAAGCGGCCGTCGGCCGCGTTCGCTATGACGACGCGCGCGATTTCGCCGGCTATGCGCGCTCGGGCGACGTTTACGCCGCGCGCACCGGGGTAGAGCTCGATCTCGGCGAAAAGTTGCGCGGCGAACTCGCGTTCGGCTACGATCGCGAGACCTATGACGACGAGCGGCTGAAGACCATCAATGCGTTAAGCGTCGACGGATCGGTGGACTGGTCGCCCCAGCGCGGCACGAACGTCAACCTCGGCCTCAGGACGTCCATCGAACCGTCAACTACACCGGGCGAAAGCGGATATGTTTCCTATCTCGCGAGCGCCGACATCACGCACGAGATGCGCAGCAACCTCGTCGCGCGCCTGGCGGGCTCCTACGAGTGGCGCGACTTTCCGACATCTCCCTCATCGAACCAGAACGTCTACATCATCGGCACGGGATTGACCTGGGGCCTGAACCGCTACCTGGCGCTGAGCGGTGACGTATCGTATGAGCTGACCACGCCGGAGACGGGCGCGAACACCGGAGTGACCCGCGCCGGCCTTGGACTGGTGTTGCGTCGCTAGTAAGTTCGCGCTGCAATCGCACAGGCGGGTCTTGCCAACAACGCGCAGCACCCAAAGCCGATTTGAGACTTTGGGTTGCGCGCTCGAATTACCTCAGGCTCTTGAGCATTGCCATCAACGGCTCTTCAACCGTGGGGCGAATGTCGGCGCGCGCCAGCGCGAAGGCGACGTTGGCAAGAATGAACCCGTCCTTGGCACCGCAGTCATAGGTTTCGCCGCGGAAATGATAGGCGGCGAATGGCTGCTCTTTCAGCAGTTTCACCATCGCATCCGTCAGCTGGATCTCGTTGCCGGCACCGCGCTCCTGGGTTGCGAGAATGGAGAAGATCTCCGGCTGCAGGATGTAGCGGCCGTTGATGAAGAAGTTGGACGGTGCGGTTCCGGGGGCCGGCTTTTCCACCATCTGGGTGATCCGATGGCCGTTGCCGACCTCGCCGCCGATGCCGACGATGCCGTACTTGTGCGCCTGGTCCGGGGCGCACTCCTCCACGGCAACGACGTTACCGCCATCATGCTCGTAGAGCTCGACCATGCCGGCCAGACAGCCCTTCGGCGCCTTCATGATCATGTCGGGCAGCAGCAGCGCGAACGGCTCGTTGCCGACAAGCTCGCGCGCGCACCAGACCGCATGGCCAAGACCGAGTGGCTCCTGCTGGCGGGTGAAGCTGGTGGAACCCGCGACCGGCAGGATATGTTCGAGCAGGGTCAATTCGGCGGTCTTGTTGCGCTGGCGCAGAGTCTGTTCCAGTTCGACCTGGATGTCGAAATAGTCCTCGATGACGGCCTTGCTGCGGCCCGTGACGAAGATCAGGTGCTCGATACCCGCCTCCAGTGCTTCATCGACCACGTACTGGATCACCGGCCGGTCGACGACGGTCAGCATTTCTTTCGGCACGGCCTTGGTTGCAGGCAGGAATCGTGTCCCGAGCCCCGCGACCGGGAACACCGCTTTACGCAACTTGCGTTTTTCAGCCATCATAAACCTCTTGAATGGCCTCCGTTCATCGGAGGCACGTTTCCCGCATTAGTTTCAATTTGCTACCGATTTGCAAAGAGAGACCTAGGTGGAATTCCATGGTAAAGAATTTGTTGACTTCATGTCTGTAGGCTGAGCTTTCCACCGGAAGCTTAACGCTCCGCCCGATCGATAGTTCGAAAGACGGAACCAACGACCGATGTACCAGCTTAGCAAGTCAAGGCTTTTCCGCCCCGCTCTCGCCATGTTCGTCTCCGCGACTCTCCTCGCCTCTCCGACCGCCGCATGGGCCGACGCGGGCTTCCAGCAATGGATCGCCAATTTCTACGCTACAGCGGCCAAGAGCGGCATTTCCAAGTCGACCTATAAGCAGGCCTTTGCCGGCGTCAAGACACCGGATCCCGAGGTGCTGGAGAAGGCGGCCTACCAGCCGGAATTCAAGCACAAGATCTGGGACTACCTCGATTCCCGCGTCAATCCCTACACCGTCCGGATCGGTCAGGAGATGGGCAAGAAGCACGCGCGCACGCTTGCTGCCCTGGAGCGGCATTACGGCATCGACCGCAACGTCCTGCTCGCCATCTGGTCGATGGAAACGAACTACGGCGCCGTGCTCGCCAAGGATGACAAGCTGCACTACGTGCCGCGGGCGCTGGCGACGCTCGCCTATGCCGATCCGAAGCGCGCCAAGTATGCGCGGACCCAGCTCATCGCCGCGCTGAAGATCCTGCAGAACGGTGACATCAAGGCGTCCGAGATGACCGGTTCCTGGGCCGGCGCGATGGGCCATACCCAGTTCATTCCGTCGAGCTACCTGCTTTATGCGGTCGACGCCGACGGCAATGGCCACCGCGACATCTGGAACTCGGTGCCCGATGCATTGGCCACCGCGGCAAACCTCCTGCACAAGAACGGCTGGCAACCGGGCAAGACCTGGGGCTTTGAAGTCGTCTCGCCGAATGGCGGCGGCGCCTACGAGGGCCAGACCAAAACGCTCGCGCAGTGGCAGAAGCTCGGCTTCCTCCGTCCCGGCGGCAAGGGCTTCAAGAATGGCGGCGACCGTGCGGAACTGCTGATGCCGGGCGGCGCCAATGGGCCCGCCTTCCTGATGACCCGCAACTTCTTCGTCATCAAGCGCTACAACGCTTCGAACTCCTATGCGATGGGCGTGGGCATGCTGGCCGATCAGCTTGCCGGCTATGGCGGCGTGAAGCAGCGCTGGCCGCGGCCTGAGGGCACGCTCGACATTGCCGAAAAATTCGAGTTGCAATCCCGTCTCAAGGAGCTCGGCTACTATGACGGCGAGGTCGACGGCAATCTCGGATCCGGCTCGAAGGCAGCCATTCAGGCCGTCCAGAGTCGCCTCGGCCTGACGACGGACGGCCAGCCGAGCACGGCCCTGCTGAACGCCCTGC
Organism: Mycoplana ramosa; assembly: GCF_041930185.1. Lineage (NCBI taxonomy): Bacteria > Pseudomonadati > Pseudomonadota > Alphaproteobacteria > Hyphomicrobiales > Rhizobiaceae > Mycoplana > Mycoplana ramosa. The sequence continues at coordinate 177,408 of NZ_JBHEEW010000005.1, read as the reverse complement.
GCAAGTGACCATTTGGACATCGCCAATCTGACATTCGGGCGCCCTTGCGGCGTCCGAATGGTATCGCGGGCTTTCGCGAACGCGATCAATTTGCCATGATCATGCCATAAGGGCGTCGGCGTATCATGCCGGCCGAACAGGATCCTGACCGCGAATGCGACGACTACGCCGATTGCTGCTGTTTCTGGGTTGTCTGGCGATCGCCGTGCCGCCGGCGGCCGTGTATTCGGATGCGGTTGCGCAGGAACGCGTCCAGCGCCGGACTGTGCTCGATCTTCTGTTCGGCGGCTTCGGATTTGGTCGCCGGGCCCAGCAGCAGCCGAGCCAGCAACGCCAGCAGCAGCGTCGTACACAGACGAGAACCGAAACGCCCAAAGCAAAGAAGAAGGTGCCGCCGGCGGTCGCCGTTCCCGAGCCGGTCGCGGTGGCGAAACTTCCGGACGCCCGCAAGGTGCTCGTCGTCGGTGATTTCATCGCCAGCGGAATTGGCGACGGCCTGACGGATGCATTTATGGAGATGCCCGGTGTGGCGATCGAGGCACGCACGAACGGCTCATCCGGCCTTGTGCGGCAGGACTACTACAACTGGCAGACTGAACTGCCGGCGCTGATCGATGAGATCAAGCCGGCCGTCGTGGTGCTGAGCCTCGGCGCCAACGACCGGCAGATGATGACGATCGGCGGCAGCAAGGAGAAATTCCGCAGCGAAGCCTGGACGAAGGAATACGAAAAACGCGTCGCGGCGCTCGCGTCCTTGGCGGTGGAAAGGAAGGTGCCGCTGTTGTGGGTCGGCATGCCGGCGTTCCAGACCGCCTCGATGACAGCCGACATGTCGGCCTTCAATACGACCTACCGCAGCACGGTCGAAAAGGCCGGCGGCACCTTCGTCGACATCTGGGACGGCTTCGTCGACGAGAGTGGCAAGTTCGTCGTTACCGGGTCGGACATCAACGGTCAGCAGGCGCGCTTGCGCGGGTCCGACGGAGTCTCGATGACGAAGGCCGGCAAGCGCAAGATGGCGTTCTATGTCGAAAAAGAGATCCGCCGGATCCTCGGCGACGCCATGACGACCGATGGACAAAGGCAGGGTGGCGAAGCCGTTTCCGACCTGGTCGTGACCATCCCGACCGATGCCGCCGACATCGTCCGGACGCAGCCGATCAGCCTGACCGATCCGGCGCTCGACGGCGGCACGGTGCTACTCGGCGGCTCCGCACTCGACAAGGGCAGCGGCCGCAGCCCGCGCGACAGGATGATACAGAAAGGCGAGTTCGCCGCCGCCCCCGAGGGCCGGGTGGACGACTTCCGGCTGGACAAGCGGCCACAGTCGATCGGCCCGCAAAAGGCCACCAACTGATCAGGACAGGATTCGCATGTCGAACGAAGATAACGCGCCCGCCACCGAAGGCCGGCCGGTTTTCATGGCAGTGGAACCGCAGCTGTTCGTCTCGAATATCGAGGCCTCCTGCGACTACTATGCCGACAAGCTTGGTTTCAGCATCGCCTTCCTCTACGGCGATCCGCCCTATTATGGCCAGATCTATCGCGACGGCGTGCAGTTGAACCTGCGGCAGGTAGAGCGGCTGCCCCTCGACCCGGCATTCCGCTCGGTGGAGCAGGACGCGCTTTCGGCGACCATCCTCGTCGAGGACGTCGCAGCGCTGGCGGCCGAGTACGAGGCCTCGGGGGCGATCTTTCACCAGCCCCTTCGCACGGAAGAATGGGGCACCAGCACCATCATCGTCAGCGATCCGGACGGCAACCTGATCGCCTTTGCGGGTTGACAGGGCCGCAGCCCCGCCCGCAGGACAAGGAAAGCCCGGCCCGGCCTGGTAGACGCGAGGCCGCCATCCAGGCTGCTGGCAACATCTATTCGAGCAGCCCCAAGAAACTGCACCGTCATGCCGGACATGATCCGGCATCCAGCGCGCTCAAGTCCTTGAGCGCAGAAGACCCTTTCGCGCCGCAGACGCGGCGCGGCTGGACCCCGGATCAAGTCCGGGGTGACGGCAGATGGAGGCCAGTGCGCCCGAGGAGGCCAGCGCGCTCGAGTCCTTGAGCGCAAAAACTCTTTTCGCGCTGCAGACGCAGCGCTGCTGGATCCCGGCTCAAGGCCGGGATGACCGAAGGATAACGGCCAGCGCGCCCGAGGAGGCGTGCCCGAGGAGATCGGCGCGCCCGAGAACGCTCAGCGCGGCAGCGTCGTCGAGCCCATCAGCGCCTCGTCGATGGCGCGCGCCGCCTGCCGGCCCTCGCGGATCGCCCAGACCACCAGCGACTGGCCGCGACGCACGTCGCCCGCCGTCCACAGCTTGTCGACTGAAGTCTTGTAGTCGCGGTCGTTGGCGACGACGTTCGAGGAGCCGCGCCGGTCGGTGTTGATCGCGAGCCTATCGCCAAGATCCTTCAGCACCCCGTCGGTAAACGGGCCGCGAAAGCCGATGGCGATGAAGGCTAGGTCTGCCTTGATGATGAACTCCGTACCGGCGACCGGCTTGCGGCGGTCGTCCACCTGGCAGCACTTCACCCCCGTCAGCACGCCCTCCTCGCCGACGAATTCGAGCGTGCCGACCTGGAATTCGCGGATAGCCCCTTCGGCCTGCGAGGAGGAGGTGCGCATCTTCGTCGCCCAGAACGGCCAGACGGCGAGCTTGTCTTCCTTCTCCGGCGGCTGCGGCCGGATGTCGAGCTGGGTGACCTTGACCGCGCCCTGGCGGAAGGCGGTGCCGACGCAGTCCGAAGCAGTGTCGCCGCCGCCAACGACGACGATGTGCTTGCCGCCGGCGAGGATCGGATCGGACGGCCAGCCGACGCTGTCCATGTTCTCCCGGCCGATACGGCGGTTCTGCTGCACGAGATAGGGCATGGCGTCATGCACGCCGAAGAGATCGACGCCGGGGATGCCGGCGTCGCGCGGCGTCTCGGAGCCGCCGCAGTAGAGCACGGCATCGAAGGCGGCGAAGAGTTCGTCCATTGACTTGTCGACGCCGACATTGACGCCGCAATGAAAGGAGACGCCCTCGCCGCGCATCTGCTCGATGCGGCGGTCGATGAAGTTCTTCTCCATCTTGAAGTCCGGAATGCCGTAGCGCAGCAGGCCGCCGGGCTTGGACTCGCGCTCGAAGACGTGCACCTCGTGGCCGGCGCGGGCGAGCTGCTGGGCCGCTGCCATGCCGGCCGGACCGGAGCCGATGACCGCGACCTTCTTGCCGGTGTGCACCGTTGCCGGCTGCGGCACGATGTAGCCCATCTCGTAGGCCTTGTCGGCGATCGCCTGCTCGACCGTCTTGATGGCAACCGGCGTGTCCTCGAGGTTGAGCGTGCAGGCCTCCTCGCAAGGGGCCGGGCAGACGCGGCCGGTGAACTCCGGGAAGTTGTTGGTCGAATGCAGGTTGCGGATCGCCAGTTCCCAGTTGCCGGTGTAGACGAGGTCGTTCCAGTCGGGGATCTGGTTGTGCACCGGACATCCCGTCGGACCGTGGCAATAGGGAATGCCGCAATCCATGCAGCGCGCTGCCTGCTTCTGGACTTCCTGATCCGACATGGGAATCGTGAATTCGCGGAAGTGGCGAATGCGATCCGACGCCGGCTGATACTTCGCGACCTGCCGGTCGATTTCCATGAACCCTGTAACCTTACCCATTTTCAATTTCCTGACTTAAGCGTGTCTCGACAGGCGCCGTCACGGCGCGTGGAATGGCCCCCGACCTGATGCGATCAGGGGCACGCATGCGGGGGCCGGTTACTCGGCCGCTTCCGCCATATTCATGCGCTCCATCTCCTCGAGCGCGCGCCGGTACTCGACCGGCATGACCTTGCGGAACTTCGGGCGGTAGTCCGTCCAATGGTCCAGAATGTCCTTGGCGCGTTTCGAGCCGGTGTAGTGCAGGTGGTTGGAAATGAGCTGGTACAGGCGCTCCTCGTCGTGCCGCGTCATGTCGCCGGAGACGTCCACCATGCCCTTGTGCATGATGTCGCCGCCGTGATGGTGCAGCTTCTCGAGCATGTCGTCCTCTTCCGGCACCGGCTGCAGCTCGACCATGGCCATGTTGCAGCGGCGGGCGAAATCGCCCTCCTCGTCCAAGACGTAGGCGACGCCGCCCGACATGCCGGCCGCGAAGTTGCGCCCCGTCTGGCCGATGACGACGACGACGCCGCCGGTCATGTACTCGCAGCCGTGGTCGCCCACGCCCTCGACGACGGCGACCGCACCGGAGTTGCGCACCGCGAAGCGCTCGCCGGCCACCCCGTTGAAGTAGCATTCGCCGGCGATCGCCCCGTAGAGCACGGTGTTGCCGACGATGATCGAGTCATGCGCCACCGTCCTGGCGCTTTCCGGCGGACGGACGATGACGCGGCCGCCGGACAACCCCTTGGCGACGTAGTCGTTGCCGGCCCCCACCAGATCGAAGGTGATGCCGCGGGCAAGGAATGCCGCAAACGACTGGCCGGCGGTGCCGTTCAGGCGCACGGTGATGGTGTCGTCCTTCAGGCCCTTGTGCCCGTAGCGCCGGGCGACCTCGCCCGAAAGCATCGCGCCGGTCGAACGGTCGACATTCCTGACGTCGACCTCGATAGACGTCGGCGTCTTCTCCTCCAGAGCCGGCCTTGCCTTCTCGATCAGCGCGCGATCGAGGATGTCGTCGATCGGGTGGTTCTGCCGCTCGGTCCAGTAGGTCGCCGCCTTCGGCGCATCGACCTTGTGGAAGATGCGGCTGAAGTCGAGGCCCTGCGACTTCCAGTGGCTGATCATCTTCTCCCTCTCGAGGAGCTCCGAGGCGCCGATGATCTCGTCGAGCTTGCGCACGCCGAGCGAGGCCAGGATCTCGCGCACCTCCTCGGCGACGAAGAAGAAGTAGTTGACGACGTGCTCCGGCGTGCCCTTGAAGCGCTTGCGCAGCACCGGATCCTGAGTGGCGACGCCGACCGGACAGGTGTTGAGGTGGCACTTGCGCATCATGATGCAGCCCGCCGCGATCAGCGGCGCGGTGGCAAAGCCGAACTCGTCGGCCCCGAGCAACGCGCCGATGATGACGTCGCGGCCGGTCTTCAGTCCGCCATCGACCTGCAGCGCAACGCGCGAGCGCAGCCCGTTCAGCACCAGCGTCTGGTGCGTCTCGGCCAGGCCGATTTCCCACGGGGAACCAGCGTGCTTCAGCGAGGTCAGCGGCGAGGCGCCGGTGCCGCCGTCGAAGCCGGCGATGGTGATGTGGTCGGCGCGCGCCTTGGCGACGCCGGCCGCAACCGTGCCGACGCCCACCTCCGAGACGAGCTTGACGGAGATGTCGGCTTGCGGGTTGACGTTCTTCAGGTCGTAGATCAGCTGCGCCAGGTCTTCGATCGAGTAGATGTCATGGTGCGGCGGCGGCGAGATCAGGCCGACGCCCGGAGTCGAGTGACGGGTCTTGGCGATCGTCGCATCGACCTTGTGACCGGGCAGCTGGCCGCCCTCGCCCGGCTTGGCGCCCTGCGCCACCTTGATCTGCAGCACGTCGGCATTGACCAGGTACTCGGTGGTGACGCCGAAGCGGCCCGAGGCCACCTGCTTGATCGCCGAGCGCTCCGGGTTCATCGAGCCGTCGGCGAGCGGCATGTAGCGGTCGGCTTCCTCGCCGCCCTCGCCGGTGTTCGACTTGCCGCCGATCCGGTTCATGGCAACCGCCAGGGTCGTGTGCGCCTCTCTGGAGATCGAGCCGAAGGACATGGCGCCGGTGGAGAAGCGCTTGACGATCTCGGAGGCCGGCTCGACCTCGTCGACCGAAATCGGCTTCCTGCCCCAGGCGGCCGCATCCTTGATCGAGAACAGGCCGCGGATCGTGTTCATGCGCAGCGACGAGGTGTTCACCAGCCGGGCGAACTCCTTGTAGCGGTCTGCTGCATTGCCGCGGACGGCATGCTGCAACGAGGCAACGACGTCCGGCGTCCAGGCATGGTCCTCGCCGCGCATGCGGTAAGCATATTCGCCGCCGATGTCGAGCGTGTTGGCCAGCACCGGATCGCGGCCGAAGGCAGCCTTGTGGCGGGCGACCGTTTCCTTTGCGATCTCCTCCAGGCCGATGCCCTCGATCGTCGTGGCGGTGCCGAAGAAGTATTTGTCGACCAGTTTCGAGGACAGGCCGATCGCGTCGAAGATCTGCGCGCCGCAATAGGACTGGTAGGTCGAGATCCCCATCTTGGACATGACCTTGAGGATGCCCTTGCCGACCGCCTTGATGTAGCGATAGACGACCTCGCTCTCCTCGACCTCCTTCGGGAACTCGCCGCGCTTGTGCATGTCGGTGAGCGTGTCGAAGGCGAGGTAGGGGTTGATCGCCTCGGCGCCGTAGCCGGCGAGCAGGCAGAAGTGATGCACTTCGCGCGGCTCGCCCGATTCCAGCACGAGACCGACCGAGGTGCGCAGCCCCTTGCGGATAAGGTGATGGTGCACCGCGGCCGTTGCCAGAAGTGCGGGGATAGCGACGCGGTCCGGGCCGATCTGGCGATCGGAGAGCACGATGATGTTGTAGCCGCCCTTGACCGCCGCTTCCGCCCGCTCGCACAGTCGGTCGAGCATCTCTGGCATGGCCTCGGCGCCGCGGGTGACGTCATAGGTGAAGTCGAGCGTCTTGGTGTCGAAGCGGTCCTCGGTGTGGCCGATCGAGCGGATCTTCTCCAGGTCGCCGTTGGTCAGGATCGGCTGGCGGACCTCCATCCGCTTGGCATGCGCCGCGCCCAGGTGATCGAGGATGTTCGGCCGCGGGCCGATGAACGAGACCAGGCTCATCACCAGTTCCTCGCGGATCGGATCGATCGGCGGGTTGGTGACCTGAGCGAAGTTCTGCTTGAAATAGGTGTAGAGCAGCTTCGTCTTGTCCGACATCGCCGAGATCGGCGTGTCGGTGCCCATCGAGCCGATCGCCTCCTGGCCGGTGGTCGCCATCGGCGACATCAAAAGCCTCGTATCCTCGAGCGTGTAGCCGAAGGCCTGCTGGCGATCGAGCAGCGAGACGTCGCGGCGCAGCGCGCGCGGCTCGACGGGACGCAGGTCCTCGAGGATCAGCTGGGTGTGATCCAGCCACTCGCGGTAGGGATGTTTGGACGACAGTTCGTGCTTCACCTCCTCGTCGGAGATGATCCGGCCCTTCTCCATGTCGATCAGAAGCATCTTGCCCGGCTGCAGCCGCCATTTGCGGACGATGCTTTCTTCCTTCACCGGCAAGGTGCCGGCTTCGGAGGCGAGGATGACGCGGTCGTCGTCGGTGACAATGTAGCGGGCCGGACGCAGGCCGTTGCGGTCGAGCGTGGCGCCGATCTGCTTGCCGTCGGTGAAGGCGACGGCGGCCGGGCCGTCCCACGGTTCCATCAGGGCGGCGTGGTACTCGTAAAAGGCCTTGCGCTCCGGGCTCATCAGCTGGTTGCCGGCCCAGGCTTCCGGAATGAGCATCATCATCGCATGCGCCAGCGAATAGCCGCCGCGCACGAGGAATTCGAGCGCGTTGTCGAAGCAGGCGGTGTCCGACTGGCCCTCGTAGGAGATCGGCCAGAGCTTGGAGATATCATCGCCGAAGAGCGGCGAGGAGACGGAGGCCTGGCGCGCCGCCATCCAGTTGACGTTGCCGCGCAGCGTGTTGATCTCGCCGTTGTGGGCGACCATGCGGTAGGGATGCGCCAGCTTCCACGACGGGAAGGTGTTGGTAGAGAAGCGCTGGTGCACGAGGGCAACGGCAGTCTCGAAGCGCGGATCGGCAAGATCCTTGTAGTAGGCGCCGACCTGGTAGGCGAGGAACATGCCCTTGTAGACGATCGTCGACGACGACAGCGAGACGGGATAGAAGCCGCTCTCCTCGCCCTTGTACTCGTCATAGATTCGGTTGGAGATCACCTTGCGCAGGGTGAAAAGCCGGCGTTCGAACTCCGGTGTCGTGGCGGCATTGCGGCCGGCGCCGATGAACACCTGCACATGGCGCGGTTCGGTGGCGACGATGTCCGGCGCCTTGGAGAGCGACGAATTGTCGACCGGCACGTCGCGATAGCCGAGCAGGTGCTGACCTTCCTCGGCGACCACCTCCTTGATGACGTTCTTGAAATGCGCCACCAGCGCATCATCCTGCGGCATGAAGATGTGGCCGACGGCATATTCGCCGGCCTTCGGCAGCGTGATGCCCTGTTTCGCCATCTCCTCGCGGAAGAAACGGTCGGGGATCTGCACGAGGATGCCGGCGCCGTCGCCCATCAGCGGATCGGCGCCGACCGCGCCGCGGTGCGTCAGGTTTTCCAGCATGAATAGACCGTCCTTGACGATCTGGTGCGACTTCTTGCCCTTCAGGTGCGCGACGAAGCCGACGCCGCAGGCGTCATGCTCGTTTTTCGGATCGTAGAGGCCCTGTTTTATCGGATGACCGGCTCGTCGCGTCGTCGTCGTTTTGGCGTCCGTCGCAGTCGTCTGCGCCCGGTTCATACCAAAACTGTTCGACGCGAAATCCACCATCGTCATCCCTCCTGTGGCCCGAGTTGCGCGGGCAGGGTCTCACCCGCGCGCCAGCCGGAAGCGTTCTCGCATCCCGGCCCCACGGGCGTTATCGTTGCATGAACCGGATCGGGCGGCAAATAGAAGGTCCGGCCGACCAGGCAAGCGTCAGCGACCGTTGCAAAGTGCAAAGCGCGTCCGTTCATTCGGTGAACGGCGATACTTGCGCCATCAGCCAGACACCTCCGAAAGGAGGGTGTGGGCGTTGTTTCGGTCTTCTGACCGAAATAGGACAGCATGACTGTCCTATTTCGGTGGATCTATGCCAGAAACGGTTTTGGACCGCAAGGCCATGTTGCTAAAATAATAGCACTCCGAGACGAAAAATTGCCAACGCATATCCGTACTCGTAATTTAATTACGCGATGCCGGCAAAAAATTTCATTTCATTTCAAAATGAGCAGTTTGCGATCCTGGCCGATTGATCAAAGCGCGCGCTCGACTATCGTCCGAGTCGACCTCGCAATGGAGCCGGGAAACCGGAATTTCATATGTATTTTGCCTCCGACAACTGGGCAGGCGCCCACCCCGCCATCGCCCGCAGCCTCACCGAGGCGGCAGACGGATACGCCAAGGCTTATGGCACGAGCGACCTCGACAAGAAGGTCGAGCACACTTTCAACGAGATTTTCGAGCGAGAGGTTGCCGTCTTCTTTGTCGGCACCGGCACGGCCGCCAATTCACTGGCGCTGGCCAGCTACAATCGCCCCGGCGGACAGGTGTTCTGCCATGCCGAAGCGCATGTGAATGTCGACGAGTGCAACGCGCCGGAGTTCTTCGCCACCGGCTCGAAGCTCGTCCCCATCGAAGGGGCGCGCGGGAAAATGCCGGCCGAGGCGCTGGCAGCGGCCATTGGCCGCTTTTCGCCGGACAATGTCCATGGCGGACAGCCGGTCGGCGTCACCGTCACCCAGGCGACGGAGGCCGGCACCGTCTATGAACTGGACGAGATCGCCGCGATCGCCGATGTCGCCCACGAGAAAAAGCTGCCGCTGCACATGGACGGCGCCCGCTTTGCCAATGCGCTGGTGACGCTCGGCGCGACACCGGCGGAGATGACCTGGAAGCGCGGCGTCGACATCCTGTCGTTCGGCGGCACCAAGAACGGCTGCTGGTGCGCCGAGGCGCTGGTGCTGTTCGACCCCGCACGCGCCCGCGAGATGCACTACCTGCGCAAGCGCTCGGCGCAGCTCTTCTCGAAATCGCGCTTCATCGCCGCCCAATTCGATGCCTATTTTCGGGACGGCCTGTGGCTCGAACTCGCCCGTCACGCCAACGCCATGGCCGCGGCTCTTGCTGCCGGTCTCACGCAAGCCAGATCGGCCCGCCTCGCCTGGCCGACCGGCTCGAACGAGGTGTTCGCCATCCTTCGCAACACGACGCTGAAGGCGTTGCGCGACAAGGGGGCTGCCCTCTACGACTGGCCCGCGCCGGCCGAGATCAAGGCGACGATGGCCGAGGACGAAACGATGGTTCGGCTCGTCACCTCCTTCGCTACCAGGCCCGAGGATGTGGAGCGCTTTCTGTCACTCTGCGACTGAGCGGTTAAACGCAAAACGGCGCGCCAAGGGCGCCGTTCGCATGTCCATTCAGCTGACGCCGTGAGGCGGAGCATCCTCTCCTTCCGTCATCCCGGCCTTGAGCCGGGATCCAGCAGCGCCGCGTCTGCGGCGCGAAAAGAAGTCTATTGCGCTCAAGGACTTGAGCGCGCTGGATGCCGGATCAAAGTCCGGCATGACGGGCCAATTTGGCGCTGCTCGTAAGAATGAAAGATCGAAGCGGGCTTTGGCAACAAACGAAAAACGGCGCCCCCAAGGGCGCCGTTCGCATTTTAATTCACGCCGGGATCGTCAGGCGGTCTGCGCCTCGATCTGCTTGGCCTCGCGGCCGACAGAGGCGATCTCGATCCTGCGTGGCTTGGCGGCCTCCGGGATCTCGCGGACGAGATCGATGTGGAGCAGGCCGTTCTTCAACTGGGCGCCGCGGATGTCAACGTGGTCGGCGAGCTGGAAGCGGCGCTCGAAGGCGCGCTTGGCGATGCCGCGGTGCAGGAACTGAGACTGGTCCTCGGCTTCGTCGGCCTTGGCGCCCTTGACGGTGAGCGTATGCTCGCGAGCCTCGATGGAAAGCTCGCTCTCGTCGAAGCCGGCCACCGCCATGGTGATGCGGTAGGCGGTCTCGCCGGTGCGCTCGATGTTGTAGGGCGGATAGGTCGGGCTCTGGTCCGGGTGGCCGAGGCTGTCGAGCATCGTGAAAAGACGATCGAAACCGACGGTGGAGCGATAAAGGGGGGAGAAATCGAAGTGACGCATGGTGTCCTCCTGTGAGCGACGATTAGCTGTCTCGAGCCAGAGCCTGATTTCAAAGGCAGCTGGCGGGTTGATTTCGGATGCGCACCCCGTTTGGCGGTGCGAACCCTGCCACGGACCCGTTTGGCGCCCGCAAACCGGAGATGGTGACGCCGCCTGACGACTTCAAGGCCCAACCAGGTCCGAACCGCTCCCTCTCTCGATGAACCCTCCATGAACGCCACCTTCGGGCTGCGTTCAGCTGCCCTCAACCATAACGCGATGGTCGGAAGCCTGGCTTCCGGGACCGGAGTGCTACGTCCCTTCCGCTCTGGTCAAATTGGCCGGCACGCGCTGCGGCGTTCCCCGTCCCGCGCGGCCGGCTTTTTTCTTTGACGTCGTCCACCAGAGCACCTAGGGTCAGGCGGCTCCCACGTTTCCCATTCCCAACGCATGCAGAGCCGGCCGGATATGGACGACATCCTCTACGCTACACCCGACAATCCGGTGCCCGGCAACCATGTCGCCGGCTTCTTCGAGGGTAAGGGCGGCGTAAAGATCCGCTATGCGGTCTTCCGTTCGCCGATGCCGGAAGCCAAGGGCACCGTCGTGCTGCTGCAAGGGCGCAGCGAATCGATCGAGAAGTATTTCGAGACCATCAACGACCTGACCGCGCGCGGGCTGTGGGTCGCCACCTTCGACTGGCGTGGACAGGGCGGGTCTGGGCGCCTGCTGCGCGATCCTCGGCGCGGTCACGTCGCCCGGTTCTCCGACTACGAGTCGGACCTGAAGCAGTTCCTGGAGCAGGTGGTGCTGCCCGACACCCGGCTGCCGTTCTTCATCGTCGCCCATTCGATGGGGGCGCTGGTGGCGCTGTCGCAGGCGCCGGAGCTCGAGAGCCGCATCGACCGCATGGTGCTGGCCGCCCCGTTCCTGGCGCTTGCCGGCCAGGTGATGAGCCAACGATCGATCTCAATGATCGCCAACACCGCGAGCTTCTTCCAGCTCGGCGGCCGCACCTTCAGCAGGGACGCGCCGGGCTTGCCGTTCGAGGGCAACGTCTTGACCAGCGACCGCCGCCGCTTCGCCCGCAACCGGGCGATCTGCGAGACGGAGCCGCAATTGGCCCTCGGCCCGCCGACAGCGCGCTGGCTGAAGGAAATGCTGGCCGCGATCACCCGCGTCTCGCGCCAGGACCACCTGACGCGCATCCGCATTCCGACGCTCGTGCTCTGCCCGACCCTCGACCCGATCGTGCCCCGGACCGTGCTCAACGCGCTTGCACGAAAGTTCCGGGCCGGTCGGCTGATCGAGATCGACGGCGCACGCCACGAACTCTTCCAGGAGGCCGACCGCTACCGGGCCCAGGCGATGGCGGCGATAGACGCGTTCATCCCCGGTAGCCAGGCCGAGCGCACCGTGCTGGGAGCCTGACGCAAGAGGCGCAAAAGCCGCGCCGCGCACGGCCTCTTGCGGCTGAGGTGCGGTCTGATGCCGTATCGGGGCTGGGTCAACCCTGCAGGATCGAAATCGCCTGCTCGTAGACCGCGCGGCTGCCCGCAGCGATGATGTTGCCGCCCATCTCGGCCGGACCGCCATCCCAGGCGGTGATGACGCCGCCGGCCTGCTCGATGACCGGAATGAGCCCGCCGACGTCATAGGCCTTCAGGCCGGATTCGATCACGAGGTCGACATGACCAGCGGCCAGCAATGCGTAGGCGTAGCAATCGACGCCGTACCGGAACAGGCGCACCTTGTCCTGCACGGCCTCGTAACGCGCCCGCCCTTCTCCGACGAACATATGCGGCGAGGTGGTGAAGAGGGTTGCGTCGGCAAGGTTTGCGCAGGCGCGCGTGGCCAGCACGCGGGATCCCTCCGGTCCGCGGTAGCTCGACTGCCTGCCGTCGGCAAAGTAGCGCTCGCCGGTAAAGGGCTGGTCGACCAGACCCATCACCGCCTTGCCCCTGTGATAGAGACCGATCAGCGTGCCCCAGACGGGAACGCCGGAAATGAAGGCGCGGGTCCCGTCGATCGGATCGATGACCCAGACATACTCGCGATCGAGGCCGACCGAGCCATGCTCCTCGCCAAGAATGCCATGCTCTGGAAACCGCTCGGTGATCAGGGCGCGAATCGCAGCCTCGGCAGCGCGGTCGCCTTCGGTCACGGGATCGAAGCCCTTCGTCTCCTTGTTCACCACGTCAGCGCCGACGCGAAAGCGCGGCAGGGTCTCCGCCTTGGCGGCATCGGCGAGCTGATCGAAAAAGGCGCGGTCGGGGAGCATGACGATCTCACAAAACAGGAAAGATGGGAGCGTCAATAAAGCAATGCGCAGAAAAACGGAACCGGAATAAGCCGCCGGCGGCCTTCGCACCAGCCGCCGAAGGAACCCACCTTGTCATCGGCATTCTTCGCAGCCGCGATTGACAATTGTGCGTTGCAATATTATGATTTTCTTACAGTCATTTTTGACTGCGAATACCCTTCCCAGGGTGTTTCCTCCCTAGACTTGCCGCGCGCCAAGCGCGGTTTTTTTTGCCTTCGCTGAAGTCTGCGGCAGTTCATTCGGCAGCAAGCGCGGTGTCGGATGCGTACTTCTCGACATAGCTTGCATATTCCGAAAGCGCCCAGGAGATTCCGGCCTGAACCGCTTCGAAGTCCGGCTTCTTGGTCAGCGTCGTCTCGTCCACGTAGATCGCGCGGTTGACCTCGATCTGCAAGGCATGCAGACCCTTTGCCGGCCGCCCGTAGTGCTCGGTGATGAAGCCACCGGCATAGGGTTTGTTGCGCGCAACGACGAAGCCCATGTCCTCGAACAAGTGCACGAGTGTCCGCGAAAGGTCGCCGGCAGCGCTCGTACCATAGCGATCGCCGATGATGAAGTCCGGCCGCACCCCGCCGGTGATGCGAATGTTGCCGGGCATGGAGTGGCAATCGATCAGGACGGAAAATCCGAACTTCAGGTGAGTCTGCACGACCAGGCTGCGCAGACGGGCATGGTACGGCTTGTAGATGTCTTCGATTCGCGAGAGCGCCTCCCCGACCGGCAGACGCCGCTGGTAGATCTCCATGTTCTCCGCCACGACGCGGGGGATCGTGCCAAGCCCGCCGGCGACCCGCATCGAGCTGACGTTTGCGTAGGGCGGAAGCGATCCGTCGAACATCCGCGGGTCGAGTTCGTAGGGCTCGCGGTTCACGTCGAGGAATGCGCGCGGAAAATGCGCAAGCAACATCGGCGCGCCCAGACCGGGCGCCGCATGGAAAAGCTCGTCGACATAGTGATCTTCGGACCGGCGCAGCGAATGTGCATCCAGGCGCGAATCACGGACAAATCCCTGTGGATAGACACGGCCGCTGTGCGGGGAGTTGAACACCAGCGGAATGGTCTGCGAAGCCGGCTCCAGAACCTCAAAGAGGCCTTTTTCGCTGTATTCCGGAGCCATTGCGGTCCTTTACCATGTGACAAAATCGCGAGCACTAGTATGTTGCCAGCGGCGGGCTCACGTGTCCATAGTCAGCACAACGACCAGCGAATCGGCTAATGCATCCATTCACCGGATGTTTACCGAAATCGTTTCTCGTAGCAGAACCGCCGCACAGGCAAGACAACCAGCAGTAACGGCTTCCGAGTACCATGAGTTTCAAGATCCTTCTCGCCGAAGATGACAACGACATGCGCCGCTTCCTCGTGAAGGCGCTGGAGAAGGCAGGCTACAAGGTCATGTCCTACGACAACGGCGCAAGCGCCTACGACCGGCTGCGCGAGGAGCCGTTCTCGCTGCTTCTGACCGACATCGTCATGCCGGAAATGGATGGGATCGAGCTTGCGCGCCGCGCCACCGAACTCGACCCGGACCTGAAGGTGATGTTCATCACCGGCTTTGCCGCCGTCGCGCTCAACCCGGATTCCAAAGCGCCCAAGGACGCCAAGGTTCTGTCCAAGCCGTTCCATCTGCGCGACCTCGTCGACGAGGTCAACAAGATGCTCGCCGCCTGACCACGGCTTTAGCCACCATTGATACGACCGGCCGGCCAGACGTCCTGCGCGTTCCGACGCGCAGCCGTTCCCTGTAATCCGGCGATGGTGGATCGCCGGCCCTTCCCGGCCGACAGCGATCAGGGATGCGCTTGCCGAAGCGGTCGACGCCGTGGATGTGGCCGCCTCAAGCGCGCGTGAGCAACAGCGCGACGTAAGCCACGACGGTCGTCAGCAATCCGCGGAAGGCGAACCGGACCATCCGGTACTTGTTGATCGCAAGCTGCGCCATCGCGTCCGCATTTTCCATGTACTGCCTGAATAGATAGGCCATATCGCCCGTTTCGTTTGCATCGACGAGGCGATCGCGTTGCGCCGACCACGCACCCCAGAACAGCGAGGTGCCGCGGTCCACCCGTCGCGGCAGGACGACAAGAATGGCACAAAGGATAGTAAAAACGACCGAAACGGCGAGAAATGCCGACAAAATCCCGAAAAAAGGGTGGGCGGCTGTGTATCTGGCCAGGTTGAACACCCCCTGCCCTTCGGCAGACCACATCAGAAATGCGAGCATGAAGGTAAATATGTAGGCGGCTTTCTGGTCTGCAGATTTGACCTGATCGTAAAATACGTCGTTGATCTTTTTCACATGATTGAAATGCTCAACAGAAACATTCTGCTCTTCGGGTTTTTTATCGCCGATTATTATATCCGAGGCAACACCAGAGCCCGTCATGGCATGACCACCCTCTCTCTATTGTGTTTCCCTGTTAATACAGTCGCTGGCAAAAGCAAGAGCATTGCCCGGGCGCGCTTGACATTTGCGCCATGGCTGTCAGTTCTTGCGCCGATGAGGATGCCATCCGCTCTGAGGACAATTGCGACACTGCCGCTCGTTGCTGCCTGGGGCTTGACGGCCGCCCATGGCGAGCCGATCCCGCGCGTGAGCCCCGTCGCCGGGTCCGTCATCGCCCGCAAGGCGGGCGAGGAAGTGCGCTTCCATGACGCTTCCAGCTGGCGCAATGTCGACCTCAACCAAGACCTTCTGACCGGCGACGCGTTGCGCACCAACGCCATCGGCCAGCTTGCCGTGCTATTCGCCGACAACACCCAGGTGCGCCTCGGCCGCAATTCATCAATGCTGGTCCGGCAGATGGGCGCAGCGGGCGATACCGTGCTCGACCTTCAGGCCGGCACCCTTTGGGCTCGCGCCCAGCGCGGCGGCCAGGCGCTCACGGTGGACACGCCGGCGGCGGCGGCCGCGATCCGCGGAACGGACTGGTCGCTGACCGTCGACGGCGACAAGACCTCGCTTGTCGTGCTCGAGGGCAGCGTCGAACTGGTGAATGAGTACGGCAGCGTGCAGGTCGGCCAGGGAGAGGCGGCCGTTGCCCGCATCGGCCAGGCACCGCAGAAGGTCATCGTCGTCAGTTCGGACGACCGCGAGCAGATGCTGTTCTACCTGTCCCTGCGCGACGCCTTCACATTCATGCCCGCTTCGCCGCTGAAGGTGCCGCAGATGCGTCAGGCGATCGACCGCATCGCTGCGAAGCCGGAAGCAAGCCGCAGCGCCGAGGACTGGCTGACGCTGGCCGAAACCCAGCTCTCGTTGGAAGGCCGGCAGAAGGCGGTGGAATCGCTCGATCGCGCACGCGCGATGCAGCTGTCGGCCGCTCAGCGCGCGCGGGTCGATTTTCTCGATGCGCTCGTCGCCGGAGCGGAACTCCGCTTTGACGACGCGGCCCGCCTCTTCGCCCGAGCGCGGCCTGGACTGGATGCGAAACGCGGCAGCGTTGCCGACTATGGCGGCTTCTTCGCCCGTGCCCTGGCCAATCCCCACCGGCTGGAGAAGGCGCCGCGTCATGTCACCGGGCCCTATGGCGCCTTCACCAAGGCCTATGCCGCGGGCTTTTTGGAGAGTATCCGCGCGGCGCTCGACATCATCAGGGACGCGGAACGGAGCTACCCCGACGACCCGTCGCTGCCGGCCTACCGCGCCTTCTTCGCTCTGCTTTTGAACGATCGCGAGCAGATGAAGGAGGCCATGGACCGGTCTCTTTCGCTTGATCCGACCCATCCAGTCGCGCTCCAGGCCCGCGCCCGCTACCGCGCCGACATCGAGGGAAACATCGACGCCGCGATCGAGGACATCGACGCCGCGCTGAAGATCGCCCCCGGCTCGACGAACCTCTGGAACGATCTGGGGCTGATCCAGTCGACGCGGGGCGACATGCAATCGGCCGAGGCGGCGCTGTTGCGGGCAATCGAGCTGGACCCCGAAGACGTCGCCGCCCACACCAACCTCGCCATCCTCTATCTCGACCAGGACCGCGTGCGCGAAGCCAAGCGCGAGATCGACCGGGTGATGGAGCTCAACCCCGGCTTCGACCTCGCCCTGATCGCGCGCGGGCGCTACCATTTGCAGACCGGCGAGTTGGAAAAGGCGACCGAGGACCTGCTCAAGGGCACCGTCGCCAATCCCGCGTACTCCCAAGGGCAGCTCCTGCTTGCCGTCGCCCACCAGGAGCAGCGCAATCGCGATGCTGCTCGGCAGGCATTGGACAATGCCGATCGCCTGGACCCGAACGATCCGGTCATCCCATCGTTCAGGGCGAGCGTCGCCATCGACGAGTACGATTCGGACGGCGCGATTGCCGCCGCCCAGGAATATCTGCGTCGGTTGCGCGCCCGCGGCGGCCAGCGTGCGGCAATCAGCTTCAATCATGACGCGGGATCGACGCTCAACAACGCCTTCCGCCTGCAGGGCCTGAATGCCTGGGGCCAGTTCTACGGCGACATCACCTTCGATCCCTTCACCGGAACGTCCTATATCGACCAGACGCTGCATGGCAGCGTCAATCCGTTCCTGAACAGCTATCTCTACGGCAGCGACGGCATCGAGCCGACCCAGAACAGGTCGACGTTCTCGTCCTTCATGCAGGGCCTTCTGTACGACCCGCACATGCTTGCAGGTCCCTCAGCCCGGCCGTACTACATCCGCTATCCCTTCGCCGAGGTGGAACTCGGCTACGGAATCTCGACCTTCAACGGCGACTCCCGCCCCATTTATGAAGGCAGCTGGCAGAGCTTCAGCAACCTGCCCTTTCCGGTCAGCACGCTGGCCAGTCTCCAATGGGTGCAAACGCCGTTTTCCGGCAGCAGCGCCATTCCGCCAGGCGACTATGAAGGCGAGACGAAACTGGTCAGCGGTACCGGCTATGTGACCGCGACGCCGACGCCGGACGATCGCTTCGTGGCCTATGGTCAACACTTCGACAGCCGGTTCGATCTCAGCTCGTTCTATCCCCTCTTAACGATCGACCGCGACGAAAGACTGAAGTCGACCGCGGCAGGGATCGGCTGGAGCCACACGATCAGTTTCGAGAATGTCGTGAACGCCGCCTTCTTCTACGGCGACGCCGAAAGCCACGACGATTTTTCCTGGTCGGGTGTGGCACCCATCGGCACCATCGACTCACGCCAGAGAAGTTATATTGCCGCCCTCAACCACACAGTCGCCGCTGGTGACCTGACGTGGCGATACGGTGTCGAGGGGGGCGTTGTCGATCTGGATTACGGCGGCACACTCACCTCGCAGCCGATCGACACCAGCGTCGACTATGGGCGCCTTTACGTGGACGTCCTCCACGAGATCAATCCTGTGCTGAAGGCCGAGTATGGCCTTTTTGGCACGTACGCCGACAGCGATATCGTCGAAACCCACCGGATCGATCCGCGCGCCGGCATTGCCTTTGCTCCGACAGACGGACAATGGTTGCGCGCCGCCTACATTGGCCAGAGCTATGATTTCGATCTCAATACGCTGGCACCGGTCAGCACAGTCGGCCTTCAACCGAACCAGGCAGGTCTTGCCATCGACGGAAACGTCGACACGATCGCGGCTCGCTGGGACGCGGAATGGAACGACTGGCTGTTCACCGGCGTCGAATTCCAGCATCAGGACCTCGAAGATTTCAACATCGGACATCCCGCAATCTGGGATCCGCTTTTCCTGCCGGACATCATTGGGCTGACGGACGGGCGCATCGACCGTGCAAGCATCACCTCGAATATCCACATCGGCCACGGCTTTGGTCTCTCTGGGACACTCGCCTATGTCGATTCGGAAAATCAGGATTCGGGCAGCCTGGACGAAGGCAGGTCCTTGCCTTTCGTGCCGGAATGGGCGGGACAGGTTGCCCTGACCTGGGTCAACGAAGCCAACATCAAGGCGACGGTAGCGGCAAACTATATCGGCAAGCGCACCGGCAACGAGACGATCTTCCTGGGCGACGGCGGCACACCAGGCGATCCGACAGACGACTTCCTCCTGCCCCAGGAGCTCGACGCCTACTGGACGCTCGACGCCGCCGTGACCTGGGAGCCGTTCGACAAGCGCTTCGAGCTCAGCCTTGCGGCGTTCAACCTGCTCGACGAGGATTTCGAGGTGGCGACCGGCATTCCCGGCTGGGGCCGCAGCTTCAAGGGCGCGGTCAAAGTCCGGTTCTGATGGAGACCGCGTCCCCCCCACCGCCGGCCAGAGGCGTCACCGGCACACCGAAGATCAGTCGCAGATTGCGGCTGGCGCTCCTGACCGTTGCCACCATTCTCGTCGTCTCCGCGCTCACGCGCCTGCCGGCCTGGTCGCTGCAGGAACTGCGCAGCTTCGACTACCTGTCGACGCTGGACGATCCCACCCCACCCGCAGACAGCCCGATCGTGGTTGCGATCGACGAACCCTCGCTTGCCGAACTGAACGTGCAATGGCCGTGGCCGCGCGACATCCACGCACGCCTGATCACAGCGCTGCGCGCCGCCGGCGCCAAGGCGATCGCGCTCGACATCATCTTCGCCGAGCCATCGACGCCCGAACGCGACGCGGCGCTCGCCGCCGCCCTTGGTCCCGACGTGGTGCTTGCCGGCGACGAGAGCGTGATCGTCACGCCACAGGCCGAGCAGCTCGTCCGGGCGACGCCGCTGCCGCTCTTCAGCGAGGCCGGCGCCGTCACCGGCATGGCCTCGATCACGCTCGGCGGCGACGGCATCTTCCGCGATCTGCCGCGCTACGACGACGCGCTCGCCCGCCAGCTTGCCCGCGTCGCCGGCCTGCCCGACGATTTGCCGCCGGGCGACTGGATGATCCAGTCCTATGGCCCGGCCCGCAGCTATCCGACCGTTTCCTATTACCAGGCCCTCGATCCGCAAAACTTTCTGCCAAAGGACTTCTTCCGCGACCGTGTCGTCATCGTCGGCCTGAGCCTGCAGAACGCACCGGAGATCGACCATGGCGGCGCCGACGCGTTTGCGACCCCTTATACCGTGCACACCGGCCGCCTGGTGGCGGGCGTCGAAATCCAGGCGACGCTCTTCGACAACATCACCAAGGGCAGCGCGATCCGGCGGGCGGAATCGCCCCTGGTGCTGATCGGGATCGCGCTTGCGGCAATCCTCGCGGCCTTCACCGTCTGGCGATCAACCCGCTGGCAGACCGCAGCGGTCGCGCTCGCGGTCACGCTGGCGCTGGCCGCGATCAGCTTCCTGCTGATCCGCCAGGCCTACCTCTTCGTCTCGCCGCTCGGGCCGGCGCTGGCCTTCGTCTCGGTGGCGGTCGGTCAGGCTGCGTTCGACTACGCCGACGAGCGACGCAACCGCAAGCAGATCACGCGCGCCTTTTCGCAGTACCTGTCGCCTGCGCTCGTCGAGCGGCTCGCCCGCGACCCATCGCAACTGCGTCTCGGTGGCGAGCGACGCACGCTTTCCATCCTCTTTTGCGACGTGCGCGGCTTCACCACGATCGCCGAGACGATGAAAGACGACCCGGAGCAATTGACCAACCTGATCAACCGCCTGTTGACGCCGCTCTCGGAGATCGTGCTCGGTCACGGCGGAACGATCGACAAATACATCGGCGACTGCCTGATGGCCTTCTGGAACGCGCCGCTGGACGATGACGATCACGCCAATCATGCGGTCGCTGCGGCGATCGACATGCTGGCGCGGATGGAGGCGCTGAATGCCGAGCTGAAGCGCGAGGCCGCCGAGCGCGGATCGGCCTACCACGAGCTTCGGATCGGCATCGGGATCAACACCGGCGATTGCGTCGTCGGAAACATGGGCTCCTCCCAACGTTTTGACTATTCGGTACTGGGCGATTCGGTGAACCTAGCCTCCCGCCTCGAAGGCGCATCGAAAAACTACGGGGTGCCGCTGCTGATCGGCGAAGGCACCGCCCTTCTGGCGGACCGTTTCGTCAGCCTCGAGCTGGATCGCATCACGGTGAAGGGACGCACGGTCGCCTCTCCGGTCTTCACGGCCCTGCCCGATGTTCCGGCCGGGACGGCAGCCAGGCACAACCGGATCATCGCCGCCCGCTATGCCGGCACGTTGCAGCCAGAAGATCCGCTCTTCAATGAATTGATGGCGGCGCTGCCGGCTCTCTCACGCTATTATGAAGGGGTGCGCGCCAGCCTCGTCGACAATCACACCTGCGAAGGCAAGCAAGCTTCCTCGTGACCGGCGATAAAAACGATGGCGCGTCCGTACTCTTCATAAAACAGGCCGCCACTCTCATCTTGAACCGTGCGGCAACGGACACGACCATCGGTTGACATGCCGGGCCGATGTCTCAAGAGTGCTGGAGGCTGGCAGCGTTTGGAGGATGTGGGTCTATGCGTGCGTTAATCGGTTTTTCCGCAATCGTCCTCGCCGTCGCAGCAAGCGCATATCCTGGACAAGCTGCCGAGACAAAGCGATCGATCGTCATCACGGAAAACGGCGACTATTTCGGCTTCGACCTGCGCACCGTGCAGAACGTCACGCTCGACCAGTGCAAGACCAGCTGCATCGATGACATGTCCTGTCGCGCTTTCACCTATAATCCGAAGGTGAAGTGGTGCTTCCTCAAGTCCGACTTCAGTCAGTTGAACGGGTTCCCCGGCGCGATCGCCGGCAAGATTGCACTCAGCGATGGCGAGCCCGATGTCGGTGCCGCGCCCTCGCTCGATTTCATCTCCGAAGGGATGGAAGCGGAAGCGCGGGCGCTGAAGGCCAACCTGGCGCTGCTGAGCACGCAGGAAGGCCAGGGCGTCGAAAGCCTGGCCTCGCTCGGCCGCATCGAAATATCATCGGGGCGCGTCTCGGAAGCCCTCGACGCCTACAAGGGCGCATTGTCGCTTGCGCCGGACGACCTTTATCTCTGGATCGAAATAGCGCAAGCGGCGGCACAGGCAACGGACAATGCCGATCTCGCCGGCCAGGGGCCGCTTGCCGCGCTGAATGCCTACTGGCTGACACGCACCACCTCCGGCCGGGCGCAGGCGCTGGCCGTTCTCGCCGAAACGCTGGACAAGTCGGCCAACTATCGCGCCGGGCTGAGCGCCTACAAGGCGAGCCTTGCGCTCGTCGAGGACCCGGCTGTGCGTGCCGCCTATCTCGATCTCAAGGCGCGGCAAGGCTTCCGCGTCGTCCAGCACACGATCGACAACGACAGCGTCAGCCCGCGTGCCTGCGTACAGTTCTCCGAACCGCTGGTGAAGTTCGGGGCGGACTATGCGAGCTTCGTGACCATCGACGGCACGGCGCCGAAGGGCGTCGAGGCGAAGGACAACCAGATCTGCGTCGAGGGCCTCCAACATGGCCAGCGCTACAAGCTTGCCCTCCGTCAGGGCCTGCCGTCCTCCGTCGACGAGAGCCTCGAGGCGCCGGTCGAGCTCGACATCTACGTGCAGGACCGCAGCCCGAGCGTGCGCTTCACCGGCGACAGCTTCGTGCTGCCGAGCACCGCGCGCCGCGGCATTCCGCTGGTTTCGGTCAACACCGACAGCGCCGACCTGAAGCTCTATCGCGTCGGCGACCGCAACATCACCGCGGTGCTCGCCGGCTCCCAGTTCCTGACCCAGCTCGACGGCTACGGCGCCGGCCGCATCGAGAGCGAGTTCGGCGAACTCGTCTGGCAGGGCCAGATCGAGATGCAGCGCGACCTCAACAAGGACGTCGTCACCTCGTTTCCGGTCGACGAGGCGCTGCCGCAGCGCCAGCCCGGCATCTACGTGCTGACGGCGACGGCCTCGAACGGGCCGAAGCGCGACTGGGAACCGAAGGCGACCCAGTGGTTCCTCGTCTCCGACATCGGGCTGTCGACCTTTGCCGGAACCGACGGCCTGCACGTCTTCGCCCGCGCGCTTGGCAGCGCCCGGCCAATGGCGGGCGTCGAACTGCAGTTGCTCGCCAGGAACAATGAAATCCTCGGCACCGCGATCACCGACGCCGACGGCCGGGCGACCTTCACCGCCGGGCTGATCCGCGGCACCGCCGCGATGATGCCCGCGGTGCTGACGGCGCGGAACGGCACGTCGGACTATGTCTTCCTCGACATGACCCGCGCCGGTTTCGATCTGTCCGACCGTGGGGTCACCGGACGGCCGGCGCCGGGCGCGATCGATCTCTTCGCCTGGACCGAGCGCGGCATCTACCGCGCCGGCGAGACCGTGCATGCCGCGGCCCTTGCCCGCGACATCGAGGCAAAATCGATCGAGAAGCTGCCGCTGACCTTCGTCTTCACCCGCCCCGACGGGGTCGAGGACCGCCGCATCGTCAGCACCGACAGCCAGCTCGGCGGATATGCCGTGGACTATGCGATCCAGCCGAACGCCATGCGCGGCACCTGGACGATGCAGGTCTTCGCCGATCCGAAGGCGCCCGCGCTTGGCGACAAGACATTCCTCGTCGACGATTTCGTGCCCGACCGCACCGAATTCGACCTGACCAGCGCGGCGAAGGAAATCGTCGCCGGCACACCGGTCGCGATAGACGTCGCGGGCCGCTATCTGTATGGCGCCCCCGCCACCGGGCTCGACATCGAGGGTGACATCGCCCTCAAGCCGACCCGCGAAAGCGACCTCTTCAAGGGCTACGTCTTTGGCCTTGCCGACGAGGAGGCGATGGAGGAAAACCGCATGCCGATCGAGGGGCTTCAGCCTCTCGATGACGACGGCACGGCGACTTTCGAGGTTGATGTCGGCGAACGCCCCGCCACGACACAGCTGCTCAACGCAAGCATCACGATCCGCATGAGCGAGGCCGGGGGCCGCGCCGTCGAGCGTTCGCTGACGCTGCCGGTCCGCTCCGAGGGGCCGATGATCGGAATCAGGCCGGCCGCGTCCGGCGACGTGCCGGAAAACTCCGTCGCCCGCTTCCACGTGATCGTCGCCGGTCCGGACGGGACGAAGCAGGCGATGACAGGCCTGACGTGGAAGCTGCTCAGCGTCCAGCGTGACTACCAGTGGTATCGTGACGGCAGCTCGTGGCGCTACGAGCCGATCCTTTCGACGAAGCAGGTCGAGGCCGGCGTGATCGACGTCGGCGCCGACGGTGCGGACGTTGCCGTGCCGGTCAGCTGGGGCCGCTACCGGCTCGAAGTGGAGACCGCATCCGCCGACGGCCCGGCGACGAGCATCGAATTCAATGCCGGCTGGTATGTCGAGGCGACCTCGACGGAGACGCCGGATGCGCTGGAAATCGCCCTCGACAAGCAGAGCTATGCGATCGGCGACACGGCGAAACTGAAAATCTCCTCGCGCTATGCCGGCGAGTTGCTCGTCACGAACGGCACGGAAAGCCTGATCTCCGTCAGCACCGCCTCGCTCGGTGAGACCGGCGGCGAGGTCGAGATCCCCGTCACCGCGCAGTGGGGTGCCGGCGCCTACGTCACCGCCACGCTCTACCGCCCCGGCGATGCCCGGGAGAGCCGCATGCCGATGCGCGCCATCGGCATCAAATGGCTGAAGGTCGATCCGGCCGGGCGCAAGCTCAATGTAAACCTCGACGCGCCGGAGAAGACGCTGCCGCGCCAGCCGCTGGACATCGCCGTCTCGGTCGAAGGCGCCGGCGCCAACCAAGACGCCTATGTGACGGTGGCCGCCGTCGACGTCGGGATCCTCAACCTCACCCGTTACGAGGCGCCAGATCCGGACGGCTGGTACTTTGGCCAGCGCCGCCTCGGCCTTGAGATCCGCGACCTCTACGGGCGGCTGATCGACGGCTCGCTCGGAGCCGTCGGCCGGCTGCGCACCGGCGGCGACGGCGGACAGATGGCCCTAGAGGGCAGCCCGCCGACCCAAAAACTCGTCGCCTTCTTCTCCGGCCCCGTGAAACTAGACGCCGACGGCAAGGCGAAGGTCTCCTTCGATATCCCTCAGTTCAACGGCACCGCCCGCATCATGGCCGTCGCCTGGTCGAAGGACGGCATCGGCCACGGCACGGCCGACGTCATCATCCGCGATCCGGTCGTCGTCACCGCCAGCCTGCCGAAGTTTCTGACGCCCGGGGACCGCGCGGCGCTTCGGCTCGACATCGCCAACACCGATGCGCCCGACGGCGATTATCAGCTGGCGATCATCCACAACGAAGCGGTGCTGGTCGAGCAGACCGGGGCTGCGCAGACCGTCCGACTGGAAGCGGGCGGCAAGGCCGACCTGACCCTGCCGCTCGTCGGCGGCGCGGTCGGCAACGGGGTCGTTACGGTGGCGCTGTCCGATGGCACCGGCCGCAGCTGGGAGCAGGCGCTCGACATTCCCGTGCGGCCGGCGACCATGCCCGTCACGACACGGCGCGTGCTGGAGCTTGCCGCCGGCGGCAGCCTGACGATCGACGACCAGCTGCTCGCCGACAGCATCCTCGGCGGCGCTTCGGTGGCGCTCAACGTCTCGCGCTCCGCCGCCTTCGACATTCCCGCCATTCTGATGACGCTCGACCGCTATCCCTACGGTTGCGCCGAGCAGACGACCAGCCGTGCGCTGCCGCTGCTCTATCTCAGCGAGCTGTCGAAAAATGCCGGGCTTCCCGACGACGCCGAGACGAAGAAACGGGTGCAGGAGGCGATCTACCGCGTGCTCTCGGACCAGTCCTCCTCCGGCAGCTTCGGGCTCTGGGGGCCGGGCTACGGCGACCTCTGGCTCGACGCCTACATCAGCGATTTCCTGACGCGCGCCCGCGAGCAGAAGTTCGAGGTTCCCGACCAGGCGATGGCGCAGGCCCTCGACAACCTCCAGAATGCGCTGTCCTACGATAACAACGTGCAGGAGCGCGGCAACGAGATCGCCTATGCGCTCTACGTGCTGGCCCGCAACCGCAAGGCCGCGATCAGCGACCTGCGCTATTACGCCGACACGCGTCTTGCCGAGTTCCCGACGCCGCTTTCAAAGGCGCACATCGCCGCAGCCCTCGGGCTCTACGGCGACGCGCAGCGCGCCGACCGGATCTTCCGCGAAGCGCTGCGCATGTCGACGGACGTCACCAATGTCAGCCTCGCACGATCCGACTACGGCTCGGCCTTGCGCGACGGCGCGGCCGTGCTGGCGCTTGCCGCGGAGAGCCACCCGACGCCCGCGATCATCCCGCAGCTTGCGACGTTCGTCGCCGGCGAGTGGGAACGGAAGGCCTATACCAGCACCCAGGAGCAGGCCTGGATGCTGCTTGCCGCCCGCGCGATCCTGAACGAGGACGATTCGCTGCAATTGGAGGTCGATGGCGCCGCGCACGTCGGCCGCTATGCCGCCCGCATGAGCGGCGAGGACCTGCAGCGCACGCCGGTCACCATCGTCAACCGCGGCAAGGAGCCCGTCTCGACCGTGCTGACGACCGTCGCGGCCCCCGCCCGGCCGCTGCCCGCCGGCGGCGACGGCTTTGCGATCGAGCGCAGCTACTACACGCTCGACGGCGAACCGGCGAACGTCTCCGAGGCCCGCCAGAACGAGCGCTATGTCGTCGTGCTGAAGGTCACCGAGAACAATCCCTGGCACGCGCGGGTGCTGATCACCGACCTGCTGCCGGCCGGCTTCGAGATCGACAATCCCAGCCTCGTCAGCAGCGCCGACCTTTCCAATTTTGAATGGATCGGTGAGGTCGAGGCAGCCCATACCGAGTTCCGCAGCGACCGTTTTGTCGCCGCCTTCGACCGTTCGGCGGGCAACAACAACGGCATGACGCTCGCCTACGTCGTGCGGGCCGTGACGCCCGGGACTTACGACCACCCGGCCGCAACCGTTGAGGACATGTACCGGCCGCAGTTCTCCGCCCGCACGGCAACCGGGCGCATGCAGGTGCTGGCCGAGTAGGAGGCGCCCGTGTCCCGGCTGCGCAATGGCCTGTTTGCCCTGGTGGGTGGTGCGGTTCTCTGCACCGTGCTCCTGCACGGCCTTGACTGGGCCGACCGGGCCTATCCGCCGCCGATCGAGAAGGCGAAGGAGGTGTCCCGCGAGGTGGTCGACGCGGACGGGCGGCTGCTGCGCGCCTTTGCCACCTCCGAAGGCCTCTGGCGGCTGCAGACGACGGCAGGGGACGTCGATCCGCAGTTCGTCCGCATGCTGATCGCCTATGAGGACCAGCGTTTCTACGAGCACAAGGGCGTCGATCCGTTGGCGCTGTTGCGAGCCGCCGGCCAGTTCGTCGGCAACGGCCGGATCGTCTCCGGCGCCTCGACGCTGTCGATGCAGGTGGCCCGACTGATCGAGCCACGGGAAAACCGGTCGGTGCTCGCCAAGATCAGGCAGATCGCCCGCGCGGTCCAGATCGAGCGGCGGCTCACCAAGGCCGAAATCCTCGACCTCTATCTCACTCACGCTCCCTATGGCGGTAATCTGGAAGGCGTGCGGGCGGCGAGCCTTGCCTATTTCGGCAAGGAGCCGAGGCGACTTTCGGTCGCCGAATCAGCGCTCCTCGTCGCCTTGCCGCAACTGCCCGAGCGCCGCCGACCGGATCGCTTCCCGAAGGAGGCAGAGGCGGCGCGGTCGCGCGTGCTGGCGCGGCTGGCCGTGTCCACCATCATCGGCGAGGGCGAGGCGGAGCGGGCCTCGGCGGAAGGCGTTCCCGGCCGCCGGCTGCAGCTTCCGACGCTGGCCCCGCACCTCTCCGAACTTGCGATGCGCAAGGACCCCGGGCGCCAGCGCCACGAGACGACGATCAAGCGCGACATCCAGCAGGCGCTGGAGACGGTCGCCCGCGAGGCGGCCGCCCGGCTCGGCGAAAAGCTCTCGGTCGCCATGGTGATGGCCGATGCCAGGACCGGCGCGATCGTCGGCGAGGTCGGCTCGGCCGACTATTTCGACGCGTCGCGTTCCGGCTGGATCGACATGACACGCCAGGTGCGCTCGCCCGGCTCGGCGCTGAAACCCTTCATCTACGGGCTCGCCTTCGAGGAGGGGCTGGTCGCGCAGGAGACCATTGTCGAGGACCGGCCGGCCGATTTCTTCGGCTACCGGCCGCGCAATTTCGACATGAGCTACCAGGGCGACGTCAGCGTGCGCGAGGCGCTGCAGCTCTCCCTCAACGTGCCGGCGGTGCGGCTGCTCGACGCCGTCGGCCCGACCCGGCTGATGGTGCGGCTGCGTCGCGCCGACGTCCGGCTGGCGCTGCCGGCCGGCGAGGCACCGGGGCTGGCGATCGGCCTCGGCGGCGCCGGCATCAAGCTGCGCGACCTCGTCCAGCTCTATGCCGCGCTGGCCAATCAGGGCAGCATCGTGCGGCTCGGCGACGGGGTCGAAGCGGCGCCGCAGATTGTGGTCGGCGATCCCCTGCTCGATCCGGTCGCGGCCTGGAACGTGTCCGACGTGCTGTCCGCCGTCCTGCCGCCGCGCGGCAGCCGAAGGCTCGGCATCGCCTACAAGACCGGCACCAGCTACGGATACCGGGACGCCTGGTCGGTCGGCTATGACGGCCGCCACGTGCTCGGCGTCTGGGTCGGCCGCGCCGACAATGCCGCGGTCCCCGGCCTGACCGGCTACGGGTCGGCCGCGCCGATCCTGTTCGAGGCCTTCTCCAAATCCGGCGTCGCGATCACGCCGCTGCCGAAGGCGCCGCCGGGTGCGGTCCGGATTGCCCAGTCCGAGCTGCCGGTCGGGCTTCGCCGTTTCAGCCGCACCGACAGCGGCCTCGTTTCGGCCAGCGCGCGCGAACCGGCGCCGCAGATCGTCTATCCGCCGGAAGGGGCCCATGTGGAGCTGGGTGCCAGATCCGGCAGCGCGATCACGCCGCTGGCGCTCAAACTGCAGGGCGGGCGCGCCCCGTTCCGCTGGCTCGCCAACGGCCGGATGCTGGCCGAAAGCTCTCGCCGCCGCACCGCCGAATGGGTGCCTGACGGCGCCGGCTATTCGACGCTGACGGTGATCGATGCGGTTGGCCGGGCGGCGAGCGTGCGGGTGTTCGTGGAGTAACGGGGGGCGCGTGAGCTTCCGTCGCCGTGGATGCCCTCTGCGGGAAACGTCCTGGATCAGGGATGGCGATCGGCACTGCCGGCCGAACCGGCGTGGGTGAGCGCCGCGACCTTCCTTACGTGCGCCACCGCTGCCGCGCCGCCGGCGGTCTTGGTGAACAGATCGTGCGTTTCCTCGTCGTCCGCCCCGACCGGCATCAGCGCCTGGTCCATGTAGACCTTTGAAGCCGGATCGCGGGAGATCCGGTAAGCGGCAGCCGTCAATCGGATGATGGTGCCTGCGAGCGCCACATGCTTGCGCAGCGTCTCCCATGCAAATTGCGGCCAGAAGATCAGCGGATGCACCTGCTTCAGCCCTGGCCGCCGCTCGGAGGGGTGCTTCAGGCGCAGAAGTCCGCTCTGCAGCGGATGCACGTTTTCAAGCGGCACCATCGTCGCGAAGGAAACGAGCAGCTTGACGAGGCTTCCGATCGGCACGCCTGTCGCAGCCGCGCGGCGCAGCAGCGTCTGCATGTGCTCGGGCGAGTAATAGAGCCGCCATGCCTCGCGATATATGCCCTCCCACGCTTCCCGGCTCATCTTAGGATGCGCCGTGCACACATGCTCGACGTCATACACGTTGAGATCGGCCCGCATCTCCACGCCGCTTTTCCAGAGCTTCTGGTGATCCTCCGAACCCGGCAATGGCGTGAGGATGAAGAACTCGACGACGTCGATCGGCAGTTCGTGTTGAATGATGGCGATGTCGCGCCGGATGGTCTCGGGCGTATCGGCCGGAAAGCCGAGGATATAGCCTGCAAGCGTGATGATGCCCTGCGCCTTCCAGGCAAGCAGCATTTTCCTGTATTCGGTGATCTTGTTCTGGTTTTTCTTTGCCGAGGTGAGGTTGTCGGGGTTGACGTTTTCGAGACCGATGAAGACGCGGGTGACGCCGGCACGCTTTGCCTTTTCGATGAAGTTCGGGATCTTGTGGCAGAGCGTATCGACCTGGATCATCAGGCCGAGCGGGATTCGGTCCCTCTCCCGCAGTTCGATCAGGCGGTCAAAGATCGCCTCCCATTCCTTGTTGCGGGCGAAATTATCGTCGGTGATGAAGAATTTATGCACGCCCTGCGCCCAGTTCATCCGCACGAGCTTCTCGACGTCATCGGCCGAGCGGAAGCGCGACTTGCGCCCCTGCACGTTGATGATCGTGCAGAACGAACATTGATAGGGACAGCCGCGCCCGGCATCGAAGCTGGTGCTGAGGCCAAGCGTGCGGGCGACATTTTCCTTCGGCAGGAACGGAACGGGCATGCCGCCAATGCCGGGCAGGTCGTCCATGAAGTTGTAGACCGGCTCCAGCTTGTCGCCGGCGGCATCCTGCAGGATCGTGTCAAGACGACCCTCCGCCTCGCCCGCGAACATGGCGATGCCCATCTTGCGGCAGGAGTCGAGGTCCACCGCCGTGCCCTCGAGCATGGCAATGCAGCCCGACACGTGAAAGCCACCGATCGCAACCGGGATGCCGGCCCCGCGGAACGGACGCGCAATATCGAGGGCACGCGGATACTGGTTGGACTGGACCCCCACAAGCGCCACCATGCCGAAATTGGCGTGTCGCCCAAGCCGGCGCAGAAGGGCCGGGAAATCGATCCGGGTATTCGTCTCGTCGATCGCCGTTATATCGATGGCAACGTCCGGGCCGAGCACCTTGCGCTCGGCGGAGTCAGCGGCCAGCCCATAGAGGGCGGCCAGTGAATTCGAAGGGATCATCGGCCGCCACCAGCGGATCACGTAGCCATCGTCGTCATAGTGGGACGGCTTGATCAGGATGAGCTGGAAACGTCTCCCCTTGGCTTGCGAAACAGGCGCCATGCTATCCCTTTCGCGTCAGTGACCCAATCTAGCAGAGCCCCTTGGGCGCATCCAGACGTGCATCGCGTCCGGTTGTCAAGGATGCCTCATCGAGGTGACGGGCTGCGACCCAGCGGGTCAATTCCCTAAACCCGCCTGCTCCGGCTCCTCCGCCGCCAGTCGCAACAACACCGCGCCCTCGCTGACCTGGTCGCCCGGCGCGACCGGTACGGCCTCGACGACGCCGTCGCGCGGCGCGGTCAGCACCAGTTCCATCTTCATCGCCTCCATGGTCACGAGCGGGTCACCCTTCGTAACGGCGGCACCGGCGGCCACGGCGACGAGGCGGACGAGCCCGGGCATCGGCGCGGCCACGACGTCGCCGCCTGCCTCCTCCTCGCCGTGCAGGCCGGCCGTCTCTTCCGTGTGGAACAGGTGGCTCGCTCCCTCCGCAAACAGCGTGATGGCGCGCCCGTCCCGGACCACGACGGCCTCCACGACCCGGTCGCCGAAGTCGGCCAGCACCGTCCCCTCGCCCTCGGAGCGAAGGATCGTAAGCCCGAGCCGCTTCCCGCCGCTTTCGACCTCGAAGCGGCGCCGGTCCGATGGCGCGACCCGGAACTCCAGCGTTTCGCCTTCGTGCTCGACGAAGACCACTTGCCAGCCCTGCCCCCACAGCCGGAAGCCGATCAGGCGGCTCCAGGGGTCCGGGTCGATGGCGGGCTCCAGCAGGTCGAGTGCGGCAATCGCCGCAAGCGCCAGCACCCGCGGACCGGCCGGCGGGTTCGGCAGAAGTGCCGCGGCCTCGCGGCCGATCAGGCCGGTATCGACGTCGGCGGCCGCAAAATGCGGCTCCCGGCAGAGGCGGCCGAGGAAGCCGGTGTTGGTGGTCACCCCGGCGATCCGGCACTGCGCCAGCGCCGCCGCGAGCCGGCCAAGCGCCGCAGTGCGATCCGGGCCATGGGCGATCACCTTGGCGATCATCGGGTCGTAAAAGGCGGTGATCTCGTCGCCGGCGCGGACGCCGGAATCGACGCGAACGCCCTCGGGCGTATCGAAGCGCACGAGCCGGCCGGTGGCGGGCAGGAAGTCGCGCGCCGGGTTTTCGGCATAGATCCGTGCCTCGAAGGCCCAGCCGTCAATGGCGAGGTCCTCCTGGCGCTTCGGCAGCGGCTCGCCGGCGGCGACGCGCAACTGCCATTCGACGAGGTCGAGGCCGGTGATCGCCTCCGTCACCGGGTGTTCGACCTGCAGGCGAGTGTTCATCTCCATGAAGAAGAACCGGTCGGCGCGCAGCCCCTCCGAGACGTCGGCGATGAACTCGACGGTGCCGGCGCCGCTGTAGCCGATCGCCTGGGCGGCGCGCACCGCAGCCGCCCCCATCGCCGCGCGCATCTCCGCCGACATGCCGGGGGCCGGCGCCTCCTCGATCACCTTCTGGTGGCGGCGTTGCGCCGAGCAGTCGCGCTCGAACAGGTGCACAACGTTGCCGTGGTTGTCGCCGAACACCTGCACCTCGATGTGGCGCGGCTTGGCCATGTATTTTTCCACCAGCACGCGGCCGTCGCCGAACGACGCCTCGGACTCGCGCGCCGCACTGGCAAGGGCCGCGGCAAAGTCCCGTGGCCGCTCGACCTTGCGCATGCCCTTGCCGCCGCCGCCGGCGCGGGCCTTGATCAGCACCGGATAGCCGATCGCCTCGGCCTGCCGCGTGAGGAACGTCCCGTCCTGTTCCTCGCCGTGATAGCCCGGCACGACCGGCACGCCGGCCCCCTCCATCAACGCCTTGGCGGCGTCCTTCAGCCCCATGGCGCGGATCGCCGTCGCCGAGGGCCCGATGAAGACGAGCCCGGCGGCCTCGACCGTCTCGACGAAGGCGGGGTTCTCGGACAGGAAGCCGTAGCCCGGATGCACGGCCTCCGCGCCGCTCGCCTTGCAGGCGGCGAGGATCGCCTGGATGTCGAGATAACTCCGCGCCGCCTCGGCGGGGCCGATCCGGTACGCCTCGTCCGCCAGTTCGACGTGCAGCGCGCGGCGGTCCGCATCCGAATAGACGGCGACGGTCGCCACACCGAGCCTGCGCGCGGTGCGGATGATCCGGCAGGCGATTTCGCCGCGATTGGCGATCAGGATCTTCTTGAACATCGTCTCTCCCGGCTACTGCGCAGCCACCGCCTCGACCTCCAGCAGCCAGCGGTCGTCGAAGATACCGCAGATCACCACGGTCAGCGCCGGGGCGACGGCGCCGAGGTAGTCGCTGCGGATTTCCCGGTTCTGCGTCGCATACTGCCGATCGGCCAGGTACATGGTGACCTTGACGAGGTTGGATTTGTCCATTCCGGCCGCCTTGAGCTGCGCGTCAATGTTGCGCCACACCAGCCGCGCCTGCGCCTCGAACCCCTCCGGCACCTTGTCGTCCGAATCCATCGGGATCTGGCCGCTCACCAGCACCAGCCGCTTGACCTGCTCGAGCACGACCGCCTGCGAATAGCCGCCATGCGGATCGGGTGCGCTCTTGGCGTTTAAATTCTCCCGTTTCATGATCGTCCTCCAGGTGTTGGATCCAGATTCAGGAACTACATGCGGAACAGGCCGAACCGGCTCGGTTCGATCGGGGCGTTGAGGGCGGCCGAGAGCGACAGGCCGAGCACCTCGCGGCTCTTGCGTGGGTCGACGATGCCGTCGTCCCAGAGCCGCGCCGAAGCATAGAGCGGGTGGCTCTGGCGCTCGAACATCTCGATCGTCGGCCGCTTGAACTCCGCCTCCTCTTCCGCCGACCAGCTCTTGCCGCTGCGCTCGATGCCCTCGCGCCGCACCGTTGCCAGCACCCCGGCCGCCTGCTCGCCGCCCATCACCGCGATGCGGCTGTTCGGCCAGGTCCAGAGGAAGCGCGGCGAATAGGCCCGCCCGCACATGCCGTAGTTGCCGGCGCCGTAGGAGCCGCCGATCAGTATGGTGATCTTCGGCACGTTCGTCGTCGCCACCGCCGTCACCAGCTTGGCGCCGTGCTTGGCAATGCCGTCGGCCTCGTATTTGCGCCCGACCATGAAGCCGGTGATGTTCTGCAGGAAGATGAGCGGCACCGAACGCTGCGTACACAGCTCGATGAAATGCGCTCCCTTCAGCGCCGCTTCCGAGAACAGCACGCCGTTGTTGGCGAGGATGCCGACCGGCAGGCCGTGGATGGCGGCAAAGCCGCAGACGAGCGTGGTGCCGAAGCGCGCCTTGAACTCGTCGAAGCGCGAGCCGTCGACGATGCGGGCGATCACCTCGCGCACATCGTAGGGGATCTTCGTGTCGGCGGGCACGATGCCCAGAATTTCCTCCGGATCGTAGAGCGGCGGCTCGCCGTTGCCCTTTTGCGGCAGCGGCGGCTTGCGGGCGTTGAGGTCGGCGGCGATCCGCCGGGCGATCGCCAGCGCGTGGGCGTCGTCGCGGGCGAGATGGTCGGCGACGCCGGAAAGCCTCGTGTGGACGTCGCCGCCGCCGAGGTCCTCGGCCGTGACGACCTCGCCGGTGGCCGCCTTCACCAATGGCGGACCGGCGAGGAAGATCGTGCCCTGGTTCTGGACGATCACCGTCTCGTCGCTCATCGCCGGCACATAGGCGCCGCCGGCGGTGCAACTGCCCATGACGACGGCGATCTGGGCGATGCCCTTCGCCGACATCTGCGCCTGGTTGTAGAAGATGCGGCCGAAGTGGTCGCGATCGGGGAACACCTCGTCCTGGTTCGGCAGGTTGGCGCCGCCGGAATCGACGAGATAGAGGCAGGGCAGCCGATTTTGTTCGGCGATCTCCTGGGCGCGCAGGTGCTTCTTCACCGTGATCGGATAATAGGTGCCGCCCTTCACCGTCGCGTCGTTGCAGACGATCATGCACTCCTGGCCGGCCACGCGACCGATGCCGGCGATCAGCCCGCCGCCCGGCGAGGCGCCGTCATAGAGGCCGTGGCCGGCGACGAGCCCGATCTCCAGGAAGGGCGAGCCGGGATCGATGAGTTGCGCCACGCGGTCGCGGGGCAGCAGCTTGCCGCGCCCGAGATGGCGCTCGCGCGCCTTCGCCCCGCCGCCTTCGAAGGCGACCTCCGCCGCGACTTGCGCGGTGGCGATCGCTGAAAGCATCGCCTGGCGGTTGGCTGAAAAGGTCTCGCCGCGCGGGACGATGTTGGTGCGCAGCACCGCCATCACGCGGTCTCCTGGAAGATCTCGCGGCCAATCAGCATGCGGCGGATCTCCGAGGTGCCGGCGCCGATCTCGTAGAGCTTGGCGTCGCGCAGCAGTCGCCCGGTCGGGTAGTCGTTGATGTAGCCGTTGCCGCCGAGCGCCTGGATCGCCTGCAGCGCAGCTTGCGTCGCCTGTTCGGCGGCGTAGAGGATGCAGCCGGCGGCATCCTTGCGGGTGGTCTCGCCGCGGTCGCAGGCGGCGGCCACCGCATAGACATAGGCGCGCGCCGAATTGAGCGCGACATACATGTCGGCCACCTTGCCCTGCATCAGCTGGAACTCGCCGATCGGACGCTCGAACTGGCGTCGCTCGTGCACGTACGGAACCACCACGTCGAGGCACGCGGCCATGATGCCGAGCGACCCGCCGGACAAGACCACCCGCTCGTAGTCGAGGCCGGACATCAGCACGTTGACGCCGCGGCCCTCGCCGCCCAGCACGTTCTCGGCCGGCACCGCGCAGTCGGCAAACAGCAGCTCGCAGGTGTTGGAGCCGCGCATGCCAAGCTTGTCGAGTTTTTGCGCCGTAGAGAAGCCGGCAAAGCCCTTCTCGACCAGGAAGGCGGTGATGCCGCGCGGGCCAGCCTCCGGATCGGTCTTGGCATAGACGACCAGCACGTCGGCATCCGGGCCGTTGGTGATCCACATCTTGTTGCCGT
This sequence comes from Mycoplana ramosa, assembly GCF_041930185.1. Taxonomy (NCBI): domain Bacteria; kingdom Pseudomonadati; phylum Pseudomonadota; class Alphaproteobacteria; order Hyphomicrobiales; family Rhizobiaceae; genus Mycoplana; species Mycoplana ramosa. The sequence goes on along the minus strand of NZ_JBHEEW010000005.1, from coordinate 141,715 downwards.
TCAAGACGTAGCGGTCGCCCTTCTTCTCGGCCCGCAGCTTCATCGACACGACGTCGGAGCCGGCCCCGGGCTCCGACATGGCGAGCGCGCCGACATGCTCGCCGGCGATCAGCTTCGGCAGGTACCTGGCCCGCTGCGCCTCCGTACCGTTCCGCATGATCTGGTTGACGCAGAGGTTGGAGTGGGCGCCGTAGCTCAAGCCCACCGAAGCCGAGGCGCGGCTGATCTCCTCCATCGCCACGCAATGGGCGATATAGCCCATCGCCGCCCCGCCATAGTCTTCCGCAGCGGTGATGCCGAGCAGGCCGAGATCGCCCATCTGCCGCCACAGCGACGGCGGAAAGGCGTTGTTGCGGTCGATGTCGGCGGCGATCGGTGCGATCCGCTCCGTGGCGAAGCGGCGCACGGTCTCCCGCAGCGCCTCGATATCTTCGCCCAGCCCGAAGCTCATGCCGGCTGTGTACATGGTCAGGTCCTCCCGCGGCGGCAGCCTTCGCCCTCTGGGCGAGAGAACTGCCCGAATTGCAACACGCTGCGGCGCCCGGCCGGTTCGCGCCGAGAATTCGCGCGTCCGATTGCCGTCCTGCCCGATGGCGCTCCTCCACAGGCGCCAGCATTTCGACAGGGTGCCATTTTCTCGCGGCGAGTGCGATCCCCATTTTATCCACGCAGGCGTACGCGCCTCGAACCGGCGCAAATCCGAGCCTTGCGCCGCAGGCCCGGAAGAAGACGAAAAAAGCTGCATGAAGCCTATTGACGCCGTGCCGCTTTTTTGGTCTATGCGCCCACATCGGATGGGCGTGTAGCTCAGCGGGAGAGCACTACGTTGACATCGTAGGGGTCACAGGTTCAATCCCTGTCACGCCCACCATTCGAATTTAAAAGGGCTTAGCGGGCAACCGCTGAGCCCTTTGTTTTTGCTCATTTATCCGAGGCGCCTGCCATGAGATCCGTCAGGCCCGGCCACGCCGGCGAACGACCCGAACAGCGCTTCCACCAGTCGATGCTTGCCCTTTACGATACCTGCGCCACCCTCGGCTTCCGGCCGGTGCTGTTCCGGCGCTACGTGATCTTGCACGGTGGCGTCGCCGCGGCCAGGGAACTGGTCTTCAAACCGGGCACGACGGGGCTCGAGCGATTGATCGATCTCGGCAGGCCGGAGCTTTCGATGGAGGCGACGATGCTGCAGCCGGAATTCCAGGCGCTGTTTTCGGCCGACGAACTGAAGGAAGCCCGCGAACGGCTGGCGAACGCCAACCGCTCCCGCTCGCGCGGCCGCCTGACCGCGCAATCGACCGCACGACAAACGAAGCCGGATTAAGCGTTCTTTTAGGACGGCTCGGCCAACGCCGCCAAGCCGGAGTGCCTCACCGCGGCGGTGAGGCGGGCTCGTCCGCCTGGTCGAAGATGAGGCCCGAATCGGGGCCGCCTCCGAGCCGTTCCTGCTGCGGCGTCAGCGTCAGCAGATCGATGGGGGTTGCAACCGTCGTTGCCGCGACCCTGCCGATGCCGCCCGCCGTGCCGGCGACCACGGCGGTGATGCCCTCACCGAGCGTGACGTCCGAATCCGTCAGCGTCTGGCCGTTGACGAGGCGCTCGCCGATCAACTGGACGATCTGCGGGCTCTCGGCGAACTTGCCGTGAGCCAGGCGATCGCCGGATTTCACCTTGGTCAGGTCGACGACCGTGATGCCGGCCTTTTCGAACTGGGCGCGGTAGGGCTCGTCGGCCGGATTGACCTGGCCGAGCCGCTGGATGTCGCCCGAGATGAAGCGGGACAGGGCGAGCGCCTTGTCGTCCTGCGAGACGAAGATGGTGAAATTCGGCTTCTTGCCGCCGAGTTCCGACCACTGCCGCGCGAACACGTCGATGTCGATGTCTGGCGAGGCGAGAACGACGTTCTCGATCTTCGGCGCGACCCGGCCGTCGCGGATCGACATCTGGCGCAGCGATTCCATCGCCAGCCAGGTGCCCATCGAATGGGCGAGGATGGTGATGTCCGTGACGTCCTTATTGTTCTGGAGCACGTGCAGCAGCCGCTCCAGGCCGGTGCGCGAGTAGTTGGTGCTCTCCTTGTCGTAGTTATAGTCGAACACCCGGGCGCGCGAGGGCCAGGTAAACAGGATCGGAGTCACGTCCGCCTTCGAATCGTGCACGATCTGGGCAAAGCGGAAGACGGCGTCCTCGTAGCGGTTGTTGAAGCCATGCACGAACACCATCACATGGCCGTTCCGGTTGTGCATGCGCAGCCAGTTCTCGCCGCTTTCGATCGACGGCAGCTGCTTCACCCGCAGAACCGCGAAATCCCTTGACGGATCGGGCGGCGACGTCTTCGGCCACTGGACCGAGCCGACCTTGCGCCTGCTGGCGGGCGGAATCGAGACGGCGATCTCGGTCAGGTAGGGACGCGCGCTGCGTTCGCCGGAAAAAAGCGTGTTCGGATCGCCGGAGGGCGTGCGCGTGGTCGCCACCAGCATTTCGACGGTCGAGGTGCCCGGCACGGCAGCGGTCTCGGCGACCGGCACCATGAAACCCTTCTTGCCACCGCACGCCGCCAGAGCCACCGAAAGAAACAGGACGACTGCTACCCGCCAGGCACCACGCATTCCGGCACTCCCCCTGTTGCCGCCATGATGCCCCCCGACCGGCCACTCCACCGGCGGAGCGGCACCGCTCCTGCTGCATTGATTTAACCGGCGTTCTCTTTGCAGGCAATCGGATATCGCGGCAATGGCAGTGCCGGGAGTAGACAGCCCGCATATCGCCTGCGCTTCAGAGACGGGTGCGGCCAGTCAAGCGCCCTTCCCCTCGCGAGTGCCTCAGCCAGCTTGTCCTCACCACTCGGCGACGCTGCCATCGGGGTGCCGCCAGACCGGATTTCGCCAGCGATGGCCCTCCCTGGCGCGCTCGGCAACGTAGGCCTCGTCCACCTCGATGCCGAGGCCGGGCCCCTGCGGGATCGAGACGAAGCCGTCGGCATAGTGGAACACCTCCTTGTTGGCGACGTAGTCGAGAATGTCGTTGCCCTGGTTGTAGTGGATGCCGAGGCTCTGTTCCTGGATGAAGGCGTTGTAGGAGACGGCGTCGATCTGCAGGCAGGCGGCGAGCGCGATCGGCCCGAGCGGGCAATGCGGCGCCAGCGCGACGTCGTAGGCCTCGGCCATCGCCGCGATCTTGCGGCATTCGGTGATGCCGCCGGCGTGCGACAGGTCCGGCTGGATGATGTCGACATAGCCGTCCGAGAGCACCGACTTGAAGTCCCAGCGCGAATAGAGGCGCTCGCCGAGTGCGATCGGCGTCGAGCAATGGTTGGCGATCTCCTTCAGCGCCTCGCGGTTTTCGGAGAGCACCGGCTCCTCGATGAACATCAGCTTGAAAGGTTCGAGCTCCTTCGCCAGCACCTTGGCCATCGGCTTGTGGACGCGGCCGTGGAAATCGACGCCGATGCCGATGTGCGGGCCGATCGCCTCGCGGATGGCGGCGATCGTCTCGACCGCCTTCTCCACCTTTTCCCAGGTGTCGACGATCTGCATCTCCTCGCAGCCGTTGAGCTTGATCGCCTTGAAGCCGCGGGCGACCACCTCGCGGGCGTTGTTGGCGACGTCGGAGGGGCGGTCGCCGCCGATCCAGGAATAGACCTTGATGCGGTCGCGGCACTGCCCCCCGAGCAGTGCGTGGACCGGCTGGCCGTAGGCCTTGCCCTTGATGTCCCACAGCGCCTGGTCGATGCCGGCGAGCGCACTCATGTGCACCGCGCCGCCGCGATAGAAGCCGCCGCGATACATCACCTGCCAATGGTCCTCGATCAGCATCGGGTCCTTGCCGACGAGATAGTCGGCAAGCTCGTGCACGGCCGCCTCGACCGTCAGCGCCCTCCCCTCGACCACCGGCTCGCCCCAGCCGGTGACGCCCTCGTCGGTCTCGACCTTCAGAAACAGCCAGCGCGGCGGGACGATATAGGTGGTGAGCTTGGTGATCTTCATGGTCGCGAGGTCCGTTGGAAGGAGGATTTGAATGATCGGGGTGCCGGCTTGGTCGCCAGTTCACGGGCTTTTGGTTAGGTGGGTGCGGCCGGCCTGGCCGCGCTGTCGCATCGCCGGCGCCAGATCGCGGGCGGCAAGGTCGAGCATACGGTGGGAGCAAGCGCGGGCCGCCGCCCCGTCGCGCAGGCGCAGCGCCTCGACGAGTTCGCGATGGATATCGAGCGCCTCGTCGCGCTTGTCGACCGCCTTGTTGGAGCAGTGCAGCGCATACTTCATCGCCGCATCGATGATGGAGGAGAGTTGGCGGAACACCCGGTTGTGGCTGGCCTTCAGCAGGAGCTCGTGGAAATGCACGTCGGCGCGGGTGAAGGCCTCGGTGTCGGCGCCGGCATCACGCATCCGCTTCCAGGCGTTTTCCAGGTCGGCGATCTCCTGAACGGTCGCGCGCTCGGCCGCGAATTCAGCCGCGACCGGCTCGACGGTGCGGCGCGTCTCGAGGATGCAGCCGAGCAGGTCGAGCTCCTCGATGCGGGGTCCCATCCATGCCAGGATCTGCGGATCGAGGATGTTCCATTCCTCCTTCTCGCACACCATCGTGCCGATGCGCGGACGGCCATGGACAAGGCCCCTGGCGGCGAGCGCCTTCAGCGATTCCCGGATCACCGTGCGGCTGACGCCATACCGGTCGCACAGATCGTTTTCCTTGGGCAGCACGCTGCCGACGGGATAGCGCTCGGAACAGATGTCGAGGCCGATCGCGGCGGTGATGTCCTTCTGGACGCGCGGCCGCCTCGGTTGGGCCGCATCGCCACCCGTTTCGCTCTTTCGTTGCGTGCTCTTCGCGTCCACGCTGCCCTCGCCGGCGCAAAGCGCGCCACTTGATCGCTCCGGACCATCCTGTCGCAATTTCATTCATCATACAATAGATGCGATGTGTATGACGATTAAGAATGCACCAGCTTCTGCCGTGAGCGACCGCGTTTGACTTTTGCCGACCCGGTGGGAAATCCGCCGATCGAGTTGCCACCGCGGCACCATCGTCGACGGCACCGCGACGATCGAGGAAGCGGGCCGCCCCATCTTCGACAAGCCATGCCCGGCATTGCGATCCCAACGCCGCTGCGCAGCGGAAATGCTTGACAGCCCGGATGCCAGGGCGTTCCGTGGTCAACGCGAAAGGCTCTCAGCCCCCATGGTCGACTGAGAACGTCGACGATACTGGAGGACGATGCAATGCCGACGATTATTGCCCACCACAACATCACCAAGGGCGCGGAACATTGGCTCAAATCACCGAAGCGCACCGCGTTTTTTGGCCAGCTTGGCATAAAGGACATTCGGACATTCGTTGACCCGCGGGATCCAACCCGCGTGGCCATCCTCATGGACGTCCCGGACATGGACGCCCTCGCAAAAGCCATGGAGAGCAAGGCCGCTGCGGAGGCGATGGACTTTGACGGCGTGGTGCCGGAGTCCCTGGTGATCCTGGTCGAGTCATAAGGTTTGGTCTGGCGTCACGCTGTGACCTGCGCAGTCTCTGGTCAGCGCCTGCACGGGGTCAGGCGACCGCCACCGCCGGCGGAGCGCGCCATCCCGCGCGCACGCCATGCCGTAGCTGATCGTAGCCGTCGACGGCGGCAACGAATACGTACCCTTCGCAGGTGGGCACGCCTGTCGAGGGAGCGAGTTTTCGGTTCAATTCCGCCGCTTAGCGAAAGCCTGCGGGAGAGCGGCCGCACAGGTCGCTCTCCACTTTGACCCGCCGATGAATGCTCTTCGTCGGAGCCAAGCATCAACACAAAACCTTTAGGCAGGTCGCATGAACCCGCTTTATCCGAGTGGCCTCAGTTGCCCGGCTTGTTCTTGATCGCCTCGTCGATCTGCTTCTTGACGGCGTCCAGATTGAAGGAGGCGGGATCCTGCATCGGCGGGTAATCGATCGCCGTCAGGGCCAGCTCCTTGACCCGATCCTGCACGGAGACGAAGCGCCAGAACTCCCGTGCGTAGAAATCGTTCATGTAGCCGCCGCCGAGGTCGTTGAGGCTTTGCTCGCTGATCGACGGTGTCCGCTCGAACGGGTCCTGGCGGATGTTGACCATGGTCGGCATGTCGGTTGTCACCTTGGCGCCCGGCCAGCCCTGCGGCTGCTGGTAGAACTGGAACTTGAAGTCGTCGATGCGGATGGCGCCGAGGTGCGGGCCACCGAAGTAGAAAAACTCGTGGCGGGCCGACGGGCCGTTGCCGGTCAGAAGGTCCAGCTGGTTGTAGCCGTCGAGATGGTTCTTGTAGGTGCGGTCGCCAAGCTGCACGCCCTTCAGCAATTGCTGCGTGACGTCGGCGTTGCCGGCGGCGGCGAGCAGCGTCGGGAACCAGTCGAGCGCCGAGAAGATGCCGTTTTCGACCGCGCCGGCTTTGACCTTGCCCGGCCAGCGGATGATCGCCGGAGCCCGGAAGCCGCCTTCCATGACGGTGCCCTTGGTGCCCTTGAACGGCGTCATGCCGCCATCGGGCCAGGTGAACACCTCCGCACCGTTGTCGGTGGTGAAAATAACGATGGTGTTGTTGGTCTCGCCCGCGTCGTCGATGCATTTCATGATCGCGCCGACGCTGTCGTCGAGCTGCGCCATGCCGGCTTCCTCGAGGCCGTAGTTGGTGTCGCTGTTCATTTGCGCCTGATATTTCGGCGACAGGAAGGTCCAGACGTGCATGCGTGTCGTGTTGTGCCAGACGAAGAAGGGTTTGTTATCGGTCTTCGCCTTGTCCATGAAATCGCAGGAGGCCTTGACCAGCACCTCGTCGAAGGTGGTCATGTCGTATTTGGCCTTGGGCATGATGTCGTGCATGTTCGGCACGTTGGTCATGTCCGGGTAGGGCGCGAGCGGGCCCTCGTCGACGATCCGCTGCTTGCCGATCTTGCCCCAGCGCGGCTGTTCGGTGGTGTCGTCGGTGTCGGATGCAAAGCTGTGCACCAGGTTCCGGGGGCCGACCTTGTCGCGGTAGGACTGGTCGTTCGGGAACGAGTACCAGTAGGGATCCGACATGGCGTCGAGGTGGTAGAGATAGCCGAAGAACTCGTCGAAGCCGTGCAGGGTGGGAAGGTATTTGTTGAGGTCGCCGAGATGGTTCTTGCCGAACTGGCCGGTGGCGTAGCCCTGCACCTTCAGGGCGGCGGCGATGGTGGCGGCCTTGTCGGGCATGCCGACGTCCGCGCCCGCCTGGCCGACCGTCGTCAAGCCCGTGCGCAGGGGAATCTCGCCGGTGATGAAGCTCGCCCGTCCGGCGGTGCAGCTCGCTTCGGCATAATAGTCGGTGAACAGCATCCCCTCCGCGGCCAGCCGGTCGAGGTTCGGCGTCTTGCCGGACATGATGCCGCGGTGATAGGCGCCGATGTTGAACCAGCCCACGTCGTCGCCCATGATGACGACGATGTTGGGCTTCGGTTCTTGCGCTACAGCAGGCACAACAACAATTGCGGCGAGTGCTGATGATAGCAGTCCAACATATAGCTTTTGCATGACATTCATGGTTCACGCTCCTCTTGAGGCTGCCAAGTCAAAGGAAAGCGCACGTCGTCCACACACCGGAGCATAGTCCCGGAGTGGAGAGCGACCGACAATGAGCTATGTTACGTTCTTGCAGGCACCGAAAAACGCTTCGCTATGCGCCCGTCGTGCCTGCTGCTAAAGATTGTTTTCCCTCAGGGGCGACAAGACTTCGTCTCTGGCAGCCTGTATACCATACCCAGTCATTGTCGTCAGCACTGTTTCCCTGAAACCCTTCGCGGTGGCGCAGTTCTGCATGTCCGCCTCGCCGCCCTTTCGCGCGCCAGTTCAGGGGCAGGCAGTCTCACCGAAGCCGCTGCCGACGGCGGTCATCGGCGCGCGCCGCCTGCGACAGGAAATTCCACGTTCCGCGACAAATAATGTCATTCCTTTCGTGACGCGGCGGGGGATTTGCGGTAGGGAACCGCTGACACCGGCAGGAATGGCGGCGCGCACGTTGCAGATCCGTGCCCGACCGCCAATTCCTGCCCGACCGGATGTGAGGACTTTGCCGATGCCAGCTTATCGCTCCCGAACCACCACCCACGGCCGCAACATGGCCGGCGCCCGCGGCCTGTGGCGCGCCACCGGCATGAAGGATGCGGACTTCGGCAAGCCGATCATCGCGGTGGTGAACTCGTTCACCCAGTTCGTGCCCGGCCACGTGCACCTGAAGGACCTCGGCCAGCTCGTCGCCCGCGAGATCGAGGCGGCCGGCGGCGTCGCCAAGGAGTTCAACACGATCGCCGTCGACGACGGCATCGCCATGGGCCATGACGGCATGCTCTACTCGCTGCCTTCGCGCGAGATCATCGCCGACAGCGTCGAATACATGGTCAACGCCCATTGCGCCGACGCCATGGTCTGCATTTCCAACTGCGACAAGATCACCCCGGGCATGCTGAACGCGGCAATGCGCCTGAACATCCCGGCCGTGTTCGTCTCCGGCGGACCGATGGAGGCCGGCAAGGTCGTGCTGCACGGCAAGACCCAGGCGCTCGACCTCGTCGACGCGATGGTTGCCGCCGCCGACGACAGCGTCTCCGACGAGGACGTCAAGGCGATCGAGCGCTCCGCCTGCCCGACCTGCGGCTCGTGCTCGGGCATGTTCACCGCCAACTCGATGAACTGCCTGACCGAGGCGCTCGGCCTGTCGCTGCCCGGAAACGGCTCGACGCTCGCCACCCACGCCGACCGCAAGCGCCTGTTCGTCGAGGCCGGCCACCTGATCGTCGACCTGGCCCGGCGCTACTACGAGCAGGACGACGAGAGCGTGCTGCCGCGCAACCTCGCCAACAGGAAGGCCTTCGAGAACGCCATGTCGCTCGACATCGCCATGGGCGGCTCGACCAACACCGTGCTGCACATCCTGGCGGCGGCCTATGAAGGCGGGATCGACTTCACGCTCGACGACATCGACCAGCTGTCGCGCAAGGTGCCGTGCCTGTCCAAGGTCGCCCCGGCCAAGGCCGACGTGCACATGGAGGACGTGCACCGTGCCGGCGGCATCATGCGCATTCTGGGCGAACTCGACCGCGGCGGCCTGATCCACCGCGATACCCCGACCGTGCATGCCGCGACGCTTGGCGACGCCATCGATCGCTGGGACATTTCCCGCACCAACAGCGAGACGGTCCGCACCTTCTTCCGCGCGGCACCGGGCGGCATCCCCACCCAGGTCGCGTTCAGCCAGGAAGCCCGCTGGGACGAGCTCGACACCGACGGCGAGAACGGCGTCATCCGCTCGGTCGAGCACCCCTTCTCCAAGGACGGCGGGCTGGCAGTGCTGAAGGGCAACATCGCGCTCGACGGCTGCATCGTGAAGACGGCCGGCGTCGATGAATCGATCCTGAAGTTCACCGGCCCGGCGGTCGTCTTCGAAAGCCAGGACGCAGCCGTGAAGGGCATTCTCGGCGGCGAGGTCAAGGCCGGCGACGTCGTCGTCATCCGTTACGAGGGCCCGAAGGGCGGCCCCGGCATGCAGGAAATGCTCTATCCGACGAGCTACCTGAAGTCGAAGGGTCTCGGCAAGGCCTGCGCGCTCGTTACCGACGGCCGGTTCTCGGGCGGCACCTCGGGCCTGTCGATCGGCCACGCCTCGCCGGAAGCGGCGCAAGGCGGCGCGATCGGCCTCGTGCGCCAGGGCGACATCATCGAGATCGACATCCCCAACCGTACGATCAACCTGGCGGTGTCGGAAGGCGAACTCGCCGCCCGCCGCGCCGAACAGGACAAGCTCGGCTGGAAGCCGGCGCAGCCGCGCAAGCGCAACGTGACGACGGCGCTGAAGGCCTATGCCGCCTTCGCCAGCTCGGCGGACCTCGGCGCCGTGCGCATCCTGCCGGAATAAGCGGCACAAGCAACGTCGCAAGCATTCGAAAGGGCCGCTGATCGAAACCAGCGGCCGTTTCGCCACTGGCCAAAGGCCCCCGCCGCTCTCCCCCTCATTGAGCAGCCTCCAGCGGCTCCGTCATCTCGGACTCGATCCGGCATCCAGTGCGCGCAAGTCCTTGCGCGCGAAGGACTTTTTCGCGCCGCAGACGCGGCGCTGCTGGATCCCGGCTCAGGGCAGGATGGCGGAAGCAGGAGCGTTCGCCACTCTGCAAGAATCCAGAGGGCAGATGATGAAACCGAAACCGAGCACCACGCTGGCTGTGCCAGCGACATTCATCCCGCTCCTCGCTAAAGCACAATGCCCCGGTGCGCGACGAAATCCGCCATGGCGCGGTCCTCGACCTGGGATAGCTGGATGTTCCGGATCGTCGTGGTCATCCGGTCGGTAATCAGTTTGCTGGTCAGCGTGTAGATCGCGCCGCGGGCCAGCTTCGCCGCAAATTCCTGTTCAGATTTGCTGTAGTAGTGGTTCAGCTGCAGGAACGCATTGGAGTAGAAGCCGGGCTGCTCGCGCTCCTTGCCCGCAGCGCGCTTGCCGGCGTCATTGCAGGCGATGTTGCCGTATGAGCGCGTCTTGAAGCTGTGAACGCTGGCCTGCACCACCTCGCAGGGATCGACAATGCATTTGAAGTTGCTCGCGTGCTTCAGCCGGCTCATCGGGTCGGCGCTGCGCATCGTGTAGCTCAGCGCCACCGGCGCGTCCGGCTTCGTCCTGTGCCCGCTCGTGCCGAACATGTGCCAGGGCAACGCCACATTCGGAAAGCCGCCCGTCGCGGCGAGCGCCTCCTCGACTGTCGAGCCCTGCCTCGGCAAGAGGAACTCATCGGCATCGATGAACGCCATGTGTCGATAGTCGCCGCCAAAGTTCTGAATGGCGTGGGCAAAGGCAACGACCTGCCAGTCGATCAGCCGGTCCAGCTTCGGTGCGACAACGCCACCGCTCCAAGGCAGCAGCGTGAAGGCCTCGGGTGGCAGCGTGCGGCGGATCTCGTCGGTCGTTTCATCGGTCGATCCATGATCGTAGAGAATGAAATAGCGAACGCCGACCGCCCTGTGGAAACGCAGCCATTCGGCGATGTACGCCGCCTCGTTCTTGACGCAGGCCACAATCGCGATGCCGTGCCGGCCCGGTCTCGGCACCGGCGGCGCGAATGAGAGGGCGATGATGCCCTTCTTCTTCCATCGGAACCAGCTCATGCTCTGCCCCCGGCGAAAGCGTTTTCGATGGCGTCGAAACACCGCGGATGGCTGCTTCCGGAAGTCATGGCTGAGCTGGAAATCCTGTCATTCGGCCGCATTGATGCTGGCAGCGGGGTGCCGACCAAGCTCGCCCCTGAAGTATTCGATCGTCTTGACGAGGCCGTCGCGCAATGCGGTTTGCGGTTGCCAGTCCAGCAGGCGGCTCGCCTTGCCGATATCCGGCCGGCGTCGTCTGGGATCGTCGGTCGGAAGCGGCAGGCGAATGATCCGGGAGCCGGAGCCCGTGATGTCGAGAACCAGCCGGGCAAGCTCTTCCATGCTGAACTCGATGGGATTGCCGAGATTGACCGGCCCCTCGGCGGTCGGGCTCTGCATCAACCGGTCGATGCCGCGGATGAGATCGTCGGCGTAGCAGAAGGATCGCGTCTGCGTTCCGTCACCATAGAGCGTCAGCGGCTGGCCGAGCAGTGCCTGCACGATGAAGTTCGACACCACGCGGCCATCGTCGCAGCGCATGCGGGGCCCGTAGGTGTTGAAGATCCGCGCCATTCGCAGCGTCAGGCCGCGTTCCCTCGCAAAATCGGTGCACAGCGTCTCGGCGAAGCGCTTCCCTTCATCGTAGCAGGACCGCGGCCCGATGGGGTTGACATTGCCCCAATAGTCTTCGCGTTGCGGATGGACATGCGGGTCACCATAGACCTCCGAGGTGGAGGCCTGGAAGACGCGCGCGCCGTCCCGCTCGGCCCTGCGAAGGACGTTCCAGACGCCGGTGGAATTGACGAGTGCGGTCGAAACCGCATCAGCTTGATAGTGGACGGGCGAGGCCGGACAGGCGAGGTTGTAGATTTCGCTGAACGCCGGAAGGGCATCGGGGATGCCGTCGATAATGTCGTGCCGGACAAAGGTCAGGCGAGTGTTCGCCTCCAGATTGGTAAGATTTTCGCGGCGGCCGGTCTGTAAATTGTCGAGGCAAAATACATGGTTGCCACGGGAGGCAAGCAGCTCGGCCAAGTGCGACCCGAGAAAGCCGGCACCCCCTGTGATGAGGATATTCCGGTTTTCCGAGACCTCCCTCTGGTCCATCCACAATCGCTTGAAGCTCACCAATGCACTCCGCTCAAGGGCGAGCGCAACACGATCCCGCAATTTCCGTCTCGACGCACGCCGCTTCACCCGTGTCAGTCTGCCTGAAGAAACCCGGCCGCGAGCAAACTTATCTGGAATTTCAACCGTTGCGTCAATTGCCCCCAAGAGACGACTGCTGGTTTGCACGCAAATTTCTCAAACTTGACTCACGACGGCCCCCGGCTTTCTCGCAAGCGACGGCCGCGGGGCCCAAAGATTCGATTTTTTGACATGGTAGTGTCGGAAAGCTGCCCCATGCTTCGTCAACAATCCGGGGCTTCGGAACAAATGCCAAATCCCGGAGATTTGCCACGATCACCCAATGTTGACATCAACTCTTAATGGCAAAATGCCTGACAAAGAGGAGTTACGCGCATGAGACCGAACCACGAGGTCGTCTCCCGCGAAGATTGGCTGGAGGCCCGCAAGGCGCTCTTGGCCGTGGAGAAGGAAGAAACGAAGTTGCGCGACAAGGTGCGCGCCGAACGTCTGGCCCTGCCCTGGGTCAAGGTCGACAAGGCCTACAGCTTCGATACGCCCGAGGGAAGGAAGACGCTGGCCGATCTGTTCGACGGCCGCAGCCAGCTGATGGTCTATCACTTCATGTTCGGCCCGGATTGGCAGGCCGGCTGCCGCGGTTGCTCCTTCGTGGCCGACCACATCGACGGCATGCTGCCGCACCTGAACCATCACGACGTGACGATGGTTTGCGTCTCGCGCGCGCCGCTCGACAAAATCGAGGCCTACAAGAAGCGCATGGGATGGAAGTTCCCGTGGTACTCCTCGTACGGCAGCGACTTCAATTTCGACTACCAGGTCTCCTTCACCAAGGAAGAACTTGCCGGCGAGAAAGTCTACTACAACTATCGCGAAACGCCCTCGGCCGACGCCCATGACGAACTGCCGGGCATGAGCGCCTTCTTCCGCGACGAGGCGGGCGACATCTATCATACCTATTCCGAATATGCGCGTGGCGGAGAGGAGATCCTCGGCACGCTGATGGTGCTGGACCGGGCACCGAAGGGTCGCAACGAGACCGGAACGCTGAGCTTCGTCAAGCGGCACGACGAATACGACGACGCGCCGCAGGCCCAGCCCTGCCGCGGATGACCGCGGAGGTCGAAAATTCCGGCTGTCGTCCACCCGTGATTGACTGCAGCCGGCGCCGTCCTATCTCCGCACGTGCTTGCATTGGGCCAAACAAAACCGGAGGAACCAATGTCCACGAACCAGGGAGAATTCGTCTGGTACGAACTGATGACCACCGACATCGCCGCCGCCGAGCGGTTCTACAAATCCGTCGTCGGCTGGACCGCCAAGGATGCCGGCATGCCGGACATGACATACACTCTCTTCTCCGCCGGTGAACGGATGATCGCCGGGCTGATGGCGATGCCTAAGGACGCCGAGGGCATGCCGCCGGGCTGGATAGGCTATATCTACGCCGACGATGTCGATGCGACGGCGAAGGAGGTCGCCGCGAGGGGCGGCAAGGTCCATCGCCAGCCGGACGACATCCCCGGTGTCGGCCGCTTCGCCGTCGTCGGCGATCCGACCGGGGCGGTGTTCTGCCTGTTCAGCTCGACCAGCGAAGAGGGCCAGGATGCGGACCGCGCGGCACCCGGCCAGGTCGGCTGGCACGAACTGATGGCTGGCGACCTGAACACCGCCTGGACTTTCTATTCCTCGCTCTTCGGCTGGGAAAAGGACCAGGCCCTCGACATGGGCGAGATGGGCATCTACCAGATCTTCAAGGTCAACGGCCAGCCATCCGGCGGCATGATGACGAAGCCGAAGGACCTGCCGGCGCCGCCCTACTGGGGCTATTACTTCAATGTCGACGCCATCGATGCCGCGGTCGAGCGCGTCAACGCCGGCGGCGGCAGGGTGGTGATGGGACCGATGGAGGTCCCCGGCGGCAGCTGGATCATCAACGCCGTCGATCCGCAGGGCGCCCACTTCTCATTGGTCGCGCCGAAGCGCTGACGGGTTGCAAGGCCATCGGCATCACAACGGCTCCCTGCAGACGGCAAGGCCCGTCGCGGGGAGAAACACGGCCGGGCCCGACGGAATCTGGCCAGGGTGACATGGCGAATCAAGCCCGGCCCGCGTCTCTTCTCCCTGAACCGTCGATCGAGGTTCCCCACCGAGATCCAGGCTATGGCGCTGCTCTTTTCTGTGGGAGTCCCGTTTCCATACAGGCAGCCCCGCGCACAACGGCCTGCAATTCCAACATCGGTACGGTTTCGATCAAATTGTAGCGACCACCTAAACGGGAAGATAATTTTTCCGCGCTACCGTCCGCCCAACATTATGATGATGGGGTGGCGACAGATGAAACTGGCAACGGAAAAGCAGGGCGTCCTTTCCCGCCTGGCGAAAGACCGACGTGGCAACTTCGGAATGATGACGGCGCTGTTGCTGCCGGTGCTTCTGGGCGCCGGCGGCATCTCGATCGATGTCACCAAGATGATGATGACCAAGAACAGGCTGCAGGATGCGGCCGATTCGGCGGCGCTCGCAGCCGCATCGGCGCTTGCCAACGATGGGTACAGCATCGAGGCTGCCAAGCTCCTGGCACTGCGGTTCATCGAGACCCAGATGCGGAGCGGCGGCAACGTCGATGGTGACGGGACCGACACCAAAAATCCGGACAATAAGGATCCAAGTTCCTTCGCCAGCTCGGTCGTCAATATCGAGGAGACACCCACGGGCAAGAGCAGCAAGGCCTGGGTCATCACCGTCACCGCCAGTATGGACATGGACCTGAACCCGCTGACACGCCTTCTTGTGAAAGACAAGGCAACGATAACGGCCAACACCTCAGCCGAGAGCGCAACGGAATCGAAGAACGCGCTGTCGATGTATCTCGTGCTCGACAAATCCGGTTCGATGCTGGCGAACACCGAACAGAAAATCGTGCCGGTAACAAGCTGCTACCAGTACAACGACAGCGGCAACCTGTTGAACAAGAACCCGATCAGCCCCTGCTATGTAAAGAAAATCGAGGCTCTCAAGACCGCTGCAGGCAGCTTGTTTGATACGTTGGATGCGGCTGACCCGGATACCATCTATGTAAGGACCGGTACGGTCTCTTACAACAGCGAACGGGGGACGACCTACAAAATCAATTGGGGAACGACCGCATCGCGCACACAAGTGAATGCGCTCGAGGGCGGAGGCGGCACGAGTTCGACTGCTGCCATGCAGGCGGCGTATGATAAACTGATGGCCTCTACCGAAAACACA
This sequence comes from Mycoplana ramosa, assembly GCF_041930185.1. NCBI lineage: Bacteria > Pseudomonadati > Pseudomonadota > Alphaproteobacteria > Hyphomicrobiales > Rhizobiaceae > Mycoplana > Mycoplana ramosa. The sequence continues at coordinate 126,222 of NZ_JBHEEW010000005.1, read as the reverse complement.
GAACATCAAAAGAAGAATCAGCAGGTACCGACAAAGTACATCGTATTCATGACAGACGGAAACAATAACAACAGTTCCGACGACACGAAGACGCTGAATATCTGCAAGACCGCGAAGACCGCCGGAGTAAAAATATACACGGTCGCGTTTATGGCGCCGCCGCGCGGCCAGCAGCTCTTGAGCAACTGCGCAACACCCGGAAGCTTCTTTGTAGCCGACAAGATGTCGGACCTCGTCAAGGCTTTCGAGAAGATCGGCCAGGAAGCGGCCGCGACGATCGCCCGCCTGACTCATTAAATACTACAATCTAGATGCTGTTACTCCCTGCAAACCCGCTGCGCCTCGTGCGTGGCGGGTTTGCTTTTTCATGCTCAAAGGACCCTGCATCCCCCGCATGCCTCCCATCCGGCGAACCCGTATTGCAAGCGCTTCGGATCAATGCAAAATTGTCGGAAGGCCGTGTCCCGACGGCGGCCGATTGCAATGAAGGGGTTCGTTACCGCCCATGATGAACAGGGTCTCCTCCAACGAAATCCCCGCCCCGGCGCTGCGCTCCACCGAGCCGTCGCAGCTTGCCACCGAGCTTCTGGAACGCCTGAAGTACCGGATCGGCAAGGACCCGAAGGTCGCCAAGCCGCATGACTGGCTGACCGCTGCCATCCTGGTGGCGCGTGACCGCATCACCGACAAGTGGATGGATTCGACCCGGCGCACCTATGCCACCGGCGCAAAGCGCGTCTATTACCTGTCGCTGGAGTTTCTCATCGGCCGCCTGATGCGGGACGCCATGACCAACATCGGCATCATGGACGAGATGCGCGAGGCGTTCACCTCGCTCGGCGTCGACCTCGACGTCATCGCCGAGCTCGAACCGGACGCCGCACTCGGCAATGGCGGTCTCGGCCGGCTTGCCGCCTGCTTCATCGAATCGATGGCGACGACCGACGTGCCCGCCTACGGCTACGGCATCCGCTACGTCCATGGCCTCTTCCGCCAGCAAATGGCCGACGGCTGGCAGGTGGAACTGCCGGAAACCTGGCTGGCGCATGGCAACCCTTGGGAATTCGAGCGCCGCGAAAGCTCCTACGAGATCGGCTTCGGCGGCGCCGTCGAGACGCTCGACCTCGGCGAGAACCAGCAGCGCTTCGTCTGGAAGCCGGCCGAGCGCGTCATCGCCACCGCCTACGACACGCCCGCCGTCGGCTGGCGCGCCAAGCGCGTCAACACGCTGCGCCTCTGGGCCGCCTATCCGATCGATCCGATCCTGCTCGATGCCTTCAATGCCGGCGACCATATCGGCGCGCTGCGCGAGAGCAACAAGGCCGAAAGCCTGACCCGCGTGCTCTATCCGGCCGATGCCACACCGGCAGGCCAGGAATTGCGGCTGCGGCAGGAGTTCTTCTTCTCCTCCGCCTCGCTGCAGGACATCCTGCGCCGCCACCTGCAGCAGTATCCGGATTTCACCTCGCTGCCGGATGCCGTCGCGATCCAGCTGAACGATACCCACCCGGCCGTTTCCGTGGCCGAACTGGTGCGGCTGCTGACCGACGTGCATGGGCTGGAGTTCGACGCCGCCTGGGACATCGCCCGCAAGACCTTCGCCTATACGAACCACACGCTGCTGCCCGAAGCGCTGGAAAGCTGGGCGGTGCCGCTGTTCGAGCGGCTGTTGCCGCGCCACATGCAGATCGTCTACGCGATCAACGCCAAGATCCTGCTCGAAGCCCGCAGGGACCGCGGCTACGATGACCAGAGGATCCGCAACATCTCGCTGATCGAGGAAGGCGGCGAGCGCCGGGTGCGCATGGGCAACCTCGCCTTCGTCGGCTCGCATTCGGTCAACGGCGTCTCGGCTCTGCACACCGAACTGATGAAGGAGACGGTCTTCGCCGATCTTCACCGCCTCTATCCGACCCGCATCAACAACAAGACCAACGGCATCACGCCGCGCCGCTGGCTGATGCAGTGCAACCCCGGCCTGTTCAATTTGATCCGCGAATCGATCGGCGTCGCCTTCGAGGACGATGCCGAACGGCTGAAGGCGCTCGACGTGTTCGCCGGCGATGCAGCGTTCCGGGAGCGCTTCGCCGCGATCAAGCGGGAGAACAAGGTCAAGCTCGCCCATCTCGTGCAGGCCCGGCTCGGCGTGCGCCTCGATCCGGACGCGATGTTCGACATCCAGATCAAGCGCATCCACGAATACAAGCGCCAGCTTCTCAACATCATCGAGGCGGTGGCGCTCTACGACCAGATCCGCTCGCGCCCCGAACTGGACTGGGTGCCGCGCGTCAAGCTCTTCGCCGGCAAGGCGGCGCCGAGCTATCACAACGCCAAGCTGATCATCAAGCTCGCCAACGACGTGGCCCGGGTGATCAACAACGACCCGGCCGTGCGCGGCCTTCTCAAGGTCGTCTTCGTGCCGAACTACAATGTCTCGCTGGCCGAGGTGATGGTTCCCGCCGCCGACCTGTCGGAGCAGATCTCGACTGCCGGCATGGAGGCGTCCGGCACCGGCAACATGAAGTTCGCCCTGAACGGCGCGCTGACCATAGGCACGCTCGACGGCGCCAATGTCGAGATGCGCGACCATGTCGGCGCGGACAACATCGTCATATTCGGCATGACGGCGGGCGAAGTGGCCCGGGTGCGCGCCGAGGGGCATAACCCGCGCGCTATCATCGAGAGTTCGCCCGAACTGTCCCAGGCGCTGCTCGCCATTTCCTCCGGCGTCTTTTCCCCCGACGACCGCGACCGCTTTGCCGGCCTGATCGACGGCCTCTACAATCACGACTGGTTCATGGTCGCCGCCGATTTCGATGCCTATGCGCAGGCGCAGCGCAACGTGGACAGGCTGTGGAACGATAAGGTCAGCTGGAACACCAAGGCCATCCACAACACGGCGCGTATGGGCTGGTTCTCTTCCGACCGGACGATCCGACAATACGCAACCGAGATCTGGGGCGTCTGATGACGAGAAAGGACCCGCTGGAACAGCTATCGACGGGTCTTGCGAAGGCCGATATCGAGGCAATTCTTGGAGGCCGGCACGCCGACCCCTTCTCGGTCCTGGGCGTGCAGCAGTCCGGCGAGACGTTCGTCGCCCGCTGTTTCATCCCTCATGCCGAAACCGTCATTGCCGAAACGATCGCCGGCAAGGCGATCGGCGCGCTCGACTGCCTCGATCCCGCCGGCGTTTTCGCCGGCCCGATCTCCGTTCGCAAGCAGCAACCGATCCGCTATCGCGCCCGCAATGCCGGAGGCGAGTGGATCGTCGTCGATCCCTATTCCTTCGGCCCGGTGCTGGGCCCGATGGACGACTACTACATTCGTCAGGGTTCGCACCTGCGCCTGTTCGACCGCATGGGCGCTCATCCGCTGCCGCTGGAAGGCGTCGAGGGTTTCCACTTCGCCGTCTGGGCGCCGAATGCGCAGCGGGTTTCCGTCGTCGGCGACTTCAACGAGTGGGACGGCCGCCGCCACGTCATGCGGCTGCGCCGCGACACCGGTATCTGGGAGATCTTTCTTCCCGGCGTCACCGCCGGCCAGGCCTACAAGTACGAGATCGTCGGCAAGAACGGCGACCTGCTGCCGCTGAAGGCGGATCCCTATGCCCGGCGCTCGGAACTGCGGCCACGAACCGCCTCGATGACGACCGGCGAGATTGCACAGGTGTGGGAGGACGAGGCCCACCGCGCCTTCTGGTCGACGGCCGATCCGCGCCGCCAGCCGATCTCCATCTACGAGGTGCATGCCGGTTCCTGGCAGCGGCGCGACAATGGCGAGATGCTGTCCTGGGACGAGCTTGCCGAGCGGCTGATCCCCTATTGCATCGATATGGGCTTCACCCACATCGAATTCCTGCCGATCTCGGAATTTCCCTATGACCCGTCCTGGGGCTATCAGACGACCGGCCTCTATGCGCCCACCGCCCGCTTCGGCGAGCCGGAGGGCTTCGCCCGCTTCGTCAACGGCGCGCACAAGGTCGGCATCGGCGTCATCCTCGACTGGGTGCCGGCGCATTTCCCGACCGACGAGCACGGCTTGCGCTGGTTCGACGGCACTGCGCTCTACGAGCACGCCGACCCGCGCAAGGGGTTCCACCCCGACTGGAACACGGCGATCTACAATTTCGGCCGCCTGGAGGTCCTCGCCTTTCTCATCAACAACGCGCTCTACTGGGCGGAGAAATTCCATATCGATGGCTTGCGCGTCGATGCGGTCGCCTCGATGCTCTACCTCGATTACTCGCGCAAGCATGGCGAATGGGTTCCGAACGAATACGGCGGCAACGAAAACCTCGAGGCCGTACGCTTCCTGCAGGAGCTGAATTCCCGCCTCTACGGCACCCGTCCGGGGGTGATGACGATCGCCGAGGAATCGACGTCCTGGCCGAAAGTCTCCCATCCGGTGCACGAGGGCGGGCTGGGCTTCGGCTTCAAGTGGAACATGGGCTTCATGCACGACACGCTGCAATACCTCACGCGCGAACCCGTGCACCGCAAGTTCCACCACAACGACATGACCTTCGGCCTGCTTTATGCGTTTTCCGAGAACTTCGTTCTGCCGCTCTCCCATGACGAGGTCGTGCACGGCAAGGGCTCGCTGATCGCCAAGATGGCGGGCGACGACTGGCAGAAGTTCGCAACCTTGCGAGCCTACTACGCCTTCATGTGGGGCTATCCCGGCAAGAAGCTGCTGTTCATGGGCCAGGAATTTGCCCAGTGGCGAGAATGGAGCGAAGACCGCGCGCTCGACTGGAACCTGCTCGAGTATCCGCTGCACGAGGGCATGCGCCGGCTGGTCCGCGACCTCAACGGCACCTACCGGCGCAAGGTGGCGCTGCACGGGCGCGACTGCGAGGGCGAGGGCTTCGAATGGCTGCTCGCCGACGACCGCGACCAATCGGTGTTCGCCTGGCTGCGCAAGGCGCCGGGGGAAAAGCTGATTGCGGTCGTCGCCAACTTCACGCCGGGATACCACGAACACTACCGCATTCCGTTGCCGGTTGAAGGACGATGGAAGGAGATTCTCAACACCGACGCGGAGATTTATGGTGGGTCGGGCAAGGGAAATGGAGGCGCCGTTCAGGCGACCCGCGATGACAGGGGGACCATTTCAGCCTCGGTGACGCTGCCGCCTCTGGCGACGCTGATGCTGGAACAGGACACGTGAATTGACAGTCGGGAGGACACGATGGAGCAGAAGCGGATACAACCCCTCGCGCGTGACGCGATGGCCTATGTTCTTGCCGGCGGGCGCGGGAGCCGCCTGAACGAACTGACCGACCGGCGCGCCAAGCCGGCGGTCTATTTCGGCGGCAAGGCCCGCATCATCGATTTCGCCCTCTCCAATGCCTTGAACTCCGGCATCCGCCGCATCGGCGTGGCCACCCAGTACAAGGCCCACTCGCTGATCCGCCACCTGCAGCGCGGCTGGAACTTCTTCCGCCCCGAGCGCAACGAAAGTTTCGATATCCTGCCCGCCAGCCAACGCGTCTCCGAGACGCAATGGTACGAGGGCACCGCCGATGCGGTCTACCAGAACATCGACATCATCGAGGACTATGGCGTCGAATATATGGTGATCCTGGCCGGCGACCATGTCTACAAGATGGACTACGAGCTGATGCTGCAGCAGCACGTCGATTCCGGCGCCCAGGTGACGATCGGCTGCCTCGAAGTGCCCCGGGTGGAGGCCACCGGCTTCGGCGTCATGCAGGTGGACGAAAAGGACGAGATCATCGCCTTCGTCGAAAAGCCGGCCGATCCGCCCGGCATTCCCGGAAATCCCGGCATGGCGCTCGCCTCGATGGGCATCTACGTCTTCCACACGAAGTTCCTGATGGACATTCTCCGCCGCGACGCCGCCGATCCGAACTCCACCCGTGACTTCGGCAAGGACATCATCCCCTACATCGTCGAGAACGGCAAAGCGGTTGCCCATCGCTTCACCGCGTCCTGCGTCCGTTCCGATTTCGAGCGTGAGGCGTATTGGCGCGACGTCGGCACGGTCGACGCCTACTGGCAGGCCAACATCGACCTGACCGACGTGACCCCGGAACTGGACATCTACGACGTCACCTGGCCGATCTGGACCTATGCCGAGATCACACCGCCAGCGAAATTCGTCCATGACGACGAGGACCGCCGTGGTTCGGCGATCTCCTCGCTGGTGTCGGGCAACTGCATCATCTCGGGCTCGTCGCTGCACCGGAGCCTGCTCTTCACCGGCGTTCGCGCCAATTCCTATTCCCGCCTGGAAGGTGCGGTCGTCCTTCCCGACGTGACGATCGGCCGGCATGCGCAACTGACCAATGTGGTGATCGACCGCGGCGTGGTGATTCCGGAGGGACTGATCGTCGGCGAGGATCCGGAACTGGACGGCCGGCGTTTCCGTCGCTCCGACAACGGCATTTGCCTGATCACGCAGCCGATGATCGACCGGCTGGAACTCTAGGAATTATTACCGATGAACGTACTTTCGGTGGCATCCGAGGTGTTTCCGCTTATCAAGACGGGCGGCCTTGCCGACGTCACCGGCGCGCTTCCGCTGGCCCTCGACGGCAACGGCATACGGATGCGGACGCTGCTGCCCGGCTATCCGGCGGTGATGCAGCAACTGACAAAACCGCGCAAGATCGCGACGCTGACGAGCGTGTTCGGCGACGAGATGCGCATCCTTGCCGCGCAGCATGCCGGGCTCGACCTTTTCGTCCTTGACGCGCCAGGCTATTTCGACCGCAGCGGCGGGCCGTATGTGGATACGACCGGCAAGGACTATCCCGACAACTGGAAACGGTTTGCTGCCCTTTCGCATGCGGGCGCGGAGATCGCGCGCGGCCTGCTGCCGGACTGGACGCCGGACATCGTCCATGCGCATGACTGGCAGGCGGCGATGGCTCCCGTCTACATGCGCTATACCGGTCTCGGGCACATCCCCAGCATCGTTACGGTGCACAACCTTGCCTTCCAGGGACAGTTCGGCCCCGAAATCTTTCCCGAACTCGGCTTGCCGGCGCAAGCCTTCAGCATCGAGGGGCTCGAATATTACGGCGACGTCAGCTTCCTGAAAGGCGGCCTGCGGACGGCCTGGGAGGTGACGACCGTGAGCCCGACCTACGCGCAGGAAATCAGGACGCCCGAATTCGGGATGGGGCTTGACGGCCTCATCAACGCCCGCGCAAGCGAGTTGATGGGCATCGTCAACGGCATCGATACGGCTGTGTGGGACCCGGCGACGGATCCACACATCGCCGCCAACTATGGTCCCGGGGCGCTGCGCGCGCGCTCGAAGAACCGCCAGGCCCTGCTCGATCGGTTCGGACTGGCGGACGGCGGCGGGCCGGTTTTCTGCGTCGTTTCCCGCCTCGCCTGGCAAAAGGGCATCGACCTCATCGCCGAACTCGCCGACTGGATCGTTGCCGAAGGCGGCACGCTGGCGGTGCTGGGGACCGGCGATCAGGGCCTGGAGGGCGCGCTGCTGGCCGCCGCGTCGCGCCATCGCGGGCGGGTCGGCGTCGTCATCGGCTACAACGAGCCTTTGTCCCACCTGATGCAGGCCGGCGCAGACGCCATCCTCATCCCCTCGCGGTTCGAACCCTGCGGCCTCACCCAGCTTTACGGTCTGCGCTATGGCTGCGTGCCGATCGTGGCCCGGACCGGCGGGCTTGCCGACACGGTGATCGATGCCAACGAGGCCGCACTTTCCGCCCGGGTCGCGACCGGTTTTCAGTTCGCCCCGGTCACGGCCGACGCATTCCGTCAGGCACTTCGCCGCGCTTTCACCGCATTTCGGGACCCCAAGGTCTGGGCCCGATTGCAGAATCAGGGCATGAAGTCGGACGTTTCCTGGAAGCGAAGCGCCGAACGCTATGCCGGCCTCTATTCCAGCCTTCTCGCGAGAGTGTAAGCCATGATTACCACCGTAAAAACAAAGCCATACGACGACCAGAAACCCGGAACGTCCGGCCTGCGCAAGAAGGTGCCGATCTTCCAGCAGAAGAACTACGCGGAGAACTTCATCCAGTCGATTTTCGATTCGCTTGAAGGGTTCGCCGGGCAGACGCTCGTGATCGGTGGCGACGGTCGCTATTACAATCGCGAGGTGATCCAGATCGCCATCAAGATGGCGGCGGCAAACGGCTTCGGGCAGGTGATCGTCGGCCGCGGCGGCATTCTTTCGACCCCTGCCGCCTCGAACCTGATCCGCAAGAACAAGGCCTTTGGCGGCATCATCCTCTCGGCCAGCCACAATCCGGGCGGACCGACCGAAGATTTCGGCATCAAGTACAACATCGGCAACGGCGGCCCTGCGCCCGAAAAGATCACCGATGCGATCTTTGCCCGTTCGAAGGTGATCGACAGCTACAAGATCGCGGATGCCGCCGATATCAATCTCGACCTCGAGGGAAAGCATACCGTCGCGGGGATGTCCGTTGCGGTCATCGACCCGGTCACCGACTATGCCGAACTGATGGAAGAGTTGTTCGACTTCGGCGCGATCCGCGACATGTTCGCCGGCGGCTTCCGCATGGTGTTCGATGCCATGAGCGCCGTCACGGGACCCTACGCCAAGGAGATCCTGGAGAACCGCCTCGGCGCCCCGAAGGGCTCGGTGCTGAATTTCATGCCGCTGCCCGATTTCGGCGGGCATCACCCCGATCCGAACCTCGTCCACGCCCGCGCTCTTTATGAGGCGATGATGGCCGACGATGCGCCCGATTTCGGCGCGGCATCGGACGGCGACGGCGACCGCAACCTGATCATCGGTCGCGGCATCTTCGTCACCCCGTCTGACAGTCTCGCGCTTCTCGCCGCCAACGCCCATCTCGCGCCCGGCTACAGCAAGGGGCTTGCCGGCATTGCCCGTTCGATGCCGACCAGCGGCGCGGCTGATCGCGTCGCCGAAAAGCTTGGCATCGGCCTGTACGAGACGCCGACCGGCTGGAAGTTCTTCGGCAATCTGCTTGACGCCGGCAAGGTGACGATCTGCGGTGAGGAAAGTGCCGGCACCGGCTCCGACCACGTGCGCGAGAAGGACGGCCTCTGGGCCGTGCTGCTCTGGCTCAACATCCTCGCGGTGCGCAAGGAAAGCGTGCTCGACATCGTCCAGAAGCATTGGGCGACCTATGGCCGCAACTATTATTCCCGCCACGACTATGAAGAGGTGGAAACCGAAGCCGCAAACGGTCTCATCGAAGACTTGCGCAAGCGGCTTGCCGATCTTCCCGGCAAGGCGTTCGACGGCCGCGTGGTCGAGATGGCGGACGACTTCGCCTATCACGATCCGATCGACAAGTCGGTCAGCAAGCATCAAGGCATCCGCATCCTCTTTGTCGGCGGCTCGCGCATCGTCTTTCGCCTGTCCGGAACCGGTACTGCGGGCGCCACGTTGCGCGTCTATATCGAGCGCTTCGAGCCGGACGCCTCGCGCCATGGCATGGAGACGCAGGAAGCGCTTGCCGATCTCATCGCCATCGCCGACGAGATCGCCGGCATCAAGGCCCGCACCGGCCGCAGCGCCCCGAGCGTGATCACGTGAGGTGACCGTGGTGCCTGACGCCGCCCCCGTGCCGACGGTGGCAGAACCACTTGGCGCGACCGTGGTGGATGGCGGCGTCACCTTCGCCGTCCACTCCCGCGATGCCGCGCGCATCGATCTCTGCCTCTTCGACGACAACGGCAAGGCGGAAACGCGGCGGCTGCCGATGCGGCGCGAGGCGGGCGACGTGCATCGGGTCTTCGTCGAGGGCGCCGGGCCAGGAACGCGCTATGGCTATCGGGCCGACGGTGTCCATTCGCCCGATCACGGCCTGTGGTTCGATCCGACCAAGCTGCTCGTCGACCCCTACGCCAAGCAGCTGGACCGGCGCTTCGTTCATAACGTCCGCCTCAACCGGCATGGCGAGGACACCGCCGATCTCGTGCCGAAGGCCATTGTCACGACCGATGCGCCGGTGTCGCCTGTGCCGCCGCAATTTCGTCCGGGCGGACTGGTCTACGAGGTGGCGGTGCGCGGCTTTACCATGCTCCATCCCGACATTCCGCAAGACGCCCGCGGCACCATCGGCGCGCTCGCCCATCCTTCCGTGATCGCCCATCTGAAGCACATCGGCGTCGATGCCGTGGAACTGATGCCGATCGTCGCCTGGATCGACGAACGACACCTTCCCCCGCTCGGGCTGCACAACAGCTGGGGCTACAATCCGATCGCACTGATGGCGCTCGACCCCATGCTTGCGCCCGGCGGCATGAGCGAGCTTGCCGCGACCGTCGCCGCCTTGCACGCCGAGGGCATCGGCGTCATCCTCGACCTGGTGTTCAACCACTCCGGCGAAAGCGACCGCTTCGGCACGACGCTGTCGATGCGCGGCCTCGACAACCTCACTTACTACCGCCATGGGCCCGGCCGGCCGGGCGAACTGGTCAACGACACGGGCTGCGGCAACACCATTGCCTGCGCGCACCCGGTCGTCCGGCGACTGATCCTCGACAGCATGCGCCATTTCGTCCGCAACGCCGGCGTGGACGGCTTCCGCTTCGATCTTGCCACGGTCCTCGGACGCGAGGCCAACGGTTTCGACCCCAAGGCGGCACTGTTTTCGGAAATGCGGACCGATCCCATCCTTTCCGACCGCATCCTGATCGCCGAACCCTGGGACATAGGCCCCGGCGGCTACCAGCTCGGCAATTTTCCGGCCCCGTTCCTGGAATGGAATGATCGTTTCCGCGACGGCACCCGGCTGTTCTGGCGCGGCGATACCGACCGGCTCGGCGCATTCGCGACCGTTCTTTCCGGCTCCGCCGACATTTTCCAGCACGATGGCGTGACGCAGACGCGCAGCGTCAATTTCGTTGCGGCCCATGACGGGTTCACGCTGAAGGACATCGTCTCCCATACCCAAAAGCACAACGAGGCCAACGGCGAGCATAACCGTGACGGCCACGACGAAAACCACTCCTGGAACAATGGCGTGGAAGGCGCGACCGGCGATCCAACCGTGCTCTCGGCGCGCAAACGCGACATCAAAGCGTTGCTCTCCAGCCTCTTCGCGTCGAAGGGAACCGTGCTGCTCACGGCGGGTGATGAAGGCGGGCGCAGCCAGAAGGGCAACAATAACGCCTATTGCCAGGACAACGCGCTGACCTGGCTCGATTGGGCAAAACTCGATGAGGACCTAATCGCCCATGTCGCAGCGCTCGCAGACATCCGCAGGCGGTTCTCCATCTTTGCCGATCCGGCCTTCTACCACGGCAAGGGTGACGTCGAATGGCGGCGGCTGGACGGTGCGCCGATGCAGGCCCGCGACTGGCAAACGCCGTCGGCGTCCTCGCTGGCCATGATCCTCAACAGCCCGGACGCCGAAAGCGGGCAAACGGTGCGACTTGCAGTGTGCTTCAACCGAAGCCATGAAACGCTGCCGCTGTCCCTGCCCTGCGTCGCCAACAAAAAATGGCGCAGCCTGCTGACAGGTTCCAGCGCAGAAGTGACGGAAGTGATGCCGCGCAGCGTGGATTTTCTCCTCGCATAGCTCGACCGGCTCATGCGTAGTCCCGGTACAATTGTTACGAATACCGGTTACGATTCAGCGGCCCATGCGATAAACATCGCCTGAAAACTTCGCCACGCGCCGAACGAAAGGATCGCCAATGCCTGCCGAAATACACCTTTCCGACGTCAAGGACCTCGTCGGCAAGGAGATCGGCGTGTCGAAATGGTTTACCGTCGACCAAACGATGATAGACCGTTTTGCCGAGGCGACCGAAGACCACCAGTTCATCCATACCGATCCGGTTCGCGCGGCGGCGGAAACGCCGTTCGGCGGCACGATCGCGCACGGCTTCCTGTCGCTGTCCCTGCTCTCGGCGATGAACTATGACTGCCTGCCGCGCGTCATCGAGCAGACGATGGGCATCAATTACGGTTTCGACAAGGTGCGTTTCATGACACCGGTGAAGAGCGGCGCCCGCGTTCGCGGCCGGTTCACCATGGCTGAAGCCCGGTTTCGCGGCGCCGGCATGCTGATGGTCACCTACGACGTGACGGTGGACGTCGAGAACGAACGCAAGCCGGCGCTGACGGCGAACTGGATCACGATCATCCAGTTCGACCCGAAGGACCGGCCGGAAGATGCATGACCGGCCAGTCTTTGTCGCGAGCCTGATGCAGACGCGGGCTCAAATGCCTGCGTCTTCGGCTCCCTCGGCGAGCATCGCCGACGCATAAGGGGCGAACGACCGCCAGCACTCGACCCGATATTCCTCCTCGCCGGTCCGGAAGATCACGACCTCGATCTTGCCGAGCACGGTCCGCGCGCAGGCGCCGACCGGAAACACCGACGGCGAAAGGTCGTGCGGGGTGGCGCAAGCGATTGCCAGCGCCGCCTTCGGTCCGGCAACAACGATCGCCGTGTTGCGATGGGAAATATCGACAGCGGAATGCAGCACGCCCTCCTTGGCCGCCGCAGCGGCCAGATCGGCGCCATTCTCGTCGATCAGCAGCCACTCGTCCGGGCCGAGCCAGAGCGCATGACGCCCGTTCTTGGAGGACGATGTCTTCGGGTCCGTCGGCAGGTCGACGCCGAGCGCGCGAGACAACGCGGTGACAGCGTCGGGCCGGGCACGCAATGACAGGCGCGTCGCCGGGCCGGCCGCGGAGACCTGGGCGGCGCCGGAGCCGCCGTGGAAGCCGCCGAGCGGCGCTTTTCGCAATGCTTGGTCAGCCATTGAGGCGTGCTCCTTCCTTGTCGATGAAGACCATGTCGCAGACTTCGACCGCGATCGTGCGATCGGGCATCGGCACGTAGAGCGTCTGGCCCATGCGGGCCTGGCCGCCTGCGACGAGCGCCAGGGCGATCGAATGGCCGCAGTTCGACGACCAGTAGGACGAGGTGACGTGGCCGAGCATCTTCATCGGGATCGGCTGGTTCGGATCGGCGACGATATGCGCGCCCTCCTCCAGCACCACCGTCGGGTCCTTGGTCCTGAGGCCGACCAGTTGCTTGCGGCCCTCGGCGACGAGGTCCGGGCGCTTCAGGCCACGGATGCCGACGAAATCGGGCTTCTTCTTCGAGACCGCCCAGCCGACGCCCGCGTCAAAGGGAGTCACCGTGCCGTCGGTGTCCTGGCCGACGATGATGTAGCCCTTCTCGGCGCGCAGGACGTGCATCGTCTCGGTGCCGTAGGCGCAGGCGCCCATCGGCTCGGCCCGGGCCCAGATCGCCTCCCAGACGGCCTGGCCGTAATCGGCCGGGACGTTGACTTCGAAGCCGGTCTCGCCGGTGAACGACATGCGGAACAACCGGGTCGGCACGCCGCAGATCTTGCCCTCGCGCACGCTCATGTGCGGGAAAGCCTCGTTCGACAGATCGATGCCCTCGACGAGCGGCGCGATGATCTCGCGCGCCTTCGGCCCCTGGACGGCGATCACCGCCCACTGCTCCGTGGTCGAGGTCAGCCATACCTTCAGGTGCGGGAACTCGGTCTGGAGGTAATCCTCCATGTGGTTCATCACCCGCGGCGCGCCACCGGTCGTGGTGGTGACGTGGAAGCGGTCCTCGGCGATGCGGCCGACGACGCCGTCGTCATAGACGTAGCCATCCTCGCGCAGCATGATGCCATAGCGGCAGCGGCCGGGCTTCAGCGTGTCCCAGGCGTTGGTGTACATCAGGTTCAGGAACTCGGCCGCATCCGGGCCGACCACCTCTATCTTGCCGAGCGTCGAGGCGTCGAACAGGCCCGCCACATCGCGCACCGTCTTGCACTCGCGGCTGACCGCCTCGTGCATGGTCTCGCCGGCACGCGGATAGTACCAGGCACGCTTCCACTGGCCGACGTCCTCGAACACGGCGCCATGCGCCTCTTCCCAGGCATGCATCGGCGTCTTGCGGGTCGGATCGAAGAGCTCGCCGCGCGAGTGGTTGATGATCGTCCCGTAGGTCACCGGCGTGTAGGGCGCGCGGAATGTGGTCAGGCCGACCTTCGGGATGTCGCGGCCCAGCGTCTCGGCAGCGATCGCAAGGCCATGGATGTTGGACAGCTTGCCCTGGTCGGTCGCCATGCCGTTGGTGGTGAAGCGCTTGATGTGCTCGATCGAGTGCATGCCCTCGCGCACGGCAAGGCGGATGTCCTTGGCGCAGACGTCGTTCTGGAAGTCGATGAACGCCTTGACGTTGTCATTGGCGCCCGCCCCTTCGGCCGCACCGGCCATGCCCCCGGTCCATTCAAAGGCGTTCTCGGCGCGGATCTCGACCTTGCCGCCGGCTTTGCTGCCGGTCGCGCGCGCCATCAGTTCACCGGCGGCGAGCGCTTCCTCGACGGTTGCCTGCAGGCCATTGGTGCCGTTGCAGGCGCCGACCGACAGGCAATCCTGCGCGTAGGTGCCCGGCAGGAACTGGCCGGTCTCGGCGTTGTAGGCGACCTTGCCGCGCGACTGCGAGAACAGATGGACGGACGGCGTCCAGCCCGCCGACATGATCAATGCGTCGATGGCGATGCTGCGATTTCCGCCGCCGCCGTTGCGGGCGACCGTCATGGAATTGACCCGGCGGTGTCCCTTGGTGTCGATCACCGAATGGCCGGTCAGCACCTCGATGCCGAGGCTGCGCGCTTCGGCGAGGACGCCCTCGCCCGGCTTGCTGCGGTTGTCGACGATCGCGGCGATCCGGACGCCGGCCCGATGCAGGTCGAAAGCCGCTTCGTAGGCCGAATCGTTAGAGGTGTAGACACCGACCTTCTTGCCGACAGCAACGCCGAAGTGGTTGAGGTAGGTCCGCGCCGCCGAGGCCAGCATGATGCCGGGGCGATCGTTGTTGGCAAACACCATGTGGCGTTCGATCGCGCCGGTCGCCAGGATCACGCGCTTGGCCCGCACCTGCCACATCCGCTCGCGCGGCAGCTTGCGGTCCGGACGGGCAAGGTGGTCGGTGACCCGTTCTGCCAGAACCACGAAGTTCTGCGCATAGTAGCCGAAGGCGGTTGTGCGGGTCAGGACGGTGACGTTGTCCATCGCCGCAAGCCGGGCGGCGGTCGCCTGTGCCCAAGCGAAGCCATCCTGGCCATCGATCTTGACCGACGTGTCATAGTGCAGCGCACCGCCGACTTCCGGCTGCTCGTCGCAAAGGATCACGCGCGCACCGCTCTCTGCCGCGGCAAGGGCCGCCGAAAGACCGGCAACGCCAGCCCCGACGACGAGCACGTCGCAATGGGCGAAGCGGTTGGCGTAGTGGTCGGTATCGGGTTGGGTCGGCGCAACGCCGAGGCCGGCGGCCGCACGGATGCGCGGCTCGTAGAACTTTTCCCAGGCGGCTTTCGGCCACATGAAGGTCTTGTAGTAGAAGCCGGCCGCGAAGAAGGGCGACAGCAGGTTGTTGACGCCACCGACGTCAAAGGCAAGCGACGGCCAGCGGTTCTGCGACGAGATCTTCGCCCCGTCGAACACCTCCTGCACGGTCGCCCGCACGTTCGGCTGCTTGCGGGCGGCGTCGCGCTCGACGTCGATCAGCGCGTTCGGCTCCTCGGCGCCGGCCGACAGGATGCCGCGCGGACGGTGGTACTTGAACGAGCGGCCGACGAGATGGACGCCGTTGGCGAGCAGCGCCGAGGCGACCGTGTCACCCTCCAGCGCCTCGTAGCTCTTGCCGTCGAAGGTGAACCTCGCCGTGCGGGCGGGGGTCAGGCGGCCAGCGCCTGCAATACGATTGGCCCCGCTCATCCTGCCACTCCTTCCGTCGCTTCATAGGTTTCGACGGTCTTTTCCGTCGCTTTCGGTGCCGGCGAGAGATCAGGCCGCGGCTGGCCGGCCTTGTAGGTCGTCACGAACTTGTCGCTCACCGTGTCGCGCACCGCATTGAAGAAGCGGCCGCAGCCGTGGATGTGGCGCCAGCGCTCGTAGACGAGACCCTTGACGTTGTCGCGCAGGAAAAAGAAGGCCTCGAACTCTTCGTCCGAGATGTCAGCGATGTTGGTTGGACGCAGGATATGGGCGTCGCCGGCGCCGCGGAATTCCAGTTCCGGGCGCTCTTCCTCGCAGTAGGGGCAATGGATCAGCAGCATCTTGTCGTCTCCTGCCTGCCGCCCCTCTTTATGAAGAGCGCAGGCGATTTAAGAAGGTTAGTGAGCCACGGCGGCGGCGGCAGCCTCGTCGATCAGGCGGCCGGTGCGGAACCGCTCCATCGTGAAGGGCGCATTGATCGGGTGCGGCTCGTCGCGGGCGATCGTGTGGGCGAAGACATGGGCGGAGCCGGGCGTCGCCTTGAAGCCGCCGGTGCCCCAGCCGCAGTTGACGTAGAGCCCCTTGACCGGCGTCTTGGCCAGGATCGGCGAACGGTCCGGCGTCACGTCGACGATGCCGCCCCAGGAGCGCATCATCTTCATGCGGGTGAACATCGGGAACAGCTCGCAGATCGCATCCAGCGTGTGGGTGATGATGTGCAGGCCGCCGGTCTGCGAGTAGGACTGGTACTGGTCGGTGCCGGCACCGATCACCAGCTCGCCCTTGTCCGACTGCGAGATATAGGCGTGCACGGTGTTCGACATGACGACGCAAGGGAAGATCGGCTTGACCGGCTCGGAGACCATCGCCTGCAGCGGGAAGCTGAGGAGCGGCATGCGGATATCGGCCATCTGCATGACGACCGAGGTGTGCCCGGCCGCGACGACGCCGACCTTCTTCGCGTTGATCGACCCGCGCGTCGTCTCGACGCCGGCGACGGAACCGTCCGGATTGCGGCGGATGCCGGTAACCTCGCAGTTCTGGATGATGTGGACGCCGAGATCGGAGGCGCCGCGGGCGTAGCCCCAGGCGACGGCGTCGTGGCGGGCAGTGCCGCCCTTGCGCTGCAGCGTCGCGCCGACGACCGGGTAGCGGGCGGACCGGGAGATGTCGAGCGGCGGGCAGTATTCCTTGGCCTGCTCCGGCGTCAGCCACTCGTTGTCCACGCCGTTCAGGCGGTTGGCGTGGATGGTACGCTTGAAGCCCTGCGCGTCGTGGACGTTGTGGGCGAGCATCATCACGCCGCGCGGCGAATACATGACGTTGTAGTTCAGCTCCTGCGACAGACCGTCCCAAAGCTTCAGCGCGTGGTTATAGAGTGCCGCGCTTTCGTCATAGAGATAGTTCGAGCGGATGATCGTCGTGTTGCGGCCGGTGTTGCCGCCGCCGAGCCAGCCCTTCTCGAGGACGGCAATATTGGTGATGCCGTGCTCCTTGGCCAGATAGTAGGCGGTCCCGAGGCCATGACCGCCCGCACCGATGATGATGACATCATACTCCTTGCGCGGTTCGGGCGATGCCCATTGTGGCTCCCATCCCGTGTGGCCGCGCAACGCCTCGCGTGCGACGGCAAAGACCGAATATTTGCGCATCCGCCTCTACTCCGTAAGTCCGGCTCGATTTCCGTGTCGTCGATAGAAAGCAAATCTGGGGACGTTACAACGTTTTCTTTGCGACGCATTCCGGCGTGGCTTGCGCGCCTTGCGACATCGGTCCGATACCGGCCGTCGCAGCGCGTGTTGCGGCGCTGCCCGGTGATTTTTCCCGTGGTTTCGAGCGGGACGTCTGGACTTCCGCACAATGTTCTGGTATCCGACCTCCCACTCGCGTGCCTGCTGGGCTGCGAAACCATTTTTGTATTGCCTCGTCGACCTGATTCCCCGAGGCGTCCAACACAAACCAAAGGAACGGGATACTCGTGCAGGTACTAGTCCGCGATAACAACGTCGATCAGGCGCTCCGCGCTCTCAAGAAGAAGATGCAGCGCGAAGGTATCTTCCGCGAAATGAAGATGCGGGACTACTACGAAAAGCCGTCGCAGAAGCGTGCCCGCGAGAAGGCCGAAGCCGTTCGCCGCGTCCGTAAGCTCGCCCGCAAGCGTGCACAGCGCGAAGGCCTGATTGCCGGCGGCCGCACGGGTCGTTGATCCGTCGTTTTTTCGACGTTTTCCGATGCAAGGTCTGGCGGGGGCGATAGGATCGCCACCGCCTTTTTTGATGCGCGTCGGGCCTTGCGCCCCGGGGACCCGCGCATTGCTCCAATCCGCCGCGAGGTGGGTACCGATCGCGCCGCTGGGCAGCCGGCGCATGAGGTTTGTCTCCAAAGCGCTGTCCGATGGAACGAGCCCAGCGGTGGCAGGTCACGCCGGCGCGACGGGGTGCAGGATCGGCGCAATGCGCTTTATTGAGGGATCAGATCTTGATGGCAGCTAATACGGCGCATTCCACCTTCACGCTGAAACGCTTCGCTGATGCCACGAACCTTCGCAGGCCGGCTGCCGTCGCTTTTCTCGCCCTTGCCTCAGCCGGGCTGCTGACCGCCTGCCAGAGCAACACCACCTCCGACGTCATGCGCGTCGAGCGCGCGCAGGGCTCCTCGGAGAACATCTCCTCGCTGTCGAGCGTGATCGCCGCCAACCCCCAGGATCCGGAAGGCTACAACGTTCGCGGCTCCGCCTATGGCCGCGCCGGCCAGTTCCGCGACGCGCTGAACGACTTCAACAGAGCGATCCAGCTGAACCCGCGCTTCTACCAGGCCTATGCCAATCGCGCGCTCGTCCAGCGCAACCTCGGCAACCTGGCCGAAGCGGCCGCCGACTACAATGCTGCGCTGCAGATCAATCCGAACTACGACGTCGCCTATATCGGGCGGGGAAATCTCTACCGCCAGGCCGGGCGCATCGATGCCGCCTTCGCCGACTTCAACAAGGCGGTCGAACTCGACACCACCGATCCGCGCGCCTATCACAACCGCGGCCTGATCTACCAGAAGCGCGGCCAGCACGGCCCCGCCATCGAGGACTTCTCAAAGGCGATTTCGTTGTCGCCCAGTTCGCCGGAGCCCTATAACGGCCGCGGCCTCTCCTACGCCGCGCAGGGGGACGATGAAAACGCGTTTGCCGATTTCAACACCGCGATCACGCTCGACGGCAAGATTGCCGAATCCTGGGCGAACCAGGCGCTGATCTACGAGCGTCGCGGCGACATGGCGAAGGCCGCCAAGTCCTATTCGCACGCACTGGGGCTCGATCCCAAGTACCAGCCGGCCAAAGACGGCCTGGCCCGCACTCGCGGCAAAACGGCGTAACCGGCCCTCTATTTCCAGCTATCAACTGAGAAGCCCGCTGCATAGCGGGCTTCGCAGTTTTGGTCGTGCGCAGTCAGTTCCGTCATGCCGGACTTGATCCGGCATCCAGCGCGCTCAAGTCCTTGAGCGCAATAGAGTCATTTGCGCCGCAGACGCGGCGCTGCTGATTGCAGACTCACCAACAAAAAAAGGCCCGCGATCGTCTCGCGGGCCTTGTACATTTCGCCGATTGCGACGGCTCAGTGGTTCATCGCCTTGACGATATCCTCGGTCATCTTCTTGGCGTCGCCGAGCAGCATCATCGTGCCGTCCTTGTAGAACAGCGTGTTGTCGATGCCGGCATAGCCGGAGCCGAGCGAGCGCTTGACGAACAGGCAGGTCTTGGCCTTGTCGACGTCGAGGATCGGCATGCCGTAGATCGGCGAGGCCTTGTCGTCGCGCGCGGCCGGGTTGGTGACGTCGTTGGCGCCGATGACGTAGGCGACGTCGGCCTGCGCGAACTCGGAGTTGATGTCCTCCAGCTCGAACACCTCGTCATAGGGGACGTTGGCTTCCGCCAGCAGCACGTTCATGTGACCGGGCATGCGCCCTGCGACCGGATGGATCGCGTACTTCACCTCGACGCCGTTCTCCTTCAGCTTGTCGGCGAGCTCGCGCAGCGCGTGCTGCGCCTGTGCCACCGCCATGCCGTAGCCCGGCACGATGATGACCTTGGACGCATTCGCCATCAGGAAGGCGGCGTCGTCGGCCGAGCCCTGCTTGACCGTGCGCTGGATCCCGTCGTCGACGGCCGCGACGGTCTCGCCGCCGAAACCGCCGAGGATGACCGAGATGAACGAGCGGTTCATGCCCTTGCACATGATGTAGGACAGGATCGCACCCGACGAGCCGACGAGCGCGCCGGTGATGATCAGCGCCAGGTTGCCGAGCGTGAAGCCGATGCCGGCCGCAGCCCATCCCGAATAGGAGTTCAGCATCGAGACGACGACCGGCATGTCGGCGCCGCCGATCGGCACGATGATCAGCACGCCGAGCGCCAGCGACAGCAGCACGATCGCCCAGAAATTGAAGTGGCTCTCGGTCAGCGCCAGACCGACAATGAAGAAGACGATCAGCGCCAGCAACGCAGCATTGATCAGGTGGCGCGACGGCAGCAGGATCGGCTTGCCGGACATGCGCCCGTCGAGCTTGAGGAACGCAATGATCGAGCCGGTAAAGGTGATCGCGCCGATCGCGACGCCGAGCGCCATTTCCACCAGCGCCTGGCCGTGGATCGAACCGACCTCGCCGATGCCGAAGGCAGCCGGCGAATAGAGCGCGGCTGCGGCCACGAGCACGGCGGCGAGGCCGACCAGCGAGTGGAAGCCGGCGACGAGCTGCGGCATCGAGGTCATCGGGATCGACCGGGCGATATAGGCGCCGGCGCCGCCGCCGAGCGCCAGGCCGACGACGATCAGCAGAAGCCCGCCGAAAGAGGGCGCCGCCAGGATCAGCGTCGTGACGATGGAAATGCCCATGCCGGTCATGCCGAGCATGTTCCCGCGCCGGCTGGTGGTCGGGTGCGAGAGGCCGCGCAGTGCCATGATGAACAGCACGCCCGAGACGAGATAGAGGAAGGCTGCGAGATTCTGAGACATCAGCCGGCCCTCACTTCTCTTTTTTCTTGTACATCGCCAGCATGCGCTGGGTGACGAGGAAGCCGCCGAAGATGTTGACGGAGGCAAGCACCAGGGCGACGAAGCCGAAGCCGGTCGCGATGCCCGACAGCGAAATGCCGACGGCGAGCAGGGCGCCGACGACGATCACCGAGGAGATCGCGTTGGTCACCGCCATCAGCGGCGTGTGCAGCGCCGGCGTCACCGACCAGACGACGTAGTAGCCGACGAAGATCGACAGCACGAAGATCGCCAACCGGAAGACGAACGGATCGATCGCCCCGCCGGAAACGCCATGCGCCACGGCGCCGGCGGCCTCGGGGGCGTATTCGGCCGCCGTGCGGACCGCTTCCACGGCGCGCTCGAGATCGGTGAGCGCCTTGTCCAGGAGTTCATTGGCCATCACGCGTTCTCCTTGGTCGGGGCGGCAGCAAAGGCCGGATAGACGACCTGCCCCGCATGGGTCAGCATGGTTGCCTTGACCAGTTCGTCGTCGGGGTTGACGGCGATCGCCTTGGTTTCCTTGTTGACCAGCGTTTCCAGGAAGGTGACGAGGTTCTTGGCGTAGAGCAGCGAGGCGGATGCGGCGATGCGGCCCGGCATATTGAGATGGCCGATGACCTTGACGCCCTCGACCTCGACGACGTTGCCGGCCTCGGAGCCCTCGATGTTGCCGCCGCGCTCCACGGCGAGGTCGACGGCGATGGAGCCCGGACGCATCGATTTCAGCATGTCACGGGTGACAAGCTTGGGCGCGGGCCGGCCGGGAATAAGGGCAGTCGTGATGATGATGTCCTGCTTGGCGATGTGGTCGGCGACGAGCGCCGCCTGCTTCGCCTGGTATTCCTTCGACATTTCCTTGGCGTAGCCGCCCGCCGTCTCGGCCGCCTTGAACTCCTCGTCCTCGACGGCGATGAATTTGCCGCCGAGAGAAGCGACCTGCTCCTTGGCGGCGGGGCGAACGTCGGTGGCGGACACGGCGGCACCGAGCCGCTTGGCCGTGGCGATCGCCTGCAGGCCGGCAACGCCTGCGCCCATGACGAAGACCTTTGCGGCCGGAACGGTGCCAGCCGCCGTCATCATCATCGGCAGCGCGCGGTCGTATTCGGCGGCCGCATCGATCACCGCCTGGTAGCCGGCCAGGTTCGCCTGCGAGGAAAGCACGTCCATGGACTGCGCGCGGGTGATGCGCGGCATCAGTTCCATGGCGAATGTCGTGAGCCCGGCCTTGGCCATGGCGGCGAGCGCCTTGTCGTTGCCGTAGGGATCCATGATCGCGATGACGAGCGCGCCGGACTTGTAGGCCTTGATTTCCTTGTCGGTCGGCCGCCGCACCTTGAGCACCACGTCGGCGCCCTTTGCGTCTGCAGTCGAGCCGATCCTGGCTCCGGCGGCCTCATAATCCGTGTCGGCAATGCGCGACGAAAGGCCTGCCCCTCCTTCGACGACCACGTCGAAGCCGAGCCCCTTCATCTTCTTCACCGTCTCGACGGACGCCGCAACCCGGCTTTCCGCAGGATCCACCTCCCGCGCCACGAACACAATTCCACTCACACGCCAATCCTCCCCCAGTTCGGCAGCGCTATGTAGAGGCGCCCCCGACAGGGGGCGCCGCATTCCGTCGTCGGCTCGAGAACGTTCAGCGCAGAACGATGAAGCCGAGGACGTTGAGAACGATCAGGAGAACGAGCCCGGAAAAGAACCCGGCGCTGGTAAAGAAGGCGGCGGCCATTGCGATGAGCAGCGTCACGCAGAACATCGTGCCGTACTTGGCCGCATTGAGGAAGAAGGCGTAGGTCTTCTCGTGCTCTGGGTAGTCCATCGAAGCACCCGTTTCGACCGGTCCGGTATGAAGTTCAGCCATGCTATCGTCTCCTGTTTGCCTGCGCCCGTCCCTTAAAAAGCGCATCCGTCAACGCGGGCCACAAGGCCCCTGTTGCCATCGCTTACACAATGGATTGTCAAAGCGCAACGCGGGACAGAGTCGCACCTCGACATTTGTCGCTCGAGTTGCGACATGGGACGCACGGATCAGGCTCGCAGCCCCGCCTCGCCGATCTGGATGCGGCCAACGGCGCCGAAATGCGCCAGCCGGGCGGTCGGGCGCACCGTCAGCGGACTGAATTGCATCTCTTCGCCGCGCCCGAACAGCATCCGCCGCTCGAACGCTTCCGACTTGAAGAAGGGGAACCGCACATAGAGCGACGGCAGGACATCCTTGACGCGGGTGGCGAGCAGCATGAGGTCGATGATGAACTTGCCGTGGTTGCTCTTCGGCGAGGCGACGAAATCCGCATCGAACACCCGCTTGTAGAAAGCCGCATGCGCCGGCTTGACCATCTGCAGGCAGCGATCGGCCTGGAAATAGTCGGTCGCCATCGTGGCCAGCCGCAGCGTGAGGTAGGGGATCGCCGGCATTTCGGTCCAGACTTCCGGATCGGCGGCCAGGCGGACCGGATCGATCAGCGTCATACCTGCGTCGAGGAAGGCATTGATTTCGTCCGGGAACACCTTGCCGGACGAAGTGACGCGATGCTCGGGCGTGACGTGGTGCAGACGCACCGTCGAGATCAGACGCTCCTCGTAGTAGATCCCGAACACATAAGCGTGACTGTCGAAGTCGGCTTCGTCGATCAGCAGCGGTGAGTCGTCGCCCAATTGCATGACGCTACCGGCCTTATAGGCCTTGTAGCGGATGCGCGCGACCTCCTCCATGTCTTCCCCTGTTTCCACCCGGCGGTATTCCACCCGGTCGAGCAACTGCATGAGCTTGTCCGAGAACCGATTGGTCGCCGATTGTACGCTGGCCATAAGACACAAATCCCCGATTGACTGACCGCGGCCGCAGCGCCGCAGGCGCACACTCAATCATTTCGATCAATTTGTGTAAATTACCATCTATTAACCTTAACAGGCTTTTCCAGTATATAAGAAAATCAGTATTTTAGGAGGATCTTGAGGGTTGCCGGCGCTTTGAGACAGCAGGCGATGCGACGCCCGCGTCTACAGAATATTTCCCAAAAGCGGGAACCGGTTTTGGCCAGACATGCGAAGGGACGTGGAGCTAAAGCGTGGCAAGCGAATCTGACAGACCGCGACGCGCCCCAGGTCGTGTGTCTGGAGAGGTCCGGGCCAGCGTCTCTGTCAGGTCCATCAGCGCGGCCGAAGACATCGGTGCCGCGAAAACATATCCCTGAACCAGATCGGCGCATCGATGCTGATTGATCAGCGCCAGCTGTTCGCGCGTTTCGACGCCTTCAATGACGATCTTCAGACCGAGTTCGCGCGAGAGATTGACCGTACCGCGCAGCAGCTTGAAGCGACGCGCATCCTCGACGATGTTGCGGACAAAGGATCGATCGATCTTGATGACATCCAGCGGCAGCGCGTCGAGATAGCTGAGGCTCGAGTAGCCCGTGCCGAAGTCGTCGATGGCGATGGTGATGCCGCGCGCGCGAAGCTCCTGCAGCACCGCCTTGACCTTGACCGGCTCCTCCATCAGGCAACTCTCGGTCACCTCCAGATGCAAGCGCGACGGCCTGAGGCCGGACGCGATCAGTGCATCCGTGACGACGTTGACGATTTCCGCGTTGCGCAGGTCCTGCACCGACAGGTTGACGGAGACACCCATGTGCTGGGGCCAGCTGGCGCAGTCCGCACAGGCGCGCTCGATGATCAGACGCGTGATCTCGGAGACGATCCCCATCTCCTCGGCGATCTGGATGAAGACCGTGGGCGAAACCGGCCCCCGCTCGGGATGCGTCCATCGCGCCAACGCCTCGCAGCATTCGATGCGCGATCCGTCGGGTTGGAACATCGGCTGGTAAGCGATCGACAGTTCGTCCTTGGCAACGGCCTCGCGCAGGTCGGCCTTCAGCTTCTGGCGATCGACATAGCGGGCATCCATCTCCTCCTCGAACGTGGTGAAGCCGCCCTTGGCGCGCGATTTGGTCTCGAACAAGGCAAGGTCGGCCTTGATCTGCATGTCTTCCATGCGAAATTCTTCGCTGTCGCAGAGCACGCATCCGGCGCTCAGCGAGACGTTGAACGTCGTTCCGGCCAATTCATAAGCGCCCCGCAACTGCTGGTGCATCCGGCGCATGCGGTCCTCGAGATCCGTGCGGTCGTTCTCGTTGGGGAAGAACAGGATGAACTCGTCGCCCATCAGGTTGGCGGCGATCGCCTTGTCGCCGGCCGCCTTGCGCATGCGTTCTGCGATCAGGCAGAGCAACCGGTCGCCGATGACGTGCCCCTTCATGTCATTGACGTGCTTGAACTCGTCGACGTCGAGCACCATGAAGCCCACGGTGCCCGGCCGCTTGCGTTTGGCCAGCGCCGCCTGAACCAATTCGCTGAAATAGGTGCGGTTCGGCAGCCCGGTCAGGCTGTTGTAGCGGATCATGTGAAGGATCTTGCTCTCCGCCCGCATGCGCGCCGTCACGTCCTCGAAAATCAGCACGGCACCGCCGTTTTCCCGGCGGCTGGCGGTGAACTCCAGGTAGAAATCGTCGGTGATCTGCACGAGCGCGCGGGAGCGTTCGCCCTTCAACAGTTCGTCGAGCTGTCGCAGCACGCCCCGGCTCTGTTCCGCGTTCAGGAAGGTGTTTCGCACCCCGTAGCGCAGCACGACGTCGAGGTGGCAATCCTTCAGTCGATCCTTGTCGCCGAGCTGCAGCAATTCGCAGGCACGACGGTTGGCGACGAGGATGCGCTGGTCCGCATCCAGCATGAACAGCCCGTGCGGCATGTTGTTGAGCGCAGCATCGAAACGGTCGGCGATGATGGTGATTTCGCGGGTTGCCAGCGCGGCCTTGTGCAGGAAGCTGCGCACGCCGTTCGCCATGATCCTGGTCGTCACGATAAAGGGCAGAATGAGCACCGCCAGCACGGCGTGGTAGAAATCCTGCAGGCCGAGAAAACCCACCACCATCGGAAAGCAGGCGGAAAAGCTCATGTAGTCGACAGCCCGGCTCGAGCCGCAGTTGCGCCCCACCACCGACACCATGGTGGCGAGCGTCACGGAAATGCAGGCGAGTTCCGCAAAGCTGTCGCGACTGACCAGCAGGCTGTAGCCGCTGGCCATGCCGAGCACGAGTGTCGTGCCGACTGCGCCGGTATTGTACCAGTTCTCCCAGTACCGGATTCCGTCACTGCCGAGCGTGGAGTGATCGACGAGGTCGAAGCGGCGCATGCCGTGGGCACGCAGGGACCAGATAAGGACGACGGCGGCGCAACAGACGAGGAAGAACGGATCGGCGGTCTTTGCATAGACGAACGCGAACGTGACGACATGAGAAATCATGCCGACAAACAGGGTCTGGCGGTTTCCGTAAAGCGAACTGACGAACGACAGATACACATCCGCCGGCAGCGTGCTTTGACCTCGATCCTTCATGGATTCGGCGCTCCCATTGCCGGGCGAGCGTTACAGGCCAAATTTTAATGAATGATTTCCCGAAATTGTCCGATTGAACGGAGTGCGCACCGGCGTGCCGCCGTTTTGCCTCTGCCTTTGCATACCTGTTCAACCCCCTCTTGCGCTGGCCTCTCCAGGAACCGCACAAAACGCAACCTCACATAGCGGATTGGTGCGGAAATCGCACGTCGGGCCCGAACGACGCCCGCGGCCGGCCTCACGGCGATTTCATTGCAGCACGTCGTCTTTCAAGAAACATGATGAACCAAAGGTCAATTTTGCTTGGTCGGTTCTGACCTATCACCACGCGGCGCAGGCGAGCAGTCCCCAGGCCCGCAATCGCAATAAATCTCCCGCCGCTCCAAGCTTGGGAATTGACTGGGTTGCGATTTATCGGCAAACCCATCGGACAGCGTGTTGCGCGAGGCGCGACAGCTTGCACGTGGACAAGGCTTGATCGAATTTGCCGCGGCATCGACAAGCCAATTCGATCGGAGTTCAGCATGCCGAAACCTGTCGTCGCCATCCCCGCCGATATCCGCGAGATCGAGGGCAATGTCTGGCAGGCCACGCCGAACCAATATGTCCGCGCCGCCGTCAAGGGCGCCGGCGTCATCCCGTTCCTGGTGCCGGCGCTGGAAAGCGGGCACGACTTTGACGAAATCCTCGACCGCGTGGATGGCCTTCTGGTCAGCGGCTCGCGCACCAACGTGCATCCCTCCTATTGGGGCAGCGAAGCGACCGAGGCGGACGGCCCGTTCGACCTCGCCCGCGACGCCACCGCGCTTCCCCTCATCAAGCGCGCGCTGGAGCGCGGCATCCCGCTGCTCGCGATCTGTCGCGGGCTGCAGGAACTGAACGTGGCGCTCGGCGGAACATTGGCGAACGAGATCCAGGAAATCCCTGGCAACTGGGATCACCGCAAGCCGAACACGACAGACCTCGACGAGGCCTATGGCATCCGCCAGGACGTGATCGTCCGGGAGGGAAGCTGTCTCGCTTCGGTCATCGGCGCCGGGACGGTGCGTGTCAACTCGTTGCACCGGCAGGCGATTTCGGCGACCGCCCCGCAGCTTGCCGTCGAGGCCCTGGCCGAAGACGGCACGATCGAGGCTGTTTCGGTCATCGGCTCGAAGGCGTTTGCCGTCGGTGTCCAGTGGCATCCCGAGTATTGGGTTGGTTCCGACGAACCTTCAAACAAGCTGTTCGCAGCCTTTGGCGAGGCCGTCCGCGCCTATGCGGATTCGAAGGTGGTTCGGCCGGTGCGCCAAGCTGCCGGCTGACCGGCAGCGAACCTCAATCCGCAGCGTTCAGCGTGATCACAGCGTTTGACGGGTCGATGGCCTCGTAGGCCATCCCATCGCCTTCGCTCAGCGTCAGCACGGCGCCGCCGGCGGCATCCGACAGGACGACCGTCCCGTCGCCGGTCTCGGTCCAGGTCACGACATGCGACAAGCCGGGCCAGACCTGCTCGCAGCCCCTGGCAGCGGCAAGGCGCATGCTTCTGTTGGTCAACTTTTCGCCGCGCGACACGGCACAGGCCGTTTCGGCTTCGACATTCGTGACGGCGAAAAGCTTGTCACCCGCAGGTGCGTCGTTGTGGACTGAGCCAGAGATCACCGGGTCCACGTCGGGCAGGCTTGCTCCATCCAGCGACCAGATACCGGCAAGAAGGGCAAGGACACAACCAGCCGGAAGCATCACTTTTCGCATGGGCTCTCTCCGAAGCGGGGGCGATTCGGAGAAAGCTTGCTCCCGTATGCTTGACGAGATCTTAACGGCCGCATCCTGGCCGTTTTTCGACACCGCGTCGGCGCGGCGTTTCCGGCACCGGAGCCAGCGGCCTGCCCGACGAAACCAGGCCAGCAGGTACCGCGACCGGATCGGCCATGGCGTCACGCGGCTGCCCCCTTCGCCCTCAGGCGGCGTCGTGTCCGTTGTGCTTCAAGGGACCGGTCGACTGGCGAATGCGCATTTCCGGCTTGATCAGGTGGATGCCGTCCGGCTCGTGGCTTCCGGAGAGCTTGTCCAGCAACGCCCGGGCGGCACTGCGCCCGACCTCGGACTGACCATTCCAGACGGTCGTGAGCGAGGGCGTGGCGATTGCCGCTTCCTCCAGGTCGTCATAGCCGGTCACGGACACGTCGCGGCCCGGCACGAGTCCGGCACGCGCGATGCCGTTCATCAGGCCGATGGCGACGAGATCGTTCCAGCAGACGGCGGCGGTCGGCTTCTGCGGCAGCGACAGGAAATGCACCGCCGCCTCGAAGCCGCCCTGCTTGGAGCGCGGACCCGGAATGCGCAGGCCCGGATCGACCTCGATATTGGCCTTGCGCAACGCGTTCACATAGCCCTGGTAGCGGTCGCGCCCGGTCGAGGTCTGGTCGGTCCCGCCGACCATGGCGATCACACGGTGTCCGAGGCCGATCAGATGGTTGGTGGCGAGCGAGATGCCGTAGGAGTCGTCGCCGCGAAAGATCGGTACGTCCAGACCGTCGATCGAGCGGGCGATCAGGATCGCCGGCATGCCGTTGTCTTCGGCCAGCAGGATATCCTCCGGCGGCGTGCCGATCGCCGGCGACATGATCACCCCGTCGCCGCCGAGTTGCAGCAGCGTCTCGATGAAGTTGCGCTGCTTTTCGACCGAGTCGTAGTGGTTGGAGAGGATGAATGTCTGGCGGTCGCGGTCGAGCTCGCTCTCGATCGCCTTGAGGATCTCGCCGTAGAACGGGTTCATGATGTCGTGCACGACGACGCCGATGATCCCCGACCGCGATGTACGCAGGCTGGCCGCACGGCGGTTGTAGATGTAACCGAGCGCACGCGCCTGCTCCTTGATGCGGTCGCGGGTGGCGAGCGCAACGAGCGGGCTGTCGCGCAGCGCAAGCGACACGGTTGCGGTGGAGACCCCGAGCGTTTCCGCGATCGTGGACAGTTTGACTTTCTGCGCCATGCCCCTCACCGGATCTGCAAATGCGACGTTTAAATCGTTTATTTAAACTATTTAAATTTGCTCCGCAACGTCCTTCTCGCCGGCTTGCGTTGCGACGCCCCGCAGATTTCCATCGACGGCGCGCAACAGCTTCAGGAGGGTGCGGACCTCCTTGTCGCTCAGGCCGTCCAGCGCCTGGCGCTCGCTCAGATCACAGGCTTGCGTTATCAGGGCGAGCGAGGCGCGGCCGGTGGGCGTCAGCTCGACAACCGTCAGCCGCCCGTCAGTCGTGTCCGGCTTGCGCTCGACAAACCCTTGCGCTTCCAGGCGCCCGATGGTGCGGGTCATGGTGGGGGCCTTGACGCCGAGGCGGGTGGCGAGCGCGCCCGCGGTCATCCCGCCATTGTCGGCCAGCGCCAGCATAACGCCATCCTGCCCGGCGTATAGGCCGCTGGAAAGAAGATTTCGGGAGAGGACGGTGCGGATCGAGCGTGCGGCCTGGACGATCGCGCCGGAAACGTCGGTTGCCCCGATCGGGGCGTGCTCCTTCTTCCGGGCCTTGTCCTTCTTCTCGTCCTTCTTTTTCTTGCCCATGCGCCCCCGCCGATCTTGTTTCGCCGAACTCACCTTGTATGACAGAGACGACCCGTTGACGACAAGACAGGAAGAGGCCCGATGCGCGTCCGCCCGGCCAGACGCTGGCAAGACAACGACCCCACGCTCGACGCTGCGGCGCGCGCCGACTGGATTGCCATCCTTCCCCTTGGCGCCCATGAAGGCCACGGTCCGCACCTGCCGCTCGAGACGGACTGGCTGATCGCCGACGCGATCGTCGACCGGCTCATCGCCGCACTCCCGACGGATCTGCCCGCCACCTTCCTGCCCACCGAGCGGATCGGCTACTCGCCCGAACATCTTGACGTGGAAGGCACGAAATCACTCGCCTATGATGAAGCCGTGGAGCGCTGGCTCGGCGTCGCCGCCGACCTGTCCGCGCAAGGCATCCGCAAGTTCGTGATGCTCAACGCCCATGGTGGCAACTCGCCGCTGATGACGATCGTCGCCACCGAGGCGCGCATCCGTTACGCGATGCTTGCCGTTGCGACGAGTTGGACCCGCTTCGGCCAGCCAGACGGCTGGATAGCACCGGAGCAGAAAGCCGTCGATATTCACGGCGGCGATATCGAGACGTCGGTGATGCTCGCAATCCATCCGCAACTGGTGAAGCGCGACAAGGCTGCGAACTTCCCCTCGCGGCAAACGGATTTTGCAAGGCAGTTCCGCCACCTGCGCGCCTATGGCCCGCACGCCTTCGGCTGGAAGATGTCGGACCTGAACCCCCTCGGTGCTTCCGGCAACGCAGCCGCCGCGACAGCCGCACGCGGGGAACGACTGCTGGACCATGCGGTCGCCGGCCTGATCGAACTGCTCAAGGACGTGAACGCGTTCGACGTGGCGATGCTGCGCTGAGCGCGCGCAGCGTTTGCGCTGCCGCCTTCAATCTCCTATATCAGACGCCAACCGGGTGCCGACCGCATCCCCGACCGTTCTCGAGGCTCTCATGACCGATACCGCCACGCAAAAGCCCGTTCCCGTCACCGTTCTCACCGGCTATCTCGGCGCCGGCAAGACCACGCTCCTGAACCGGATACTCACCGAGAACCATGGCCGGAAGTACGCCGTCATCGTCAACGAATTCGGCGAGATCGGCATCGACAACGATCTGATCGTCGAATCCGACGAGGAAATCTACGAGATGAACAACGGCTGCATCTGCTGCACGGTGCGCGGCGACCTGATCCGCGTCGTCGAAGGCCTGATGCGCCGTCCCGGCCGCTTCGATGCGATCATCGTGGAGACGACCGGCCTTGCCGACCCGGTGCCGGTCGCCCAGACCTTCTTCATGGACGACGACGTCCGCTCCAAGACCGAGCTCGACGCCGTCGTGGCGCTCGTCGACGCCAAGCATTTGCCGCTGCGGCTGAAGGACAGCCGCGAGGCCGAGGACCAGATCGCCTTTGCCGACGTCGTGCTGCTGAACAAGACCGACCTAGTCACTCCGGAAGAGCTGGAGCAGGTGGAGGCGACCGTACGCGCGATCAACCCGTCGGCCCGCATCTATCGCACCACCCGTTCCGACATCGACCTGGCCAAGGTGCTTGATCAGGGCGCCTTCAACTTGGAACGCGCGCTCGAGAACGATCCGCAGTTCCTCGACCATGATCACGAGGACCACGTCTGCGGCCCCGGCTGCGACCATGACCATGGGCACGACCACCATCATCACGATCATGACCATCACGATCATGATCACGACCATCACCACCACGACCACGGCCCCTCGCCGATCCACGACGTGACGGTGCAGTCGATCTCGCTGCGCGGCGGCGAGATGAACCCGGATCGCTTCTTCCCCTGGATCCAGAAGATCACCCAGACGGACGGGCCGAACATCCTGCGCCTGAAGGGCATCATCGCCTTTGCCGGCGACGACGAGCGCTACGTCATTCAGGGCGTGCACATGATCGTCGAGGGCGACCACCAGCGCGCCTGGAAGGACGGCGAGAAGCGCGAAAGCCGCCTCGTCTTCATCGGCCGCGACCTCGACCGCGAGAAGATCGAGCGCACGTTCAAGGCCTGCGAGGCGAAAGCATGACGCCGAAAAGGGCGAAGCGTTTTTCGGACAACGTCACGCGGAAGAAAGACACGAACTGATGCCGACCGTTGCCCCCCTGGATCTCGACGGCCACGTCGTCGCAACGTATTTTCTCGGCGACGTGCCGTTCTTCGCCACCGCGATCGGCGCGATCCACCGGCTCGACCACGGCCACAAGGTGACCGAGGCCAATGACGGGTTGCTCGCCTGCGTGCGCGACGAGATGAACGACACGCTCGTCACCGGCGGTGAAGACGGCAAGGTGTTCCGGATCGCCGCCGATGGAACCGCAACACTGCTTTCGGACGTACCGCGCAAGTGGATTTCCGTCGTCGCCGCCGGGCCGCAAGGAGCGGTCGCCTTCGCCGAGGGCCGCACCACCCGCGTCCGCCTTGCCGACGGCACGCTGAAAGAGTTTCCCGAGCAGCGCACGGTCGAAGGCATCGCCTTCGCGCCGAAGGGGTTGCGCATCGCCGTCGCCCGCTACAACGGCGTCTCCCTGCATTGGGTGGCGACCGCAGGCGCGCCGGTCGATCTCGAATGGAAGGGCGCACACACGGGCGTCACCTTCTCGCCGGACGGGCGCTTTGTCGTCACCAGCATGCAGGAGAACGCCCTGCACGGCTGGAAGCTCGACAGCAAGCCCGGCGCCGACACCCGTCACATGCGCATGACCGGCTATCCCGCCAAGGTCAAGTCGCTCTCCTGGTCGGCGAAAGGCAAGTGGCTCGCCTCCTCAGGCGCACCGGCCGCGATCGTCTGGCCCTTTGCCTCGAAGGACGGACCGATGGGCAAGGCGCCGCTGGAACTCGGCACCCGCGCCGACGTGATGGTGACGTCCGTCGCCTGCCATCCGGCCGAAGAGGTCGTCGCGATCGGCTATTCGGACGGCATGGTGCTTGCCGCCCGCTTTGCCGACAGCCGCGAGGTGCTGCTGCGCCGGCCCGGCAAAGGCGCAATCTCCTCGATGGCCTGGAGCCAGAGCGGCCGCCAGCTTGCTTTCGCCTCCGAGGTCGGGGACTGCGGCGTCGTCGATATCAGCGCCTGAGCATGGCGCCGGACAATTTGCCGGCGCCACCATCAATGATGTGCCGCGAACGGCTGGGGCGAGGGCCTACCATTCCAGTTCGAGGTGTGGCCGGCCGTCCGATGTCTTCGCGGCGGTCCGGCCGGTCTCATCGACCGTGCAGGACACCCGCTGGCGGAACGCCGAAAAGCTTTCGAAGGTGACGACATCGACCGGCTCGTCGAAATGCAGCGTCAGCCGGTATCGGCCGGGCGTACTCGCCTGGACGCCGAGCACCTTCGCGTCGAAAGGCTGCCCGAGATAATGGCCGCGCACGCGCGAGCCTAACTGCCATGGATCGAACGGCGGACGATTGCCGACTGCGGCGTGGAGCGTGTTCCAGTCGCGGTAGCCGTATTGCGCTGCGACAAGTTCGAGCGCGCGGGAGTGGCTGATCGGCTGGTCGTCGGCGACAAAGCGCGATCGCAGGCGCTTTGCCTGCTCTTTGAGACCATCAAGGGCGGGAAGCGGCGTCGATGGACGCATGGGTTTCTCCAGTCTCTGCATGCGTCATGTCGGGGGGTCCGCATTGCCACCGGTTCGCATGCCTTGAGGGCTGGATAACCGTGTTAAGAAACGAGAGACTTCACCAAAGCTTGCGCCTGCGGACGGCCGGGGCTCTCACCCGTGGCAATCCGATACACCCGCGCGCGCCGCCTGTCAAAGGGGCCGTCGATCCTGACGTCCCCTCCTTCGTTAGGCTCGGCCACGCCCATTTCCGCGTGGTCCTGCACAGATGCCGCGCGTCAGAAACGGTAGGTGATACCGGTCCCGATCAGCCAGGGATCGAGCTTCGCCTTGCCCGACAGCGACGTGCCGTCGAAATCGACCTTCCACTCGGGCTCGAGGAACAGCTTCTTGACGTCGAAGTTCACGCCCCAGTGTTCATCGAGCATGTAGTCGAAGCCGACCTGCAATGCCGCGCCGAACTCGTTCTTGACGTCGAGGTCGGAGAACTTGCCCTTGCCGGACTGGTTGTAGAACAGGGTATAGTTCACACCCGCGCCGACATAGGGCTTGAAGGCGCCAAAATCGGTGAAGTGATACTGCAGCGTCAGCGTCGGCGGCAACAACCAGGTCTTGCCGACCTTGCCGAGGCCCTCGATCGATCCGTCCGCGTCGACACTGGCATAGGTGGTGCCGAGGATCAGTTCCGCCGCGATGTTGTCGGTGAAGTAATAGGAAATATCGAGCTCGGGCACGACCGTGTCGCTGTAGGACAAGTCGGAACCGGGAATACCCTTCACATGGCCGGAATCGTTGGTGATCACGCCCAGGGCGCGGAGACGGATCTGCCAGGGGCCGAGTGGGTCCGCGGCAGCGGCTTCCGGCGCCGGTTCGGATAGCGGCGCCAGGTCGGCGGCCACGGCTGCCTGCCCGAAACTCGCGGCAACCACGGCCGCAACGAGTCCCATGGAACGGGTCAGGGTTTTGGACATCTGTCTCTCCTTCATCGGTAATCCGCAGCTAGACCGCTGCAACGGGCCGACTATTCCCCCATCAAGAGAAGGGGATTGAGACAGATCAATATCTTACCGGTTACCTTGCGGATCGCGGCGATGGCTGAGCAGCTTTGCAATTTCGTAACAGGTCAGGCGCTCGCCATGAGCGCAATGCAACGCTAGCTAAACCGAAGGGCGACTATTGCCGATCACCCGGCGACGGCCGATTCGGGTCGCAGGACTAGCCCCCCAACGCGCGCGTCGGCCCCATTGCGTCTGTAGGCCGAAGAGACAGAGCGTGCCAAGCCGGCCGATCCTATCATCAGTCGGCTTGAACACTCCCCCGGATAGGGCTTGCGGACCGTCAGGCCCGCGTTGCCCACCGTCCGCTGCCGTCAGGCAGCCGAACTGGCTCGGCCGTCCAATGCCCCCTGCCCGCTGCGCCGCATCACGAAGAGACAGACCATGCCAAGGGCACCGACGATGATGACGAGCGAGCCGATCTTGGCGAGCGTCGGATCTCCGCCGGCATCGATCCGCATCTTGCCGGCCACGAGAAGCACCGCGCCGAGTTGGTAGACGAGGAACTGCGGCAGGGCCAACCGCGCTTCCCGCATCGCCGGATAGGCGCGCAGGATCAGACCGAAGAGCACGGACGCAACGAAGCCGAGAAGATTGGCGTGGGCGTGCGAATTGCCGAAGTTCAGTTGCATCGCGATGCCCATCCAGATCCCGTAAGCCATCCCGAAGATGAGCCAGAGCAGCCCGCAAGCGATGTAGGCGTCATCGAGTTTGCGCATGATGTGATTCCCCCATTTGAAGCGGCGCCCCTCGCGCCGCCGGCCGACAGTAACACCGGCCGGGGAGAATCGCGATAACTGCAGGTTACTGTCGATGCTTGCTGTTTGTCAGGCCGCCTTGCGAAGCCCGGCGCGACCAAACCGGCGCCCGGACGGAACGAGGACACCGGCCGCGCCGCCAAGCCAGCCCTGCTTCAATTCGAGCGCGAGAAAGCGGTCGCGCTCAGAGGGGCCGGGCATGACAAGATGTTTCGCCTTGTCAGCAAAAAAGCCGAAGCGCTCGTAATAGGGCGCATCGCCGACCAGGAGTACGGCACCGTGGCCGCGCGTCGCCGCCTCGGTGACGGCCGCACGCATCAGCGCCGAGCCGATGCCCTTGCCCTCATGCTCCGGGTCGACCGCGAGCGGGCCGAGCAGCAGCGCCGGCACCGCATTTCCCGAGGCATCAACGCCCGCCTCGAC
This sequence comes from Mycoplana ramosa, assembly GCF_041930185.1. Taxonomy (NCBI): domain Bacteria; kingdom Pseudomonadati; phylum Pseudomonadota; class Alphaproteobacteria; order Hyphomicrobiales; family Rhizobiaceae; genus Mycoplana; species Mycoplana ramosa. The sequence continues at coordinate 90,716 of NZ_JBHEEW010000005.1, read as the reverse complement.
GTTCCACAGCCGCACGGTGCCGATCACGTAGCCGTCCGGATCGCGGGCGACGAGGGCCAGCCCGTCTGCCGGCACGCGGCCGCGGCGCAGTTTTTCGGAGGAGTTGCGGAAACGAGCTTCGCCCATCGCCCGGTCGAGCAGGCGCTCGCGCGCGACGACATCGCCCGGATTTTCCTGATCGATGGAATAGGCGGATTGCGCAAAGAATGCGCGGACAGAACCAAGAACAGTGGCCATCCCGGCCTCCCGAACTTCAATTGCCGCCACGAGCGGTCATCAGATCTTGTTATGGGTGGCGCTCCCGTTTGTCGCGGGAGCCGCCTGGATCGGTTCAGAACACTTTCAGATCACGTAGGCCTTCAGCGGCTCGAAGCCATTGAAGGCGACGGCCGAGTAGGTCGTCGTGTAGGCGCCGGTGCCCTCGATCAGCACCTGGTCGCCGATCGAAAGGGTGATCGGCAGCGGGTACATGTTCTTCTCGTAAAGCACGTCGGCCGAATCGCAGGTGGGGCCTGCGAGCACGCAGGGCTCCATCGCGTCGCCGTCGCGCGCGGTGCGGATCGGGTAGCGGATCGCCTCGTCCATCGTCTCGGCGAGGCCGCCGAACTTGCCGATGTCGAGGAACACCCAGCGGTGCGCGTCGTTGTCCGACTTCTTCGACACCAGCACGACCTCCGCCTTGATCACGCCGGCATTGCCGACCATGCCGCGGCCCGGCTCGATGATGGTTTCGGGAATATGATTGCCGAAGTGCTTCTTCAGCGCACCGAAGATCGCCTGGCCGTAGGCTTCCGCCGTCGGCACGTCCTTCAGGTACTTTGCCGGAAAACCGCCGCCCATGTTGACCATCTTCAGAGAGATGCCCTGCTTGGCAAGCTGGACGAAAACGCGCTTGGCATCGGCGAGCGCCGAATCCCAGGCGTCGACCTTCGTCATCTGCGAGCCGACATGGAACGAGACGCCATAGGAGACGAGACCGAGCTGGTGGGCGTAGACCAGCACGTCCACAGCCATCTGCGGCACGCAGCCGAACTTGCGCGACAGCGGCCACTCGGCGCCCTCGCCATCCGTCAGCACGCGGCAGAACACGCGCGCGCCGGGCGCGGCACGGGAAACCTTCTCGACCTCCTCGTGGCTGTCGACGGCAAAGAGGCTGACGCCGAGCGCATGCGCGCGGGCGATGTCGCGCTCTTTCTTGATGGTGTTGCCATAAGAGACGCGGCTCGGGGTCGCGCCGGCATCGAGCGCCATTTCGATCTCGGCAACGGACGCGCAATCGAAGGAGGAGCCCAGGCTGGCGAGAAGCCGCAGGATTTCCGGCGCCGGATTGGCCTTCACGGCGTAATAGATGGCGCTGTCGGGCAGCGCGTGGCGGAACGCCTTGAAGTTGTCGCGCACCACATCGAGGTCGACCACGAGGCAGGGGCCGTCCGGTCGTCGCGTGTTCAGGAAGTCGATAATGCGTGCAGTGGTCATCTTGCCATTCCCCGTGAACAGATGCTCCGGAAAAACCGGAGGACAAAGGGCGACGCGAACATGCGATGGAACCAGCCGGTGGAGACCCCGGAACCAAGCATGCGCGCGATGCGCCAAACGATGAACCTGAGCCTGCCGAGGCTCGGATTCGGCTTTGTCTGCCATGGATTGGCGGGGAAGAACCCAACCGCACTTCCGGCAATGAAGGTGTGCCTCTTCAGTAACCCCGGCTGATGGAAAGCCGGCAGACACCAGAAAGGCCCGCACCGTCGTTGCTTCAAGATGTCCTCGCATTTCCCGGTTGGCCGGAATAGCGACTGGAGCGGTTAGATCCAGGTACCTTACCGATGATCCTCACCAAATCGAGGGTCGGCGGACACCCACAGGCACGTGCGACTTTGGGCAGACGCGGAGATAAGAAGATTCCCCGTCGCAATCAAGAGTTTTTCGCGGTTGCTATTGAATTTTTTTCGCCAGCCTACGACATTCCTGCTGCCTCGGCGCACGCCCCGCCGTGACCGTGCGCCCGCAAGGAAGGACCAGGACTGACATGGATACGCTCACCCGCATTCGCGCCTATATCGACGTCGTGGATGCGGAAGGTTTTTCGGCGGCCTCGCGCAAGGTTGGCAAGTCCAAGGCGCTCCTGTCCAAGTATGTGCGCGAACTGGAAGACGAACTCGGCGCGCTGCTGCTCAACCGCACGACGCGCCAGTTCTCGATGACAGAGGCCGGCCACACCTACTACCGGACCGCCTCGGAAATCCTCAAAGAGATCGACAACCTCGCCGACCTGGTGCGCGAGAACAACACCGACCTGAAGGGCAAGCTGAAGATCTCCGCGCCACGCACCTTCGTCGATGCCGAGATCGGCCAGTCGCTCATCGATTTCGGCCGCGAGCATCCGGAACTGTCGCTTGAGATCGTCTCCGACGACCGCTTCGTCGACCTGGTCGAAGAGGGCTTCGACGTGGCGGTGCGCATCACGCGGCTTGAGGATTCGACACTGATCGCCCGCAAGCTCGGGGATTTTTTCCTTAAGATCTGCGTCTCGCCGGACTTTCTTGCGCGCACCGGGCCGATCGACCACCCGTCGCAACTGTCGCGCCTGCCCTGCGTTATCGATACCAACGGCAAGTCGCACAGCAACTGGCGTTTCATCGATGCCAAAGGCACAAATTTCAGCGTTCCGGTGAGCGGGCACATCGAGGTCAACAGCCCGGCCTCCGCCGTCAGGGCGGCGGCAAGCGGCCTCGGCATCGCCCAGGTGCCGGAGTTCATCGCCCGCGCCAGCCTCGATTCGGGCAAGGTCATATCGATCCTCGATGATTATCTTCCCGCTGACCGCGGCATTTACGCGATCTATCCGCATCGCCGCTATCTGCCGGCGAAGGTGCGCACCTTCGTCGATTTCCTGCACAGCTGGTTCAAGAAGAACGGCACCAGCGCCGATGTGCGGAACTGAAATCGGTGGGCGCGACAATTCGCGCCTTGGCCAGGGCCCCAAATCCGGCCCAATTTCTGTTAACCCTGCCGCGCGTCCGCAAATGCCAGAAACGAGAGGAATCCTGCGCACATGAAGCCCGCCTCCTTTCTGTTCGCAGGCGCTGCCTGGCTGCTGCCGGCCGCGGCCTTTGCGCATCCGCACATTTTTGCCGAAGCGCGCCTTGAGGTCGTCGCGGGCGATGACGGAACGATCGCCGAATTGCGCAACGTCTGGCGCTTCGATGAGATGTTCTCGTCCAGCGTCGTGCTCGAGTTCGACAAGAATTCCAACCTCAAGCTTGATGTCGACGAGTTGGCCGAGGTCGGCCAGACGGTGCTCGAATCGCTGGAGGAGTTCAGCTATTACACCTCCATCACCGAGGACGGGAGAACCATCAAGGTTACCAAGCCCGACGCCATCAACGTCGACTTTCAGGACGGCCAGCTCCTGATGTTCTTCAAGCTTAGCCCGGGAGAAGCTCTGGCCCTGAAGGGCAAGCTCACCTTTGGCGTCTACGATCCAACGATGTATGCGGCAATGGACTTCGCCACCGATGGAGACCTGGTTGTCGTCGGCGAGAAATTCGCCGCCTGCAAGCACAAGGTCGTGCGCCCGGATCCTGACGAAGTTCTTGCTCAGAACCAGGGGACGTTGACGGCGGATTTCTGGAACGACCCGGCCGGAACCGACATGACGAAGCTTTTTGCAACGCGGCTGGAGGTCACATGCTGACGCGGCGAACGATCCCGCACATCGCCTCAGTCGCTGTGCTTCTCTTCTTGGCCGGGCTGAGCACAGCCTACGCCCAGTCGCCGCTCGGGATCGGCAGCGCCGAGCCGGCCTTCAACACCACCGGTTTCTTCGGCGGCATTTTCGCCTGGATCAACAGCGAGCAGCAGGCATTCTATCGAATGATGACCGGCGCCTTGAAGAACATGCGCGACAATCCCTGGGCAGCCTCGACGCTGGTTGGCCTCTCCTTCGCCTATGGCGTCTTCCATGCCGCAGGCCCAGGTCACGGCAAGGCGGTCATCTCCTCCTACATGCTCGCAAACGAGATCGAGCTGCGGCGCGGGGTGCTGCTCTCCTTCCTATCATCCCTGTTGCAGGGCGTGGTCGCGATCCTGCTCGTCGGCGCCGCCTACCTCCTTCTGCGTGGGACGTCGATTTCGATGACCGACGCAACGATGGCGCTGGAGACGGCCAGCTACGCCCTCATCGCCGCTTTCGGCGCGTGGTTGCTCTATCGCAAGCTCTGGCGCCGGAGCCGACGCGATGCTCCCGTCGAGGTCTATGCGATGGCCCAGGCGGATGCCGCCGGACATGACCACCGTCATCATACCCACTCCGGCACCGCCGCCGGCCATCATCACGACCATTCGCATGGCCACGATCATGGCCATTCGCATGCGCCGGGCGAGGTGTGTGCCAGCTGCGGCCATGTGCATGCGCCGGACCCGACGCTGCTGAAGGGGGATAGATTTGCGCTGCGTGAAGCCTGGTCGGCGATCGTCGCCGTGGGCCTTCGCCCGTGTTCAGGTGCGTTGATCGTGCTTTCGTTCGCCCTGCTGAACGGGCTTTACCTCGGCGGCATCCTGTCGGTCGTCGCCATGTCGATCGGTACCGCCATCACCGTCTCGGCGCTGGCGACGTTGGCCGTGACGGCCAAGGGGGCCGCGATGCGCCTTGCTGGCGGCAACAGCGCCGCCCTCCGCGTCGGCAACGCCATCGAGATCCTCGGGGCGCTACTGGTGCTGGTTCTTGGGCTTGTATTGCTCGGCGCGTCGCTACAGAGCTGAACGACGAGATCAGGGCTTTCGCTTTTGGACCCGTGCGCTTTGGCTCGGCGCGCTATTCGCCCCTGCGCTGGTAGCGCGCCCGGAGCCAGAACACCAGGAAGAAGGCAAGCACGAGAGCTGCACCCGCCGCAGCGGCAAGCCATGGCGAGATCTCGCCGAGCCAGACCATCACGTTCGGCAGGACGAAAAAGGCAAGCCCCGTGATGAGCAAAATAACGGCTGCGGCGATGGCAGCGGAACGGCTGCTCGGGCCCGGATTGTTGCTCATTACGGTGCCAACTCCTTTATTTCCGCACGGATGTCTTCGAGCCTCCGCTTCTGCCTGCCTTGGGCGTCGAAGTTGTCCGCCGAAAGCCAGCGCTCGAAGGACCGCGCCAGCGCCGGCCATTCGGCGTCGATGATCGAAAACCAGGCCGTGTCCCGGTTTGCATGCTTCGACAACATGTGCTGGCGGAAAACACCCTCGAAGGTGAAGCCCAGCCGCTGGGCGGTCCGCTTGCTGGGCTCGTTCTCGTTGTGACATTTCCATTCGTAGCGCCGATAGCCCAGATCCTCGAAGATGTGCTTGGCGAGGAGATACTGCGCTTCCGTGGAGGCGGGCGAGCGGGCCATCGCCGGGCCATGCGCGATGCCGCCGATCTCGACAACCCCGTTGGCCGGATCTGGTCGCATGTAATGCGCCATCCCCGCGGCCTTGCCGGTTTCGTTGTCGACAATGACTTCGCGAACCCAGCCGGACCTGATGACCGCTTCGGACCACGCATCGAAATCCTCGATGCCGGCGAAATCGTCCTGCGTGAAGTATTTGAGCAACGGATTGATCGCCAGGCCGCCAAAGGCATCCCACAGTGCCTGCAAATGCTCGGCGCGGTCATAGGGTTCGATACGGACGAACCGGCCGTCCAGCCTCACCGGCTCAGGTGCCGGACAGGCCTTCCAGTTGCTCAGGTCTCGCATCGTGTCCCCCCGTGTCTTGCGCTCCCGCTACCCGGCCGGAGCCGGACCGGCTGGTCATAGGCCAGAGCCTGCCGCGACACAAATGCAAAGTCGTGATCGATCGATCACGCCCACGGGCCGGCCGGCGCCTTCGCCGTGGAGACTGTCGCCTCGATGTGGTCCACCAGCGCATCGTCCAGGCCAAGGCGGCCGGCGAGCAGGTCGAGGTAGCCGCGCTCCGCCCGGCTGTCGGGCTCGATCGTCAACCGAGAGGCGGTGTAAAGCTCGACCCGCTGCTCCTCGGTTTTCGCCGCAGCGACGATGCCGTCGAGGTCGATCGGATTGGCGAGTTCCTGTTCCAGAAAGGCGGCCGCATCGCCGCCGATGCCGGAGACCTTCAGCCTGTCCATGATGTGGGCGCGCTCGGCGTCATCGATGTGGCCGTCGGCGCGCGAGGCGGCGATCATGGCGCGGACCAGGGTGAGCGCAAAATCGGCGCTGACAGTTTGCGTGGCGAAGCCGGAATTTTCAGGCGGCGGAAGCAGTTCCGGCTGATTTTCAGCCGGCGGAGCGGCACCCGGCGCCTGGCCGTCCTTGTAGTTCTTGTAGGCTTGGTAGCCGAGGCCTGCGATTGCCGCCAGTCCGCCGAGCTTGAGCGCCGTCCCCGCCACCTCCCGGCCGCCTTTTGTGCCAAGCAGAATTCCCGCGATAGCGCCGGCCGCCAGCGGATTGTCCTTCGCCAGTTGGCCCGCCTGCCCCGCCCGCTCGCGCACCGTGCCACCCGCGCCGGGAACCTGCATGCCGAGAAACTGGTCCAGCAACTTCTTCGCATCAAACATCAGTTCTCTCCTTGCCGTGTCGAAGCCGGCCGTGTTGAATCCGGATTGAGACATAGGAACGCGACGGCGGGAATACAAACCCGAGCTGCAGAATGCGGAACGCCGCTTGCGCCACCCGGCAGCGAACCGTTCGGTGCTGATTTTGTTAGCCGGCTAGTTTTTCAGCGCCGCCGCCTCGGCCGCCAGCCTGGTGATCCCGGCCCAATCCTCCGTCGCCACCAATTCTTTCGGCGCCACCCATGACCCACCGACACAGACCACGTTCGGCAGCGAAAGATAGTCCTTTGCATTGGCAAGCGAGATCCCGCCCGTCGGGCAGAACAGCGTCCCGGCAAGAGGCGACGAGAGGGCCTTCAGATACGCCGCACCGCCGGCCTGCTCGGCCGGGAAGAATTTCAGCACCTGGTAGCCCTGTTCCCGCAGCGCCATGACCTCGCTGGCCGTTGCAGCGCCCGGCAGGAGCGGCACCGGCGATTGCGCCGCCACCTCAAGCAGTTCCGGCGTGGTGCCCGGGCTGACGATGAACCGCGAGCCCGCGGCGACGGCCTGGTCGAATTGCGCCGCGTTCAGAATGGTGCCGGCTCCGGCGACGGCCCCCTCGACCTCGTTTGCCACGAGCCGGATCGCCTCCAGCGCGGCCGGGGTGCGCAACGTGATCTCGATCGCTTTCAGGCCGCCCGCGACAAGGGCGCGCGCCAGAGGCACGGCGCTCGCGGCCTCTTCCACCACGAGCACCGGAACGACCGGCTGCAGATTGAGCACGGCAAGCAGGTTTTCGGTTTTGCCGGACATGGCGCAACGACCTTTAAAACGATTGAATTATCCGGTGATTACTCCCTCGCTTCGCTGCTGTCGAGCAAAAAAGCGACCGTGGAGGTGCCATCCGAGGCGCCATCGCAAGCCGCGGCTTTCGCTCCTTGTCAGAGGCGCCCCTTCGTGTAGAGTTTTATTGCCCGACTATCCACAATGCGAAAGCGAGTGGCAATGGCGAAAGAGATCGAGCGAAAGTTTCTGGTTTCCGGCAAGCGCTGGCGACATGTCGCCGACGCGGGTGTCACCATCAGGCAGGGCTATCTTGTCGCCATGGACGACCGATCCTTGCGCGTGCGCACCTATGGCGACGGTCGTTCCTGCCTGACGCTGAAGATCGGCAAGACCGCCCTTTCCCGCGACGAGTACGAATTCGACATCGATATCGGGGTCGCCACCGACATGCTCCGCCATGCCGTCGGGACGGTTTTGGAGAAGGTTCGCTACGAAGTGGAGCATGAAGGCTTCACCTGGGAGATCGACGAGTATGGCGGGCGTTACAGCGGCCTTGTCATTGCCGAAGTCGAGCTCGACAGCGAGGCCGATCTGCCGGAAATCCCCGATTGGGTGGGGCGCGAGGTGACCGGCGACGACCGCTACTCGAACCAGGTAATGGCCTTATCCGCAGCAACAACCGGACCCGTTGATGAGCCTCATCCTCAAAGCGGATAAGCCGCTCGACAGCGAAGTGCGACGGGTTGCATCCCGCTATCTGGTGCGGGCCAGGACCGTGCTCGAAGAACGGCCGGACGGCCCCCACGAGGCCATCCATACCGCCCGCAAGCAGTTCAAGCGCGTCAGAAGCCTGTACCGGCTGATTGCGACCGCGGACCGGGTCTTTCAGAAAAGGGAAAACGAGCGGATCGGTGCGCTTGGCCGCCACCTCAGGGAAAGTCGGGATGCGACCTCGCTCGTGGAAACAGCGCACAGGCTGGCGGATGCGGCCTCGACGGCAGAGGAGCGCATGGCGGTGAATCGGGTCCATCAGCGGCTCGTCGCCCGCCGTGATTCCGTTGCCAGCGCGGCAGCGACCGACGACCTGATCAAGGAGGCCATCGCCATCTGCGCCGACGCCCTCGACGCCGTCGACCACTTCCGCTTCGACGCGGGCCCGAAGCGGTGTGCTGGCATTCTCGGCGAGGGATGGCGCAGGACGGGCAAGAAAGCCGCCCTCGCGCTCCGCCAGGCAGCCGACACCGGCGCGGCCGACAGTTTCCATTCGCTGCGCAAGCGGACGCAGGACCGCTGGGTGCATTGCCATTTCCTCGCGCAGGCCTGGCCGGCCGCACTGTCCAGCGCCCGCCGGCACGCAAAGCACCTGGCGGCGCTCCTCGGCGAGAACCAGGATATCGCCCTGTTGTCCGACTTTGCCGATGCGCACCCGCATGAAATCGGCCCGCCGGAGGACCTGACGCATCTGATCGCCGTGATGACCGCCGAAGAAGGCCGACTGCGCGCGGAAGCCCTGCCCCTGGCGGCGATGCTTTTTCCCAAAAACGCCAGGAAGGACGCCGAACACATCGCCTTGTTGTGGCGGCACGCTGCCTGAGCACGAGACCTGCCGCAGCGGTCCGATTGCGCCGCGGCGCACAAAGCTGTATTCCAGCCGGCATGACAGCCATCTCGACCAGCACTCCGGAGCCGAACGAGGCATCGTTCCTCGTCGCCGCCCTCTATCACTTCGTTTCCGTGCCGCGTTTTGCCGACCTGCGCGCGCCATTGCAGGCGCTGTGCGAGGACCACGGCGTGCGTGGGACGCTGCTGCTCGCCCATGAAGGCATCAACGGCACGATCGCCGGACCGGAGACCGGCGTCCGAGCCGTGCTGTCCTTCCTGCGCGCGCAGCCCGAGTTCGCCGCGCTCGAGCACAAGGAAAGCCAGGCCGCCGAAATGCCGTTCCTGCGCATGAAGGTGCGCCTGAAAAGGGAGATCGTCACCATGGGGGTCGAGGACATCGATCCGAACAGGGTGGTCGGGACCTATGTCGCGCCGAAGGACTGGAACGCGCTGATTTCCGATCCGGACACGATCGTCATCGACACGCGCAACGATTACGAGACCGCGATCGGCATCTTCAAGGGCGCGGTCGATCCGCAGACGAAGACGTTCCGCGAATTCCCCGAATGGGTGCGCAACCACACCGGCCTGCACAACAAGCCGAAGATCGCCATGTACTGCACTGGCGGCATCCGCTGCGAGAAGGCGACCGCCTTCATGAAGCAACAGGGCTTCGACGAAGTTTATCACCTGAAGGGCGGCATCCTGAAATATCTCGAGGAGGTGCCGGCCGAAGAAAGCCTGTGGGAGGGCGCCTGCTTCGTCTTCGACGAGCGCGTCTCGATCACCCACGGCCTCGAGGAGGGCGAGCACACGCTCTGCCGCGCCTGCCGGCATCCGCTGACGGCAGAGGAGGTCACGGCGTCGACCTATGAGGCCGGGGTCTCCTGCCCGCATTGTTTCGCACGCCGGACCGACGAGGACCGGGCGCGCTTCCGAGAGCGGCAGAAGCAGATGGACCTCGCCTGCAAGCGCGGCGAGCGGCACCTCGGCAAATAGCGACGATTTTTTCCATCGCGCATCGTCCAAGCGGAAGCGCTTGCCTACAGGTCTGCGGACGTACTTTGAACGTTTCGCCGACCTGCCGGCAGGGTATGCGATCCCCCCACACGCATTATGCCTCACACGCTCGCATTGCGAACACGCGGTAGAGGTGTATCATCAACGCACTCTGACCTGTTGTCGCGATGAACCTGCGATGCGCACTTCTTGTCTGCTGTGGCGTTCTGGCGGGAAGCGCTCCCGCCCGACCTGATCCGGTTGCCGTTGATCTTGAGCTGGTTCTTGCCGTGGATGTCTCCTACTCGATGGAGATCCACGAACAGCAGATCCAGCGGCAAGGCTATGTCGATGCATTCCTGCAGCCGGAACTCGTCAGCGCCGTTCAAAGCGGGCCGCTCGGCAGGATTGCCGTGACCTATGTCGAATGGGGCGGCTCCGCTGTCCAGGTCTTGCCGTGGACACTGATCGACGGCCCAAGCGCTGCGGCTCAATTCGCAGAAGCCCTGCGTCGGCGGCCGATCAGGCGGATTTCCTTCACCTCGATTTCCAACGCCCTCATATTTGCGCGGCAACTCTTTCAGATCAGCCCCTTTCACGGAACGCGGCGCGTCATCGACATATCGGGCGACGGACCGAACAACGCCGGCGTTCCCGCACCCGTCGCCCGCAATTCGACTGTCGCCCAGGGCATCGTGATCGATGGTCTTCCCATCATGCTGATGCACCTGGATTCGGCATCGATCCCGGACCTCGACGTCTATTACGAGGAATGCGTGATCGGCGGAAACGGCGCCTTCTTGCTGAAAGTATCCGATGTCAGCCATTTTGCCGATGCGATCCTCCGCAAGCTCGTCGTCGAGATATTGGGGGCGGAGGTGAGCGAGTTGCAGCCGTTCGAATTGCCGCTGAGACGGGTCATCGACCGCGGGGGCTACAATTGTTTTGTGGGCGAAGAGATGCAGGAACGCCGGATAGGGCAGTAGGTCTTCCTTTGTTTGCCCGTTCCAGGCCGACCGCAGTCCATCGAGCCGGAAGGCGACAACGTGACAGCGACGCCGAATGCAGCGTCGAGGCTGCCGCAGCACAAGGCATATGGGGGACGCGTCGCACCTCCCCCATACCCTGCCCTTGTCAAACGCCCTGCCCCTTCCGCAAGGCGAAGCCGGCGATCAGACCTTCACCCAGGCGCCGTTCCTCTTCGAGGACTGCACGCAGGCGTCGACAAAGACCATGCCCTTCAGGCCGTCATCAACTGTCGGATAGAGCACGGCCGGATCGACCTTCGCTCCCTTGCGCTTGGCGTAGATGGCGCGTGCGGCTTCCGAATAGATATTGGCGAAGCCTTCGAGGTAGCCTTCCGGATGGCCCGAAGGAACGCGGCTGACGCGGGCTGCGTCTGCACCGGAGCCGGCGCCGGCGCGGGTGATGAGACGCTTCGGCTCGCCCAAGGGCGTATACCAGAGATAATTCGGATCGGCCTGCACCCATTCAAGCCCGCCCCTGGTGCCGTAAACCCGCACCTTCAGGCCGTTCTCGTGCCCGGGCGCCACCTGGCTGCACCAGAGCATGCCCTTGGCGCGCACGCCGTCCTTCTCCGCAAAACGCATCATCACATGGGCGTTGTCGTCGAGCTGGCGGCCGGCCACGAAGCTGTCGAGGTCGGCCGCCAGTTCCTCGAGCTCGAGGCCCGAGACGAAGCAACCGAGATTGTAGGCATGGGTGCCGATGTCGCCGGTCGAGCCGCCGGCACCGGACTTCGCCGGATCGGTGCGCCAGGCCGCCTGCTTCTGGCCGGTCTGCTCGATGTTCTCCGTCAGCCAGTCCTGCGGGTATTCCATCTGCACCAGCCGCACCGGGCCGATCATGCCGTCCCTCACCATCTGGCGCGCCTGCCGGATCATCGGATAGCCGGTGTAGTTGTGCGTGAGCACGAACAGCGCATTGCTCGCGTCGGCGAGCCGCTTCAGCTTCCGGGCATCGGCAAGCGTCGAGGTCAGCGGCTTGTCGCAGATGACATGGATGCCGCGCTTCAAGAACTCCTTCGCCGCCTCGTAGTGCACATGGTTGGGCGTGACGATCGCCACCGCCTCGATGCCGTTCTTCAGCCTCGCCTCGCGGATGGCCATCTCCTTGAAGCTGCCGTAGCAACGCGCCGGATCGAGCCCGAGCTCGCGGCCGGAGGCGACGGATTTTTCCGGCGTCGACGACAGCGCGCCGGCGACCAGTTCATAGTGATCGTCGAGCCTTGCGGCGATGCGGTGCACCGCGCCGATGAACGCGCCCGCGCCGCCACCCACCATGCCGAGCCGGATCCGCGGCTGCCGCGCCTCGACAGCACTTCCTTCGATTGCCATTCCGTTTCCTCCTTGCCTTTCCCCGCGCGGGGCTGGATCATCTTCAATCATGCGCCTGGGCCAAATCACGCTCCGGCATGCGGGAGCCGATGTCGATTCAGCTACCCGGCTGCGATCGGAACCGGCCTCCCTCCAGGCGGTCCGATCCGGGATCAACGCCGTCGCCTCGGCGGCGGCATCCATTCCATCCGAGAGATCTTCGCCATGCCTTTGCTCAATCCCATCCTTGCGCACCCGATCACGACACCTGACGGTACGGTCATCAGGAACACCGTCTATCTCCGCAATGTCATCGACCACCCCAGGATCGAGGTCGGCGACTATTCCTATGCCAGCGACTTCACCTGCCCCGACGACTGGGCCGCCACACTTGCTCCCTATCTCTTCGACTTCAGCCAGGAGAAGCTCGTGATCGGCCGTTTCGTGCAGATCGCCCACGGCGTGCGCTTCATCACCAGCTCGGCAAACCATCCGATGGACGGCTTCACCACCTATCCTTTCCGCGTCTTCGATCTGGCCGAGACCGGCGGCTATGCCGACCTGCCCTTCAAGGACACCGTGATCGGTCACGACGTCTGGCTCGGCCATGGCGCGCTGGTCATGCCCGGCGTCACGATCGGTCCAGGCGCGATCGTTGCTGCCGGCGCGGTCGTCACGCGCGACGTCGAACCCTACACGATCGTCGGCGGCAATCCGGCTGCCCCCGTCCGCAAGCGCTTCGGCGATGATGTGATTTCTGCCCTCCTCGAGATTGCCTGGTGGGACTGGGATGCGGCCAGGATCGAGCGCAACATCGCCGCGCTCGAACGTGCCGATCTCGCCGCCCTCCGGGCCGCCTGACCCCTCAAATCCCGAGCATCCGGCGGTTGGCGGCCTCGTCGGTGCCGGCGCCCGCGAAGTCGTCGAAGGCCTTTTCCGTGACGCGGATGATGTGGTGCCGGACGAACTCCGCCCCCTCGCGCGCGCCATCCTCGGGGTGCTTGAGCGCGCATTCCCACTCGACGACGGCCCAACCGGCAAAATCGTTTGCCGCCATCTTGGAGAACACCGCGCCGAAATCGACCTGGCCGTCGCCGAGCGAGCGGAAGCGCCCGGCCCGGTTCACCCAGCCCTGGTAGCCGCCATAGACGCCCTGCCGGCCGGTCGGGTTGAACTCCGCGTCCTTGACGTGGAACATCCGGATGCGGTCCTTGTAGATGTCGATGTTGTCGAGATAGTCGAGGCACTGCAGCACGTAGTGCGACGGGTCGTAGAGCATGCAGGCGCGGGCATGGTGGCCGGTGCGCTCCAGAAACATCTCGTAGCTGATGCCGTCGTGCAGGTCCTCGCCCGGGTGGATCTCGTAGCAGACGTCGACGCCGCAGTCCTCGGCATGGTCGAGGATCGGCTTCCAGCGGCGGGCCAGTTCGTCGAAGGCGGTCTCGACGAGCCCGGCGGGACGCTGCGGCCAGGGATAGACGAAGGGCCAGGCGAGCGCGCCGGAAAACGTCGCGTGTGCGCCGATGCCGAGGTTCTTCGACGCCGTCAGCGCAAGCTTCACCTGCTCTACCGCCCAGGCCTGCCGCGCCTTCGGATTGCCGCGCATCTCGGGGGCGGCAAAGCCGTCGAAGGCCTCGTCATAGGCCGGGTGCACGGCAACGAGCTGGCCCTGAAGATGGGTGGAGAGCTCGGTGACCTCGACGCCGTTCTCACGTGCCTTGCCCGCGAACTCGTCGCAGTAGGTTTTCGATTCCGCCGCCTTCTTCAAATCGATCAGCCGGCCATCCCAGGACGGCACCTGCACGCCATGATAGCCGATGTCGGCGGCCCATTTGGTGATCGAATCCCAGGAGTTGAACGGCGCCGTGTCGCCGGCGAACTGCGCCAGAAACAGCGCCGGTCCCTTGATCGTCTTCATCTCTTGCCTCCTCCCATCGCGGGCCTTTCCGGCTGCCGCGCCTTGAATTTTCCTGCCTGCGGGCCTGACGCCCGGCCTCGCGCACCTGAAACGCTGCTGAAGCTGACGATGTTTTCCCGGGCAACCCAGATCTTCCCTGCTGGAAACGATCGAAGACAATAAGCCGCCCGGACCGTTTTGGCCCGGGCGACTGTCATCCGGTCCGGATCAGAACGGCGAATCCGGGAAGTAGAAGTCCTTGGCGTTGTCCTTGGTGATCAGCGTGGCGTCGATCGTGTAGACGCCGCGCACCGGCACCTGGCCGTAGAAGTTGGCGGCGGTCATCTCGAGCGCCGTGCCGACCATCGCCGGCGGATAGAGCACGTCGACCGGGATCATCTTGTCGCCGTCCATGACCTTCTTGATCATTTCCTTGGAGCCGGCGCCGGCGACGACATACTGGATGTCGGTGCGCTTGGCCTGCTCGATCGCCTGCAGCACGCCGACGGCCATGTCGTCGTCCTGGCACCACACTACGTCGATCTTCGGATACTTGGTCAGGTAGTCCTGCATGACCTTGAAGGCGTCGTCGCGGTTCCAGTTGCCGTACTGGCGGTCGAGAACCTTGACGTTGGAGCCTTCGATACCCTTGTCGAAGCCGTCCTGACGCTGCTGGTCGATGGGGATCGGCAGGCCGCGGATGACGACCACCTCGGCGTCCGGCGTGGTCGCCTTGATGTATTCGCCGGCGGTCTGGCCGAGCGCCGGGTTGTTGCCGGCGACGTAGAGATCGCGAACCGAGTTGTCGTTGACGGACGGCGCACGGTCGACGAGCGCGACGAACGTCCCCTTGCCCTTGACCTCCTTGATGGCGTTGACGAGCGGGTCCGGGTCGGTCGGCAGGATGACGAGCGCGTCGATGCCCTGCGTCTCGAGGTCCTGCACGGCGTTGGCCTGGCTGGCCGGATCCGGCGAGGTCTTGACGATGACGTTGAGGCCGGGGTGCCGCTCCATCAGGAGCTTGGCGACGCGTTCGGCATGGAAGACGACGCCGGCCGTCCAGCCGTGGTCGGCGGCGGGGATCGATACGCCGATCGTCACGTTCTTGTCCTGGGCGTGGCCGGTGCCGGCGAAGGCTGCCACGGCCGCGACCGTCAGAGCCAGTAATTTCTTGCGCATAAAGTTCCTCCCAAAAAACAGGTCAATCCACGATGCCGGGAGACCTGCAGACCCGGCCTGAGCATCTCCGTCTCCTCCGAGAACCGGACATGCTCCATTCCGTTGGTTGCCGCAGTTCCGGACGGCGGTCCGGAACTGCCTGGCTCACGACTTGCGCACCAGCGAGCGCTGGACAAGCATTGCAATGATGATGATCGCCCCCTGGATGGCGCCGATCAGGTACTCGCTCACGAAGTTCGACAGCAGCATGATGTTGCCGACCAGTTCGAGGATGAAGGCGCCGCAGATCGTGCCCCAGACGCGCCCGGCGCCGCCCTTCAGCGCCGTGCCGCCGACGACGACGGCGGTGATCGCCTGCAGCTCCCAGAGGATGCCGGTGGTTGCCGAGGTGGAGCCGAGGCGCGGCACGTAGAGAAGGACCGCGACGGCGACGCACAGGCCCTGGATCACGAAGGCGATGGTGCGGACACGGTTGACGGCGATGCCGGAGTAGCGCGCGACATCGCTGTTGGAGCCGACGGCGACGACGTGCCGGCCGTAGCGGGTGCGGTAGAGGATGAAGGCGGCGACCGCGGTGACGGCGAGGATGACGACGATCGGCACCGGCACGCCGAGGATCGAGCCAAAATAGGCCGGACGGTACATCTCCTGCAGTTGCGGCTCCCGCAGCGTGATCGCCCCGCCCTGCGACAGCCAGGTGGTGAGCCCGCGGTAGATGCCCATGGTGCCTAGGGTGGCGATGAAGGGCTCGATCCGGCCGACCGTGGTGATCAGCCCGTTGGCAAGCCCGCAGGCGGCACCGGCGGCGACGGCGAAGGCAACCGCCGCCGCCAACATCAACGCCGGATCGGCGATCGCGCCGGAATTCATGAACAGGATCATCAGGCTGGCGATGAAGGCCACCATCGCGCCGACCGAGAGGTCGAGGTCGCCGGAGGAGATGACGAAGGTGGCGCCGACGGCGATGATGGCGATGAAGGCGCTGCGGGTGGCGACATTGGCGAGGTTGTTGATGCCGATGAAGTTCGGATTGACCAGCGCCCCGATGATCAGGAGCAAGGCCAGCGCCGCAAAGGGGGCCACGGCCCTGAGATCGACATCCCGCCAACTGCGCCGGCGGATTTTCGCCTGGCCGCTTTCCTCGTTCACGCTCATGTCCAAGTCCAACCTCCCGTCCCGCTCCAGCGAGGAACATCAATCTCTTGCCGGCGTCTGCTTCATCTGCCGTCAGGCGGCAGCCTTCTTTTTCAAGCCCGCAGCGTAGCGCATGATCTCATGCTCGCTGATCTCATCGCCCTCGAGCATGCCGACGATCTGGCCCTCGCGCATCACCGCCACCCGGGTGCACAGGCCGATGATCTCCGGCATCTCCGACGACACGACGATGATCGACCGGCCATCGCGGGCCAGCGCCGAGATGAAATGGTAGATCTGCTGCTTGGTGCCGACGTCGATGCCGCGGGTCGGCTCGTCGATGATGATGATCTGCGGCTCTGTCTCCATGACCTTGGCGAGCAGCAGCTTCTGCTGGTTGCCGCCGGACATGCGCCCCGCCACGATATTAGCGTCCCGCACCCGGATGTCGAAGCGCCGCCTTGCCCTGGCAAGCGCCGCCTTTTCGCTGCCCGGGTCAAGGTAGCCGAGCCGGCTGTGCCGCTCGAGCGACTGCAGGGTGAGATTGGCCGCCATACCGGCGTTGAGCAGCAGCCCCTTGGCCTTGCGGTCCTTGGTCATGTAGGCGAGGCCCGATCGGTTCGCCGCATGCACGTCGCCGGAAGGCACGGCCTGCCCGTTGACGAGCACATCGCCGGAAAGCCGCGGGCGCAGCCCGACGATCGCCTCCATCAGTTCCGTCCGCCCCGAGCCGATCAGGCCGGAAAAGCCGAGGATCTCGCCCTTGCGCACCTCGAAGCTGGCGTCGCGCACGTAGCCGGTCGAAACCGCCTCGACCCGCAACGCGATCGCCTCGTCCACGTCCGGCTCCGTCTTCGCCGGATAGAGGCTGGAGAGCTCGCGGCCGACCATCAGTTGGGCGATGGCCTCGCCGTCTAGGATCGCCGTCGGCGAGGTCTTGATCCACTGGCCGTCGCGCAGCACCGTGACCCGGTCGGTCAGTTCCATCACCTCGTCGAGCTTGTGCGAGACGAAGATGAAGCTGGTGCCCTTGTCGCGCAGCTTGCGAACCTGCCGGAACAGGATGCTGGTTTCCTCGCGCGACAGCACCGCCGTCGGCTCGTCCATGATGACGACGCGCGCGTCGCGGCTGATCGCCTTGGCGATCTCGACCATCTGCTTCTCGGCAATGGACAGCGAGGCGATCGGCGCGTTCTCGTCGACGTGGGAGCCGAGCAGGTCGAGCACGCGGCGCGTCTCGGCGCGCATGAACTTGCGGTCGAGCACGCCGAAGCGGGTCACCTCGCGGCCGAGGAACAGGCTTTCGGTCACCGTGAGGTGTTCGGCAAGGTTGAGTTCCTGGTGGATGATGACGATGCCGAGCGCCTCCGCGCCGCCGTTCGGCGGCAGTTCGATCGGCTCGCCGTCGAGGAGGATTTCGCCCGAGGTCGGCTGCTCGAAGCCGGAAAGGATCTTCACCAGCGTCGACTTGCCGGCACCGTTCTCGCCCATCAGCGCATGGATCTCGCCTTGACGCAGCTCGAAATCGACGCTGAACAGCACCTGCACGCCGCTGAACGCCTTGCTGATGCGCCGCGCCGACAGGACGACGGGCGCACCGTCGACGACATCCGAAACCATGAAAGCCTCCCGTGCGGTCTCCCCACCGCTCAGAACTGATGTAAACCTTTACATCGTCAAATGTAAAGGTTTACATTGACGGTTGTCCCGGATTTTTACGCGGTGCCGTTTGACCGCTGGACAAGTCTGTGTAGTGTCGCCCGCAAAGCAGCCCGAGGCAGAACGCAGTGTCGAATTCCTCCCCCGCAACCATCGAAGACGTCGCCCGGATCGCCGAGGTGTCGATCGCGACGGTCTCGCGGGCGATCCACACGCCGGAAAAGGTGGCAAAATCGACACGCCTGAAGGTTGACCAGGCGATCGCGATCACCGGCTACACCACCAATGCGATGGCGCGCAGCCTCAGGCTCGGCCGCTCCAACATGATCCTGGTGGTGGCGCCCGACATCGGCGACCCGAATTTCTCCAACATCCTCATCGGCCTGGAGAATGAGGCGCGCGCGCATGGCTATGGCGTCTTGATCGGCCATACGCAGAACGAGCCGCAGCGCGGCCTCGAATACCTGAAGTTCCTCAACTCCAACCAGGCCGCCGGACTGATCCTGTTCACAGGCATTCTGCCCTTCGGCCACCGGGCGATGACGGCGCGCCTGCCGCCCTGCGTCGGCGTCTTCGAGCCGGTCTTCAACGGCGGCATCCCCTATGTCGGTGTCGACGATGCGGCGGGCGCGCGCAAGGCGGTCGACCTTTTGATTGCCGAAGGTCATCGAAAGATCGCCTTCATCGGCGATTCGCGCACGAAGCTCGCCCACAACCGGCGCCGCGCCGGCTACGACGCCGGCCTCGATGCCGCCGGCATCCCGGCGGCCGGCCGCATCGTCATGGAGGGGGACGGAACGATCGAGAGCGGCCGGCTGGCGCTCGAACAGCTTTTCATGCGCGACGATCTGCCGAGCGCCTTCATGTGCGTCAACGACCAGACCGCCCTCGGCGTGATGATCGGCCTGAAGGCGCGCGGCTACGACATTCCCGGCGACTTCTCCGTCACCGGCTTCGACGACATCCCGCAGGCGAGCTTCATGACACCGTCGCTGACCACGATCCGCCAGCCGCGCACGGCCATCGGCAAGCGTGCCATGGCGCTGCTCTTGGAGATGCTGTCAGACGGCACGTCGGCGGAGACGGAGACCGAGATCCTGCTTCGGCCGGACCTTGTGGTGCGCAACTCGGTGGCAGCGCCGTCGAGACAATGGGCGGCGCGGTAGGCCGTTCGTCGGGGATGCGCACGGCGCCTGCACGGCCATAACCCGGCTACACGACTAGCTTTGCTTGGCGCCGCCCGACGACGAGGTAAGCCAGACCCCCAGAAGCGTGACCAGCAACCCGCTGAACATCGACACGCTAAGCGGTTCGGAGAATAGCGCCCATGCCCATATCATCGTGACAGGCGGGCTGAGATAGATCGCGGCACTGACCTTCGCGGCCGGAAACAGGCGCAGGCTCATATAGTAGGTCGTGTAGCACAGGAACGTCGCGACCAGCACGAGCCAGGCAATCCCGACGACAAAGCCGCGATCGGCCGGGGGCAGCAGCCCGCCCTGCTCACCGGCGACAACCCCGAACAGGACCGAGCCGGTCAGGAACTGGATGCAAAGGCTCTGGTGGATCGGCATCCGCAGCGTGCCAAAGCGTTTCTGAAGAACGGTCGCCAGCGCAAACACGCCCATCGAAGCGACCGTCACCACATAGGCCCACACAGGTGCAGTGCCTAGGCTCAGACTGTCGAATGACACGATCAGCACCCCGGCGATCGCGATTGCGGTGCCAGCCCATTGGCGCAGGCTCATCCGCTCGCCCAGGAACGTGTGCGACAGAGCAGCGATCGCCAGCGGGACCAGGTCCGAGATCAGCGCGACGAGACCCGTCGGCACCCGTTGTTCGATCGCCATGGCGAATCCGCCCAGATACAAAAAGACGATCATCACGCCGAAGATCATCTGCACGCCGACGGCCCGGAGCGACATGCGGGGACCGACAAGCAAAGCGAAGGGGAGCAGGATGGCCCCGGACAACAGGGTGCGCCAGAAGAGCACCAGCATCACGCCTGCCTGTTCGCTGGCGTAGCGGATTCCGACGAACCCCGAACTCCAACTGACGACCAGGGCGATCGCCAGAAGGGGCCATAGAAGGCGGTGGCCGGAAACAGGGGAGGATGCAGCAGTCGTGTCAGCCATGGTCGCCAGAACTGGTTCGTGTGATGACGGTCCCGGCCGAATACGCGCAAACCGGGACGAGATCACATGACAAATTTCGATGACGCAATGAATGTTCAACGGAATCTGGATTGCGGACTGTATGCGGTCGCCAAGATTTGTCATGCTCTGACCACAGATGATTTGTTGGACCGGAACCATGACCGAACTGACCGCAAGGCGTCTGGATGTCGACGCGCTTCGAGCCCTCCAGGCTATCCGACTTCACGGTGGCGTGACGCGCGCTGCGGCGGCCCTGAGGCTGTCGCAATCGGCGGTCAGCCACAAGATAAGGCGGCTGGAAGTCAATATTGGTTGTGAACTACTCAGCCGGAAGCCGGACGCTCCGCTGTTCACGGAGCTGGGCGAAGAACTGCTGGACTATGCCGAACGTATTCTTAGCCTGCACGACGAAGCGCTTCTAAGCCTGTCCAAGACCTCGCTGGCGGGGAGAATTGCTCTCGGCATGACCGAGGATACGACGTGCACGGATCTATCGCGCATCCTCGGTCGATTTCGCCGGCTGCATCCTGAAGTGTCGGTCAGGGCACAGGTACGGATGAGCCTGACGCTTCGATCCATGCTGGACGACGGACGGCTTGATGCGGCCATCCTCCAGGTGTTTGCCCATGAAGTTCGCCCCTCGGACGTGGTGCTGTTTCGCGAGGACCTCCACTGGGTGAAGTCGCCGGAGCTTTCCTTGCCGGACGCCGGCCCTATTCCCTTCCTGTCGTTCGACGACGCGTGCTTCTACAGGCAATGGGCGTTCGAGATCGCGAAAGACAGCGACCTGGTTTTCGAGACCGTGCTGGAATGCACGAGCGCCGCGGGGATCGTGGCAGGTGTCGCCTCAGGCCTCGGCGTCGCCATCGTCAGCAGCCGCCATCTCTCTCCGGAGATGGAACGCATCGCCGGCCGGCTGCCGCAGCCACCATCGGTGGCCTACGTCGTACGTCGCGCGCGAAAATCCCGCAATCCCGCGTTGGATGTCCTCGTCGCGGAGATCAAACGCGAGACCGACCGCTACGGTTGCCTGAGGATAGGGCCGGACGTAGCGGTCGAAACCGCCCACCTCAGACGTAGCGGTTGACCACGTTCTCCAGCAGTTCCTGCTTGCCGGACCGCGGCTTCGGGTTGAGGTCGGACTTGAGCACCCAGGCCTCGATCTCCTCGAGGCTGAAGCCGCCGCCGAGCATCTTCTTCGCTTCCGGTACGCTCCAGCCGGCATAGCGCTCCTCGAGCGGCTTCGACAGCGCCTCGTCCTCGATCATCCTCGCCGCCGCCTTCAGGCCGCGGGCGCAGCAGTCCATGCCGCCGATATGGGCGATCAGCAGGTCCTCCGGATCGATCGACTGGCGGCGCAGCTTGGCGTCGAAATTGGTACCGCCCGTTTTGAAGCCGCCGCCGGCCAGCACCTGGTAATAGGCCAGCGCCATCTCCGGCACGTTGTTCGGAAACTGGTCGGTGTCCCAGCCGGACTGGTAATCGTTGCGGTTCATGTCGATCGAGCCGAAGATGCCGAGCGCGTTCGCGAGCGCGAGCTCATGCTCGAAGGAGTGGTTGGCGAGGATCGCGTGGCCCTGCTCGATGTTGACCTTCACCTCGTTCTCCAGCCCGTATTTCTTCAGGAAGCCGTAAACGGTGGCGACGTCGAAATCATACTGGTGCTTGGTCGGCTCCTGCGGCTTCGGCTCGATCAGGATCGTGCCCTTGAAGCCTATCTTGTGCTTGTATTCGACGACGAGGTTGACAAAGCGGCCGAGCTGGTCGAGCTCGCGCTTCATGTCGGTGTTCAGCAGCGTCTCATAGCCCTCGCGTCCGCCCCACAGCACGTAGTTCTCGCCGCCGAGCCGCTTTGTGGCGTCGATGCAGGTCTTCACCGTCGCCGCCGCGAAGGCGAAGACGTCCGGATCCGGGTTGGTGGCCGCGCCCGCCATGTAGCGGCGGTTGGAGAACAGGTTCGCCGTGCCCCACAGCAGCTTGACGCCGGTCGCGGCCTGCTTCTTTTCGAAGTAGTCGACGATCTCGTTCAGGTTTCTGGTGTTTTCGGCGAAGCTCCTGCCCTCCGGGCGCACGTCGGCGTCATGGAAGCAGTAGAAGGGCACGCCGAGCAGCTGGAAGAATTCGAAGGCGACGTCGGCCTTCAGCTTCGCTGCGTCCATCGTGTCCTTGAACCACGGGCGCTCGAAAGTCTGCCCGCCGAACGGATCGCCGCCCGGCCAGACGAAGCTGTGCCAGTAGGCGACGGCGAAGCGCAGGTGGTCCTCCATCCGCTTGCCGAGCACCACCTCGTCCTTGTCGTAATGGCGGAAGGCAAGCGGATTGGTGCTCTCCGGGCCCTCGTATTTCACCTTGGCGATCTCGCCGAAAAAGCCGGTGCTCATGGGTTCTCCTCCTTGAATAACTGAACCTGACCGCGGCAGATGGCCCCTCATCCCGCTGCCGCGACCTTCTCCCCGCGAGCGGGGAGAAGGGATATGCCGCGTCGCTCGCCTTCTCCAGGGACGCTGCGCGTGCCACGTCCCCTCTCCCCGCTCGCGGGGAGAGGGTTAGGGTGAGCGGCAAGCCAACCCCTCAAATCATCGCCTCGCGGATCGCCGGATAGAGCCGGCGGTAGCGCTCGTAGGCCACCTCATACGCCGCGGTCAGCGTGGCGTCCGGCTCGATCGTTTCCGCCGTCCTCGGTGGCGTGCAGACGGCAAGCGGATCGCTGCCGGTCGCAGCGATCAGCCCGAGTCGCGCCGCTCCGAAAGCCGCGCCGAAGTCGCCATCGGCCGGCACGTCGACCGGCAGCGCCAGGGCGGTGGCGATCGACTTCAGCCAGTAGCGCGAGCGCGAGCCGCCGCCGATCGCCGTGACCCGCGAAAGGGTCGTGCCGGCGAGACGCAGCGCCTCCAGACTATCGCGGACCGCAAAGGAGACGCCTTCCAGAACCGCCTGCGTCAGCGCCGCGCGGTCGCTCTCGTGGCCGAGGCCGGCAAAGGCAGCGCGCATGGTGGCGTCGTTGTGCGGCGTGCGTTCGCCAGACAGGTACGGCAGGAAGATGACCCCGGCCGGCGCCTTCAGCGCCTCGCCCAGTTCAGCGGTGAGATCGGCCGGGGAAGCGCTAGTGACACGGGCATGCCAGTTCAGCGCGTCGGTGGCCGACAGGATCACCCCCATCTGGTGCCAGGTGTTAGGCAGGGCATGGCAGAAGGCGTGCACGGCGCTTTCTGGATTGGGAAGGTAGCGGCCGTTGGCGGCAAACAGCACGCCCGAGGTGCCGAGCGAGACGAAAGCCGCCCCGTCCCGGACCGTCCCCATGCCGCAGGCCGACGCCGCGTTGTCTCCTGCGCCACCGGCGACGATGGCCCCGGCTCCAAGGCCCCAGCGGGCGGCGAGTTCGGCGCGCAGCGTTCCAGCCGGGTCGGTCCCTTCGACGAGACCCGGCATGTGCCGCTCCTCCAGTCCGGTGGCGGCAAGAAGCTCCGGCGACCACCGTCGCGCGCCGGTATCCAGCCAGGCCGTACCGGCGGAATCGGACATGTCCGACAGGTGCTCGCCCGTCAGCCACAGGCGCAGGTAATCCTTCGGCAGCAGGACCCGGCGCACCTTGGCGAAGACCTCCGGTTCGTTGTTCTTCACCCAGACGAGTTTTGGCGCGGTGAAGCCGGGGAAGACGATGTTGCCGGTGATGGCGCGGAAGCGCGGATCGGCATCGAGGGCCGCCGCCTCGCGATGGCTGCGGGTGTCGTTCCACAGGATGCAGGGGCGCAGCACCTGGTCCCTGTCGTCGAGCAGCGTGGCGCCGTGCATGTGGCCGGAAAGACCGATGCCCCGCACGGCGGCAAGCGCTTCCGGATGAGCCGCCTTCAGGGCGTCGAGCGCCTGTCCGGTGGCGGCGATCCAGTCGGCCGGATCCTGTTCCGACCAGCCCCGATGCGGGCGCGAAACTTCGAGCGCGCCGCTGGCCGACCCGACGATCCGCTGGTCGGCCTCGATCAGCATGGCCTTGACGCCGGACGTTCCGAGATCGATTCCGAGATACATGATCTTCTCCTAATGTTCGTCCGACCCGGCCGGTCGCGGCCCCACACCGCTTTCCGGCGGCAGGTTTTCCCTGATGAAGATGTCGATGCGGATCCGCTCCTGCGCCTCGACCACCGGTAGGCCGTCGGCCTTGGCACGCAGGATACGGATGGCGCTGCGCACCTCATGGCCGGCGTCCTGGTTGAGCACCGCATCGATCAGGCCGCTTGCCAGCCCGGCGCGCGTCGGCGCGGTCAGCTCGTGGGCGATCACGCAGAGATCGTCCCGAGCGGCTGCGGCGAGCGCGGCAACCAGGCCGCCATTGCCGGCGCCGAGGCTGTAGATGCCGGCGAGGTCCGGATTGTTCTCGAGGCATTCGGCGATCAGCGCTTGCGCCAGTTCTGGATCGTCCTGGCCCTCCAGCACGTCGAGCACCGGCCGCCTGCCGCCGGCTTCCGCCATCACCGCCCGAAACCCGTCCAGCCGCTCGCGATGGTCGCGCACCCGCATCGAGCCGGCGAGCACGGCGACAGGACCCGGCCGAGCGCCAAGAAACCGCGCCATCAGGCTGCCGGCGGTCCGGCCGGCGGCCACATTGTCCACGCCGCAGAAATGATCGCGCCCGGAAGTCGCAAGATCGGAGACCAGCGTAACCAAGGCGATCCCCGCTGCGCGCGCCCGGCCGATCGCCTCGGCCACCTCCGGCGCATCAACGGCGACCGCGGCGATCCCGGCCACGCCGCTGGTGATGGCTGCATCGATCGCCGCGACGAGCGCGGCCGGCTCGAATGGCGGAACGTTGACGATCGAGATCCGCGTCCGCTCGAAAGCGGAGCGATCGACAGCCGCGCGCACCTCCGCCTCCAGCCCGCGCATGAAGGGGTTTTCCCCTCCCGGAACGATGAACACCAGCGGATAGACCCGGCCCTTGGCGAGATTGGCCGCCGCCATGTCGCGGACATAGCCGAGGCTCTGGATCGCCGCCTCGACCCTGGCCCGTGTCACGGCACGCACGCCGGGCCGGCCGTTGAGAACGCGATCGACGGTGGCCAGGCTGACGCCGGCATTTGCCGCGATGTCGTAAACGATCGGTCGCATGATTTCCTCCGGCGAGAAGCTGTAGCGAAGTTTCTGATGTACGTAAATCAAAAACTGGCAGCGGCCGGTTCGTACGGGTGGTTTGCTCTGGGAGGGCCTGCACTTTTTGTTACCGCCCAACCGCACGTCGTCCTCCCGGCCTTGAGCGGTCGAGCCCGGCACGACGGGAGCCTTGGTTGCCGAACCGACCGCCTCAGCGCCAGCAACCTAAAAAATCGGACAGACCCTCACCCGCCCAGCCGCTTGCTGAAGGCGTTGGTGAAGACGACGTCGCCGCGTTCGCCATAGGCTTTTGCCAGCACGACCTCGAACCGCTCGTCGGTGACCCGGGCGACGGCCAGCCCGCCCTTGTAGGCGGCGATGGGCTTGAACATATCCAAGCCGTTCCGGCGGTAGATCATCGGTGTATCGTGCTCATGGCCATGGAAGAGGCCGATCACGTTGTATCCCTTCAGCACCGCCAGCAGCGACTGTCGGTCGTCCTCGGTCCACCAGTGGGCCTTACCGACTCCGTTATCGTCGAAGGTCATCATGGCGGGATCCCAGCGCTCGATCGAGAACGGATCCCAGCCATAGTGCTGGAACAGCACGACGGGCCGTCCATCGGCGGCATAGGCGGCGAGATCCTGCTGCAACCAGGGCAGGCCGCTGACCGCTCCCTTCGTTTCGTCGCCGCCGAAGCGGTGCAACTGGACGAGGTGCAACCCGCCCCAATCCCAGGAGTAGCTGTCGGACGGCACGTGAAAGTTCGTCACCGGCACGGGCGGCTTGTAGAACACCGACAGGCGATGGTTCAGCTCCACATAGTCGCGCAGTTCCCGACGATAAAAGTCGACGTGGGGCGGCACGCCGTTCTGGTCGAGGTCGTGATTGCCGAGGCCGGCATAGACGGGATAGTTCACCTGGTCGAGGCCGGTGCCCTGCCGGTAGCGGCCGGCGAATTGCTGCAATTGCCACCCGACCCCCGGGATCCTCAGTTGGCCGCCGCCATCGTCGGTCATGTCGCCGCCGATGATCACGCCATGCGGACGCCCGATCGCCTTGCCGGCGTTCTCAAGGCCGGTGTCGATGCCGCCGATAACGCGCGGCCAGTCCTTGCGGGCGATCTGATTGATCGCCCGCACATGGCGGACGAGATTTGCGTCGGTCTTGCCCTCTTGCTCGCAATTCGGACTGAGGGTGTCCGCGGTGACCAGGCAGGCATGAACGTCAGCGGCGAAGACGAACGTGGCGTCGATCGCAGGCCACGCGTCTTGTGCCCGTACCGGAAGCCCCGGCAGCATGGTTGCCGCACCGAGGCCTGCCGCACCCTTCAGAAATGCACGCCGGGTGAGTCCGCTCGATCGATCGTAAGCCATTTCGCGCGCCGCACAGGTCAGGTCCGTGTGGCATCCTGACCGAAAATGCCGCTGGCCGGCAAGCCCCTCGGCCAAGCCTCAGTGCCCGCCGCCTCCGCCGGCCGCCCGGGCCTCCGGCTTCCTGATCATGACCACGCAGGCGAGCATGGCCGCAAACAGCACGGTCAGGAACAGGAACACGTCGCTGAACGACATGATCATGGCCTGCCGCTGCACCAGTCCGACCATCTGCTTGATCGCGGCGGTCGCTCCATCGAGCCCGTGCGCTGAATAGTTGGCCGCCATGTTCTTCAGTTGCTCGAGCGCCGCCGGGTTGCCCCAGTCGATGTGCTCGCGCAACCGCATGTAGTGCACGTCCTGGCGGGTGGTCAGCATCGAGTTGATGACCGCGAGACCGACGGCGCCGCCAAGATTGCGGGTCAGGTTATAGAGGCCGGAGGCGTTGGGGATGCGGGCCGGCGGCAGGGTGCCGAGCGCGATATTGTTGATCGGCACCATGCACAGCATCAGCCCGACGCCGCGCAGGATCTGCGGGATAAACAGCTCGTAGAAATCCCAGTCCGCCGTCAGCCCCGTCATGATGTAGGTGCCTGCGCCGAAGGAGGTGAACCCGATCGCCATCATAACCCGCGGGTCGAGCCTGTTCGACAGTATGCCTGCGACCGGCGCGGTGAAGAACATCGCAAGGCCGGAGACGAACATGGTCTCACCGATCATCAGGGAGTCGTAGCCGCGGATATGGGCGAGATAGACCGGGTAAAGATAGGTCAGGCCATAGAGGCCAATACCCATGATGAAGGAGAACATCGAGCCGAAAGCGAAGTTGCGATCGGAAAAGGCTCGAAGGTCCACGACCGGAAACTCGACCTTGAAGGCGCGGTAGAAGAAAAACGCCGCGCCAATGGCCGAGGCGACGGCACCCATGACGATATGCTCGTCATTGAACCAGTCCTTGGCATTGCCCTCTTCCAGCACGTATTCGAGCGATCCCAGAAAGACGGCCATGGAAAGAAGGCCCCACCAGTCGAACCGCCTCACCAACGTAAACTGCGGCTTGTCGAAATCGATAAAGTTCCACGCGACGATCGTAACGATGATGCCCGGGATGACGTTGATCAGGAAAAGCCAGTGCCAGGAGAAGGTATGGCTGAGATAGCCGCCGACGGTCGGCCCGATGGTCGGTGCCAGCGTCGCGATCAGCCCGATGATCGGGGAGACGATGTTGCGCTTCGACGGCGGGAAGATGGTGAAGGCGGCGGCGAAGACGGACGGGATCATGCCGCCGCCGATGAAGCCCTGAATCGCGCGGTAGACGATCATCTGCTCGATGTTCGTCGCCGTGGCGCAGAGCACGCTTGCGGCGGTGAAGCCGGCGGCGGAGATGGTGAATAGGTAGCGGGTCGAGATGATCCGCGCCAGCGTGCCCGAAAGCGGGATCATGATAACCTCGGCGATCAGATACGAGGTCTGCACCCAGGCGATCTCGTCCGAGCCGGCGCTGAGGCCGGCCTGGATCTCGGACAGCGAAGCCGACACCACCTGGATGTCGAGGATCGCCATGAACATGCCGAGAACCATCGCCAGGAAGGCGACCAGCCGCTTCGGGTCCATGGTCTCCGAGGTGGGGACGGTTGGAGCGGCCGAACCCGAAACAACGGTTGTGGCTGACATGCCGACTCCGACGGTCAATTGCTACCCGGGACACGTCCGGCGTCCGGATACGGGATCAAAGTGGGTTGCGGAATGTTGCGCGTCCGGAGAACGCGCAACATTCACCTTGCCGCAGCGGCGCCTGCCTCGGGGGCCGTGCGGGTATCGACATCGACGACGACGCTCAGGCCCGCCCTCAGGCGTCCGCTTTCGAGCGCGTCCTTGGGCAGGGCGATGCGGACCGGCACGCGCTGGATGACCTTGGTGAAGTTGCCGGTCGCATTTTCCGGCGGCAGCAGCGAGAAGACCGAGCCGGACGCCGGAGAGATCGACTCCACGGTAGCCTGAATAGCGTCATCGTCGTAGGCATCGACGTAGACCTTGACCTTCGAGCCGGGCACCAGGTGCTTGAGCTGCGTTTCCTTGAAGTTCGCGTCGACATAAAGTTCGCGGGTCGGTACCAGCGCCATCAGGCGCTGCCCCGGCGCAACCAGATCGCCGACCTGAACCGAGCGGTTGCCGATGACGCCGTCATAGGGTGCCTTCAGCACCGTGAAGCCCAGGTCGCGGGCGGCCTTGTCACGCTCGATCTCCAGGGTCCGGATCGTGCCTTCGGTTTCCATTCGCTGCGCTTCGAGCAACGCGATATTGGCCTTGGCGACAACGATGTTGGCCTCGCCTCCGGCCAGGTTCGCCCGGGCCTGATCGAGGGCAATATTGGCGCTGTCAAGTTCGGCCGTCGTGCCGACCGACTTTGACTGCAAGGTGCTGGCGCGTTGCTGGTTGATTTCGGCCCCCCGGACGGCAGCATCGAGCGCCTGCTTCGCCGCTTCCGCCTGGGCAAGCGAGGCCTTCGCACCGTCGATTTGCGCATCGATCCGATGCAGCGAGAGTTCGGCGGTCGCAATCCGGGCTTTCGCCTGGTCGAGGGCGTTCTGATAGTCGCCGCTGTCGAGGGTCACGAGCACGTCGCCAGCCTTGACCTTTTGGTTCGCCGCCACCTGAACCTGCGCGACATAGCCCGTCACCTTCGGCGAAATCGTGGCGATGTCCCCCTCGATATAAGCGTCGTCTGTCGAGACCATGAACCGTCCGGTCGTCCACCAGTTGTAGCCGTACCAACCGCCGCCGGCCAGCAACGCGAGAAACAGCACCGGCAGAACACGGCGCTTGCCACCTGCCTTGGTGGTTTTGCTCGCCGGCGCCGGTTCGGCGGCCGCCGGTGCCTCCGGCACGGGCGCGGTCGGCGCCTCGGCAACGAAATCATCGTCGACGGGACGCACCTTGGCTTTGCTAGACGTTTTGGAGACCGACATATGTTCACCCGCAAATGGCATGGCAGCGATGATGCAATCGAACCAAACCGTTCAGTTCGATTTGACTTAGTACCAAATTTGTTCCATATCAAGGTCAAATCGAACCGCGCGGTTCGAAAAGCAAGCAGCAAGAGGAATTTCTGCAAGGGGCGATGGAAACGAAGTTAACGGCAACTTGCGAGGAGACCTGCCCGAGCCCGACCGGGCGGCGCGCCGCCGGCGCGGACCCGGTGAAACGCGAGCAGATCCTGGACGGCGCCAAGCGCGTTTTCATGGAGCAGGGTTTCGACGCTGCGAGCATGAACGACATCACGCGGGCGGCCGGTGTGTCCAAGGGTACGATCTACGTCTATTTCGAGAACAAGGAGGACCTGTTCGGCGAACTGATCCAGCGCGAACGTCTGCGCATCACCGAATCGGCCCGCGGCGCTCTCAAAGACGACCTCACGGTGGCCGAGGCCCTGCACGACTTCGGCGTGCTGTTCGCCACGCACCTATCGGCCGACTATACGATCAAGGCCATGCGCATGGTGATTGCCGTGAACCAGCGCATGCCGCTGGCCTGCCAATTCCTTTCCGCCAGCCCGATGAACCCGGTTTCGGTTCTGAAGACCTATCTCGACCGGCAGGTCGCGGATGGCCGGCTTGTGATCGACGATACCGAGCTCGCCAGCCGGCAGTTCCTGGAACTGGCGACGGCTGGCATCTTCAAGCATCGCCTGTTCGGTTCGATGGAAACACCGCCACCCCCATCCGAGGTGGAGCGGATCGTGGCGAGCGGCACGAAAATCTTCCTCGCAGCCTACGAACGGCGCGTATCCGAAGGTCACCTGTCTTTGCAGCCCCGAGACTCCGAAGGCCCGGTATCCGCCGGCCAAATTGGATAAACGCACGGGATGGCACGCATTTTTGCATCCTATCTGTGGCGGCTGCCTTGCAAGCACTCTGATTCTCCATACATACCGACGTCATTGACGTTCCGATTTGGAGAGGAAGATCGCATGGACAGCATCCTTGTCCTGATGCAAAGCCCTGAAGCCTGGGTTGCCCTTGTGACGCTGATCGTCATGGAAGTCGTGCTGGGTATCGACAACCTGATCTTCATCTCGATCCTGACGAACAAGCTGTCGCCCGAATATCGGATCTCGGCCCGGCGCATCGGCATCGGCCTGGCGCTGATCATGCGGCTGGCGCTGCTCGGCACGATTGCCTGGATCATCAAGCTGACGACGCCGGTGTTCGAGATCTTCGGCCAGGGCTTTTCCTGGAAGGACATCATCCTGATCGCCGGTGGCCTCTTCCTCGTCTGGAAGGCGACAAAGGAAATTCACCACAACGTCGATCCGGCCGATCAGGGCGAGGATTTCATCGGTACCGCCGCGGTCGCCTCGTTCGGGGCCGCAATCGGCCAGATCCTGCTGCTCGATCTCGTCTTCTCCGTCGACAGCATCATCACCGCCGTCGGCATGACGCCGCACCTGCCGATCATGGTCACGGCCGTCGTTGTCGCCGTCGCCGTGATGCTGCTGGCGGCAACGCCGCTTGCCAACTTCATCGAGAAGAACCCGACCATCGTCATGCTGGCGCTCGCCTTCCTGCTGATGATCGGCATGACGCTGATTGCCGAAGGCATGGGTTTCCACGTACCGAAGGGCTACGTCTACGCCGCCATGGCGTTCTCGGCACTGGTCGAGGTGCTCAACATGCTGTCGCGCAATGCGAAGCGGAAAAAGAAGGTCGAGGCGCAGACACTGCACTGAGCGCCTGCCTATCGGTCCCAACTGGCCGGCGAACGGTACGCGCCGGCCAGACGGATGCGCGAGGCGCGGGCCGGGCCGTTAAGCCGTTCGTTTGGCTGCGAATGAAACCGGCCATCCCCGTTGCCGGTTGACACCGTTTCCTACCCTGTGGAAGCTTTACCACCGAAGGGTCCGGAACCTTTGGCCGACGCTGGAATTTCCATTCATCATTGCGAGGCCGCGCCCCTCGCAGGGACGATGGGGGAGAAATGACGACGGATCAGATGTTGGCGTTCGGGGTCATCCTCTTGATGATGGCCGGCTTTATCTGGGGGCGCCTTCGCTACGACATCGTCGCATGCCTGGCGCTGCTGGTATCCGTCGCGGTCGGCATCGTTCCCTATGACAAGGCATTTTCAGGGTTCAGCGACGACATCGTCATCATCGTCGGCAGCGCGCTGGTGGTCAGCGCGGGCGTCGCGCGCTCGGGCATCATCAACACCACGGTGCAGCGCTTCTTTCCGAGCCTTGTCACCTTCACACCACAGATGCTTCTGCTCTTGATAACCGTCGCGGTGATGTCCGCCTTCATCAAGAACATCGGCGCGCTTGCCATCATGATGCCGATGGCCTTCCAGTTCTCGCGGCGCTCGGGCGTCCCGGTGTCACGCTACCTGATGCCGATGGCGTTTGCCGCCCTGCTCGGTGGATTGATGACGCAGATCGGCACCTCGCCGAACATCGTCGTCTCGCGCGTGCGCCAGGAGATCACCGGCGAGAGCTTCACCATGTTCGATTTCACGCCAGTTGGCGGAATCCTGACGATCGCGGGCGTCCTGTTCCTGATCGGCTTCAACCGGCTGGTTCCGCCCCGCGTCAAACAGAACCCCTCGCTCGACGAGGCGCTCGACTTCGCCACCTATTCCTCCGACGCCACCGTCACTGAGGAGTCCGGCGCAGCAGGCAAGTCTTTGAGCGTTGTCCTCAAGCCCGGCGAGGGCGACATCATCGCCACCGCGATCATCCGCAACGGTCGCCACATGGCACCGCTGCCGGACGTCACGGTTCGAGTCGGCGACACGATCCTTTTGGAAGGAACGCCGGTGGCGCTCGATCGGGTCACATCAGCCGCGGGTCTCAAGCTGTCGGGGAAGCCGATCAAGGAGGCACCCGCAACCGGCGAGGAGATCGCTGCCATCGAAGCGGTCGTCGCAAACGATTCCCGCCTGGTTGGGCTGTCGGCCAGGCGGCTGGCGCTGTTCCACAGCTACGGCATCAACCTGCTCGCCGTCAGCCGGCAGGGAAAGCGGCTGACGGAGCGTCTGAGCGAGGTGAGCCTTGGCCCGGGCGACGTGCTGATGGTGCAAGGCGGAATGAAGACCCTGCCGGCGACCCTGCAGGAACTGAACCTGCTGCCGCTCGCCCAACGAGAGATCCTGCTCGGCACAAGGCGGCGCGCCATCGTGCCGGTGATCATCCTGGCTGCGGCAATGCTCGCCAGCGCCACCGGAACCGTGCCGGTCGCAACCGCCTTCTTCGCCGCCGCGATCGCGATGCTGCTCTTCCGGGTGATCCCCCTGGCCGACGCCTACCGGGCCGTCGACGGACCGATCCTCGTCATGCTCGCCGCCCTCATCCCCGTCGCCGACACGCTGCGCACCACCGGCGGCAGCGAACTGATCGCCGGCTGGCTCGGCGCGTTTGCCGCGGGCATGCCGGCCTATGGGGCGCTGGTTTTGATCCTCGTCACTGCAATGGCAGTGACCCCGTTCCTCAACAATGCCGCAACCGTGCTCGTCATGGCGCCGATAGCCGTCAGTTTCGCCGCGGCGCTCGACTACCGTCCGGAGGCCTTCCTGATGGCGGTAGCGATCGGCGCCGGCTGCGATTTCCTCACGCCGATCGGCCACCAGTGCAATACGCTCGTGATGGGGCCGGGCGGCTATCGTTTCAGCGACTATTCGCGCCTCGGCCTACCGCTGTCGCTGCTCGTCATCCTCGTCAGCGTGCCGGCGCTGCTCTATGTCTGGCCGGTGCAATGAACCCGGGACCGGTTGCGCCGCTGTGCAGCCGCACTTTCCCTTGACGCACCGGATCGAATGTGGTCTCACCCCTGACCGAACGGAAAACTCCGTCTCCGCCGCAATTTTGGCGGCAAATCGGGCTTTCCCTCCCATAAAGCATGAGCCGATCACGCGGGAATTCCTCCGGCGAACGGCACCACAGCATTCGACCGGGCCGAAGACACATGACCACCTCCGCAACGAACGCCCCCGTACGCGTCCGCATCGCCCCCTCTCCGACCGGCGAGCCGCATGTCGGCACCGCCTACATCGCGCTGTTCAACTATCTGTTCGCCAAAAAGCACAACGGCACCTTCATCCTGCGCATCGAGGACACCGACGCCACCCGTTCGACGCCGGAATTCGAGACCAAGGTGCTGGATGCGCTGAAATGGTGCGGGCTGGAATGGGCGGAAGGCCCGGATGTCGGCGGTCCCTACGGCCCCTATCGCCAGTCCGACCGCAAGCACATCTACCTCGACTATGTCCGCCAGATCGAGGCGAACGGCCACGCCTTCCGCTGCTTCTGCACGCCCGAGCGGCTGGAGCAGATGCGCGAGGCGCAGCGCGCCGAGGGCAAGCAACCGAAGTATGACGGCCACTGCCTCAATCTGACCGCCGAAGAAGTGACCCGGCGCGTCGAGGCCGGCGAGCCGCATGTCGTGCGCATGAAGATCCCGACCGAAGGCTCGTGCGACTTCCATGACGGCGTCTACGGCGATGTCTCGATCCCGTGGGAGTCCGTCGACATGCAGGTCCTGCTCAAGGCCGACGGGATGCCGACCTACCACATGGCCAACGTGGTCGACGACCACCTGATGAAGATCACCCACGTCGCCCGCGGCGAGGAGTGGCTGGCATCGGTGCCCAAGCACATCCTGCTCTACCGGTATCTCGGCCTCGAGCCGCCGGTGTTCATGCATCTGTCGCTGATGCGCAACGCTGACAAGTCGAAGCTGTCGAAGCGCAAGAACCCGACCTCGATCTCCTACTATTCGGCGCTCGGCTACATGCCGGAAGCGCTGATGAACTTCCTCGGCCTGTTCTTCATCCAGATCGCCGAAGGCGAGGAACTGATGACGATGGAGGAGCTCGCCGAAAAGTTCGACCCCGACAATCTGTCGAAGTCCGGCGCCATCTTCGACATCCAGAAGCTCGACTGGCTGAACGGCCGCTGGATCCGCGAGAAGTTTACCGAGGAGGAATTCACCACCCGCGTGCTTGCCTGGGCGATGGAGAACGACCGCCTGCGTGAAGGCCTGAAGCTGTCGCAGTCGCGCATCACCAAGCTCGGCGAACTGCCGGACCTGGCCGGCTTCCTGCTGAAGTCCGATCTCCATCTGGAACCGTCCGCCTTCGCCAAGGTGAAGTCGACGCCCGAAGAGATCGTGGAAATCCTCACTACGGTGCAGCCGGAACTCGAAAGCATCGTCGAGTGGAACGTCGAGAGCATCGAGGCCAAGTTGCGCGCGATCGCCGACAACACGGGCAAGAAGCTCAAGGTGCTTCTGGCGCCGCTGTTCGTCGCCGTTTCCGGCTCCTCGCGGTCGCTGCCGCTGTTCGATTCGATGGCGATCCTCGGCCGTTCCGTCGTGCGCCAGCGGCTGAAGGTGGCCGCACAGGTGGTGGCCTCGATGGCCGGCAGCGGAAAGTAAGAAATACACGACGTGCCCCCTCCCCCTTGTGGGGAGGGTTGGGGAGGGCGATCCCCGAGTGAATCCCTCCCGGCCCGTCGGGCCATCCTCCCCGCAAGGCGGACGGATTGCAGAGCCCGCCGCTCCGGCGACCCAGATCAAAAGCCCGAATAGGCGAGATACACGATGACCGACACCAAGACCGAAACCGCCCTCTCCTCCGACGCCACCGAAGTCCGCCGCCAGAAGCTCGAGCTTCTGCGCCAGCAGATCGGCGACGTCTATCCGGCCCACTTCCACCGCACCATCACCAACGCGGAACTGGCGGAGAAATACGCCGATCTGGAGCCGGACACCGAGAGCGGCGACGTCGTTACCGTGGCCGGCCGCGTCTATTCCTCGCGCAATTCCGGCATGTTCATGGATCTCCACGACGCCTCCGGCAAGATTCAGATCTTTTCCCACAAGGACGTCACCGGCGAAGAGGCGCGCGCGCTGCTGCCGATGATCGACCTCGGCGACATTATCGGCGTCACCGGTGTCGTCCGCCGCACCAAGCGCGGCGAGCTGACCATCAACGCGCAAGCGATCACCATGCTGACCAAGTCGCTGCTGCCGATGCCGGAGAAGTGGCACGGTGTGTCCGACGTCGAGATCCGCTACCGCAAGCGCCACCTCGACATCATGACCAACGAGGAATCGAAGCTGCGCTTCCAGCAGCGCTCGAAGATCGTTTCCGGCATCCGCCGCTTCATGGAGAATGACGGCTTCATGGAGGTCGAGACGCCGATGCTGCACTCGGTCTACGGCGGCGCGACCGCCGAGCCGTTCAAGACACATCACAACACGCTGAAGCTCGACATGTTTCTGCGCATCGCGCCGGAACTGTACCTGAAGCGCACGCTGGTCTCGGGCCTCACCGACAAGGTGTTCGAGATCAACCGCAACTTCCGCAACGAGGGCGTGTCGACCCGGCACAATCCCGAATTCACGATGATGGAGTGCTACTGGGCCTATGCCGACTACGAGGACGTCATGGATCTCGTCGAGCGGCTGTTCGAGAGCCTGGCGGTGGCGATCCACGGCAAGCCCGAGTTCATGTACGGCGAGACGGAGCTGTCGTTCAAGGGCCCGTTCCGCCGCGTTCCCATGCCCGACGCCGTCAAGGAAGCAACCGGCATCGACTTCCTTAGCCTCAAGACCGACGAGGAGGCCCGCGCCGCCGCCAAGGCTGCCGGATTCGAGGTCGAGAAGGACTGGACCTGGGGCGAATGCCTGGCCTTCATCTTCGAGGAAAGGGTCGAGCCGACGCTGATCCAGCCGGCCCATGTGACGCATTTCCCGAAGGACATCTCACCGTTCGCCAAGGAAGTGCCGGGCGAACCTCGCCTTGTCGAGCGCTTCGAGACCTATTGCAACACCTGGGAACTCGGCAACGCCTTCTCGGAGCTGAACGACCCGATCGAACAGCGGGCCCGGATGGTCGAGCAGCTCGAGCAGGCGCATGCGCGCGGCGAGAAGGCCAAGCAGCTCGACGACGAGTTCCTCGACGCGATCGATCAGGGCATGCCGCCAGCCGGCGGCCTCGGCATCGGCGTCGACCGGCTGATCATGCTCCTAACCAACGCGCCGTCGATCCGCGACGTAATCCTCTTCCCGGCCCGCCGGGCGAAGAACGACTGAGGGGCGCACCAGCACCATCCTACCGCCTTCGAAAGCGCTTCCGAACAGGAGGCGCTTTTTTTGTCGCATCGCCAGCCGTCACCCGCCTCACAGCATCAGCCACACACAAGCCATCACCCTGAAGATGTGATGATGTATGTGTGCGATAGGTTCGTCGCAGGCTGTTTCCGAACGTATCAAGCACGCAAGCCGACCCACCACCGAGGTAAGACATGACGAACTACAGCAACCATATCGACGAAGACGTGCTCAAGAACTGGTTCTCGGCCAAAACACTTGCAGATCCCCAATTGGCAAGATTCATTGAATCTAACGATCTAAAAAAAACAAAACCTACGTTCAAGGATGTCTGCAATCGCCTGTTCGGCTGCGACAACCCCTACCACGCCTACAAGCCGGAACTTCTGCCCTCCCCGATGCCCTACACGGCTCATATCGGCCCGAAGACCCTCGGTGCCATCGAGATGTTGCTAGGACGCAAGCCCAATTTAGGTGTGGAGGTTGGCAGCTTCATCGGCGGCAGTGCAACAATCCTCGGCTCCTGGCTGCGTGAAACCGGCGGAACTTTGATGTGCGTCGACACCTGGTGTGGCGACATCAACATGTGGCTTCTCGGAAACTTTGCCGGGACCATGCGGAAAATGGACGGCAATCCCGTCATCTTCGACTATTTCATGAACACTATGTTCAATAACGGCCTTACGGAAACGGTCATTCCGTTCCGCGTTTCCTCGATCGTTGCTGCCAGAACACTGAAGGTTCTCAACTACGAAATTGATTTCGTGTATCTCGATTCCGCCCACGAATGCGGAGAAACCTTCCTTGAGCTATCCTTATATTATGATCTTCTTCCGCCTGGAGGCATCATGATCGGCGACGATTACCTGATGTTCCCGGCCGTTAAGCATGACGTCGATCTGTTTTGTAAGGTTCACAATCTCGAGCTCAAGTTCACGGGCGAAAGAGATACCTGGATTATACAGAAGCCGATGCAGTCTGAAACCATCGAGCCTGTCCAGTCAGTTTCGGAAGACGCGTAAGGAAAATTTCCCATGAAACGAGAGCATTTCCATCGGCATGGAAGTGCTCTCCGATTGCGCGGGACGATGGTGGCATGCCTGCAGGTCGCGAGCGGGTTAGTGGGCGTTCACCGCGACCTCGTGCGAGCCTGCTTCAGCGGGCGCGGCGGCGCGCTTCCCGGCAGTCTTGCCGCCCTCAGCGCCCACGGTGGTTTCCTCGCCCTCCGGCGGGAGATCGATGCAGTCCGCCCGCTCCTCCATCGCAGTCACGATGGTCTTGATCTCGTCGAGCGAAAGCGCCTTGCGCTCGCCGTAGAACTCACCATTCGCTGCAGCCGTGCCTTCGACATAGCTCGCCTGAAACGGCCCGTTCATGCCGGGAACCTTGCCGGGGTCGCGTGAGAACAGTACTTCCGCGCCGATCGCGCGACCTCGCATATCCGCCCTTTGAGCCGGACCAGCCTCGTCAAGCAGAACGACCTGATAGAGATCCGCCTGCTCCTTGTTGGAGAGCGCCCCGGCCACCCGCAGGGCCGTTTTGACCCGGACATCGCCCTCTTCGGCCTTGGCGCGGATGTAATGGCGGATCCAGCGCTGGCCGTCGTGTTCCTGCCGCAAGGTCAAGACTGTCGTGCAGGCAACGCCGGAGATCCGCTCCGGTCGCGGCCCCAGGATGGCATCACGCCCGACGAGCGCGGCCACGGCCCCTGATGCCCCGGTCAGGACAACGACACCTGCAAGGAGAATCAGCACCTTCTTGGGGAGGCGCAGCTTCGAAGGGAGGAACTTCACCGGGACGCACTACTCTATATCGTGGAAACGGACCCAAAACGCGGCGGAGGGCTGCTCCCAACCTAGGGCGGCGGGCGTTTCCGAAATCTTAAAGAATGGCCTTTGGCCGATAATATCCGTGGCCTGTGCCCCTTTGATGCCACCAATGGTTAACGACAGCCACAATTGAGAATGATTTGCAATTGCATTGACAGGCGGCCGGACCGCCGATACCTTGTTGCAATTCATTTGCAAAAGCGTTTTGGGATTTCACATGATCGTCCGTTTGGCTAGAACCGCCGTCCTTGCAGCGCTCTTGACGTTCGGAGGTGCCACGGTAGCCGCGGCCCAGGAAAAGCCGAAGGTCATCACCACCTTCACCGTCATCGCCGATATCGCCCAAAACGTCGCCGGTGATGCGGCAGTGGTGGAATCGATCACCAAGCCCGGCGCCGAGATCCACAACTACCAGCCGACGCCACGCGACATCCTCAAGGCCCAGGACGCCTCGCTGGTGCTGTGGAACGGTCTCAATCTCGAGCGCTGGTTCGAAAAGTTCCTGACCAAGCTCAACGACGTGCCGAACGCCATCGTCAGCGACGGCATCGAGCCGATGAGTATCGTTGAAGGCCCGTACGAGGGCAAGCCGAACCCGCACGCCTGGATGTCGCCGGACAATGCACTGATCTATGTCGAAAACATCAGGAAGGCGCTCGCCTCGCTCGATCCCGGCAATGCCGCCGTCTACGAGGCGAATGCGAAGGCCTATGGCGACAAGATCAAGGCGCTCTCGGCGAAGATCAAGGCCGAACTCGGCATACTGCCGGAAGACAAGCGCTGGCTCGTCACCAGCGAGGGCGCATTCAGTTACCTCACCCGCGATTTCGGCCTGAAGGAACTGTTCCTCTGGCCGATCAACGCCGACCAGCAGGGCACACCCAAGCAGGTCAAGGCAGTGATCGACGCGGTGCGCGAGCACAACATCCACGTCGTCTTCTCGGAAAGCACCGTCTCCGACAAGCCGGCCCGGCAGGTGGCGGCGGAAACGGGGGCGGCCTATGGCGGCGTGCTCTATGTCGACAGCCTCAGCGAGGCTGACGGCCCCGTCCCGACCTATCTCGACCTCCTGCGCGTCACCTCGGAGACGATTGTGAAAGGCCTCTCGCAATGATGATGGGCAACCGCAGGAAACCGGCCGACGGCATCGTTGCGGAGGACGTCACCGTCACCTACCGCACCGGCGTCACGGCGCTCAGGCATGCCAGCTTCTCGGTGCCGCGGGGCACGATCACAGCACTTGTCGGCGTCAACGGCAGCGGCAAGTCCACCCTGTTCAAGGCGATCATGGGCTTCGTGCCGCTCACCGGCGGCAAGGTGACGATCCTCGGCATGCCGGTGCGCGAGGCTCTGAAGAAGAACCTCGTGGCCTATGTGCCGCAGGCCGAGGAGGTCGACTGGACCTTCCCCGTCCTCGTCGAGGACGTGGTGATGATGGGCCGCTACGGCCACATGAACTGGCTGCGCATCCCGACAAAGCGCGACCACGAGATGGTTGCCGCAGCCCTCGCCCGCGTCAACATGAGCGACTACCGCAAGCGCCAGATTGGCGAGCTCTCCGGCGGCCAGCGCAAGCGCGTCTTCCTCGCCCGCGCGCTCGCCCAGGAAGGCCAGGTGATCCTGCTCGACGAGCCCTTCACCGGCGTCGACGTGACCACCGAGGAGCAGATCGTCCAGCTGCTCGGCATGCTCCGCGACGAAGGCCGGGTCATGCTCGTCTCCACCCACAATCTCGGCAGCGTGCCGGAGTTCTGCGACCGCACCGTCTTCGTCAAGGGCACGGTGCTCGCCTCCGGGCCGACCGCCGAAACCTTCACCGAGGCCAATCTGGAGCGCGCCTTTGGCGGCGTGCTGCGCCACTTCATCCTGTCCGGCCACGACCTGCACGAGGACGCGGACCCACGCCAGGTCAAGGTCATCAGCGACGACGAGCGGCCCTTCGTCATCTATGGCGACAAGCGCGACGCAACGGCGCCCACCGAGGCACCAACCGAAAAGGCCGAACCGTGAGCGTGCTCCTCGAACCGTTCGGCTACGGCTACATGGTCAACGCCATGTGGGTCAGCGCGCTGGTCGGCTGCATCTGCGGCTTCCTGTCGGCCTACCTGATGCTCAAGGGCTGGTCGCTGATCGGCGACGCGCTCTCCCACTCGATCGTGCCCGGCGTCGCCGGCGCCTACATGCTGGGCCTGCCGTTCTCGCTCGGCGCCTTTCTCTCCGGCGGACTCGCCGCCGGCGCGATGCTCTTTTTGAACCACCGCACCAAGCTGAAGGAGGACGCGATCATCGGCATGATCTTTACCTCCTTCTTCGGCGTCGGCCTGTTCATGGTGTCGCTGTCGCCGACCTCGGTGAACATCCAGACGATCGTGCTCGGCAACATCCTGGCGATCACGCCGTCCGACACGCTGCAGCTCGCCATCATCGGCGGCGTCACGCTTCTGATCCTGCTTCTGAAGTGGAAGGACCTGATGGTCACCTTCTTCGATGAGAACCACGCCCGCTCGATCGGGCTGAAGCCGCTGGCCCTGAAGCTTCTGTTCTTCACGCTGCTGTCCGCCTCCACCGTGGCCGCCATGCAGACCGTCGGCGCCTTCCTCGTCATCGCCATGGTCGTCACCCCCGGCGCCACCGCCTATCTCCTGACCGACCGCTTCCAGCGGCTGATCCTGATCGCCGCGCTGCTCGGCGCCGGCACAAGCCTCGTCGGCGCCTACGCCTCCTACTTCCTCGACGGCGCCACAGGCGGAATCATCGTCTGCCTGCAGACGCTGCTGTTCCTGCTCGCCTTCGTCTTCGCCCCGAAGCATGGGCTGCTCGCCGCCCGCCGCAGGGGACGGCTGGCGCTGGAACAGAGGGCACCGGCATGAGCGATTTTCTCGACCTCGCCCTGCTACCCTTCCGCCTCGGCTTCATGCAGTATGCTTTCGCCGTGACGCTGATGATCGCCGTGCCGATGGCGCTGCTGTCGTGCTACCTGGTGCTCAAGGGCTGGTCGCTGATGGGCGACGCCGTCTCGCATGCGGTGCTCCCCGGCGTCGTCATCGCCTATGTCGTCGGCCTGCCCTTCGCGGTCGGCGCCTTCGTGGCCGGCCTGCTCTGCGCGCTGGCTGCGGGCTTCCTGCGCAATCACAGCCGGGTGAAGGAGGATACGGTGCTGGGCATCGTCTTCTCCGGCATGTTCGGTCTCGGCATCGTGCTTTACGTGGCGACCGAATCCGACGTGCACCTCGACCATATCCTCTTCGGCGACATGCTCGGCATCGCTACGTCCGATCTGATCGAGACCGGGCTGATTGCGCTCGCCTGCGCCGCCTTCATCCTGTTCTTCCGCAAGGACCTGCTGGTGCAGGCCTTCGATCGCCAGCACGCCGCCGCGATCGGGCTGCCCGTCAACCTGCTGCATTACGGCCTGCTG
Source organism: Mycoplana ramosa (assembly GCF_041930185.1). Lineage (NCBI taxonomy): Bacteria > Pseudomonadati > Pseudomonadota > Alphaproteobacteria > Hyphomicrobiales > Rhizobiaceae > Mycoplana > Mycoplana ramosa. The sequence continues at coordinate 48,642 of NZ_JBHEEW010000005.1, read as the reverse complement.
GCGGTGCTCTCGCTCGTCGTCGTAGGCGCGCTCAAGGCGGTCGGCATCATCCTGTCGGTGGCAATGCTGGTGGCGCCGGGCGCGATCGCGGCCCTTTTGACGCGGCGATTCGGCTCGATGCTCGCCACCGCCGTCACCATTGCCATCGGCGCCTCCCTCTGCGGCATCTATCTCAGTTTCTTCCTCGACAGCGCCCCGGCCCCGACAATCGTCGTCCTCCTGACGGTTCTCTTCATCGCTGCCTTCGTCGTACAGACCACGCGCAACCGGCAGACGGCGAGTGAGATTCCAGGGCGGTCGGAGCGCCGTTGACCACTGAGAGAGCATGTCGAAATCGACTGCGGCAGTCGAAACCAGCTGTGCGTGACCGACCGGGGCGCGGTCGACAGGCTTTTCTTTTCCGTTTATCGTCCGCCCCGATCAGGAGGTGGCCTCCCCTTGTGGCGGACCACCGCGCGGACCTCGCAGGACAGGCATGGCACACATCGGCATCGTTGGCGGCGGCATCATTGGCTGCGCCACAGCACTTCACCTTCTCGACCGCGGCCACCAGGTGACGGTCATCGAACGCGATGCAGGGGGATTGCCGGCCTCCGTCGGCAATGCCGGCATCCTCGCCGCTCCCGAAATCGACCCGATCGCGCGGCCCGGAATGCTGCTGTCGGCACCAGGCTGGCTGCTCGACCCGCTCGGACCGCTGACCGTGCGCTGGAAGGACCTTCCCTCGCTCCTGCCCTGGCTCACGCGCTTCCTGCTGTCGTCCCGGCCGGCGCAGGTCGAGCAGTCCCGACAGGCGCTGACGTTCCTGATGCAGACCGCGGCGACCGACCACGCCGCCATGGCGAAGATGGCCGGCATCTCTGGCTACATCCGCAAGACCGGCGCGTTGACGATCTTCGACACGGAGGCCGCGCGCGACAAGGCCTTTGCCCATGAGCTTGAAAACGCACGCCGGCTAGGCGGGTATGATATCGAGAAGCTCGATGCAGCCGAGGCGCGCCGCCGCGTTCCGGCGCTGAGCGGTAATTTCGCCGGCGCTGTGTTCAACCAGGGTTATCAGACCTTCGAGTATCCCCTCACCTTCCTGCGCCGCCTTCAGGCATCGATTCGCGAGCGGGCGGTCTTCATCGATGCCGCCGTTTCATCGATCGCATGGAACGATCAGGGCATATCGGTTCGCACCGAGGCCCAGAACACCCATCGCTTCGACAAGATCGTTGTCGCCGCGGGGGTCTGGTCGAAGGCGCTCGTTGAGCGGCTCGGCCTACACGTGCTGCTCGAGACCGAGCGTGGCTACAACACCACCTTCGTCAACCCGTCGGTGACGCTGGAAATGCCAGTGTTCTTTTCCGAGCATGGCTTCGTCGCAACCCCGTTCGAAAACATGCTGCGTGTCGGAGGTGCTGTGGAGATGGCGAAACCCGACACGGCCGCCAACTACGCGCGCGCTGCCGCCATGCGCAAGAAGATGCGCCGCTACGTTCCGGACCTGCCGGAAGACGGTGGCACCGAGTGGATGGGCCGCCGCCCCTCGACGCCGGATTCCATCCCGGTCATCGGCCTGCACCCGGGCGATCAGCGCATCGCCTGTGCCTTCGGCCACGGCCACCTCGGCCTCACCCTTTCGGCCACCACTGGGCGCCACGTGGCCGACCTCTTTGCCGGCCAGGTCAGCCCGGAACTCGATGCTTTTTCGATCCGCCGGTTCCAGTAGACCGCGCCGCAGAACCGAAAGAACCGCTAACATGCACAAGGTCATATTCGACACCGATCCGGGCATCGACGATGCCATGGCGCTGCTTTTCCTGCACCAGCATCCCGAAATCGACCTGATCGGTATCACCACCGTTTTCGGCAACGCCTCCGTCGAGACGACGACGCGCAACGCGCTGTTCCTCAAGCGCGAATGGAGCATTCCCGCCCCCGTCGCCAAGGGTGACGGCAAGGCCTTCAATCCGATGCGCAACCCGACCGACTGGCCGGTGATGATCCACGGCCATGACGGGCTCGGCAACATCGACGTGCCCGACACGATCGACCTGCCGCTCGACCCGCGTCCGGCCCAGCGCTTCATCATCGACACGGTGCGGGAAAACCCGGGCGAGGTAACGCTGATCGCCGTCGGCCGCATGTCGAACCTCGCCTTTGCGCTGAAAGAGGACCCGGAGATCGCCGCGCTGGTGAAGCAAGTGATCGTCATGGGCGGCGCCTTCGACGTGCCCGGCAACATTACCCCGGCGGCGGAAGCCAACATCCATGGCGATCCCGAAGCCGCCGACGTCGTGATGACGGCCCCCTGGACGGTGACGGTCGTCGGCCTGGACGTGACGATGCAGACGGTGATGACCCGCACCCTGCTGAACGAGATCGCCGAAGCGGGCGGGGCGCGGGCGAAGCTGCTCTCCGACATTTCGCAACTCTACATCGACTTCTACGGCCGGCACGTGAAGGACGGCATGGTGGTGCACGACAGCTGCGCCTGCGTCTATCTCGTGGCACCGGAACTGTTTACCACCCGCTCCGGCGCGATCCGTGTCGTCGCCGGCGGCATCGCCGACGGCCAGACGATTCAGAAGCCGGATGGCCGCGCCTTCCCGCCGGGAAACTGGGACGATCTGCCGAGCCAGAACGCCTGTACAGGCATCGATGCCGATGCGGTGCTGGCCTTGATTGCCGAAACGCTTTCGCGCCCGGTCTGAGGCTTATTCCGGATCGACGGGCAGGCGCCAGTCGATCGGCTGGCGCCTGCGACTTTCAAGAAACGCGTTCGCCTTGGAAAAATGCCGGCAGCCGAGGAAGCCGCTGTGGGCGGAGAGCGGCGAAGGATGCGGCGCCCGCAGCACGAGGTGCCGCTGCGGATCGACGAACGCCGCCTTTTTCTGCGCGTAGGCGCCCCAGAGCATGAAGACGACCGGCTTTTCGCTGTCGTTCACCACGCGGATCACCGCATCGGTGAAGCGTTCCCAGCCCTGGCCCTGATGCGAGGCGGCGCGGCCCATCTCCACCGTCAGCACGCTGTTGAGCAGCAGCACGCCCTGCCGCGCCCACTGCTCGAGGAAGCCATGGCGCGGCGGTGCAATGCCGAGATCGGCCTCGATCTCCTTGTAGATGTTGACGAGCGACGGCGGGATGCGCACGCCAGGCCGCACGCTGAAGCAAAGGCCGTGCGCCTGTCCCTCGCCGTGATAGGGGTCCTGGCCGAGGATCACAACCTTGACGTCCTCCAGCGCCGTCAGGTCGAGCGCTCGGAAATATTCGGTTCCCTTCGGGAAGATGCGCTTGCCCTGCTGCTTTTCCCGAACAAGAAAACCCCTCAGTCCCGTCATGTAAGGGCTGTCAAACTCGGCCGAGAGTGGCCGCCTCCAGCTTTCACCGATCCGGACATCCGCCGCCGACATGCCGCTCTCCCCGTGTTGTGCACTTCGTTCTGGATAGCCCATGATCGGCGAAACGGGAAATCGGAAAAGTGCACCGGCAAGCGCCCGGGGCGGTCCGACAGAACGCCTGGCCCCGGCGGAAATTCTGGTTACGTCGCCGCATCGGGGGAACAGAATGCCTGGTAAAGCGCCCCGACGACATTGCGGGCAGGCTCGCTTTCGATGCGATACCAGATGGTTTGCCCATCTCGCCGTCCGGCAATAATGCGGTCTTTGCGCAATAGCGCCAGGTGCTGCGAAACCGTCGAATCGCGAATGCCGAGGAAATCGGCAAGCTGGCCGACAGATTTCTCGCCTTCGATCAACTGGCACAGGATCAGCAGGCGATGCCGGTTCGACATCGCTTTCAACAGCTCGCTGGCCTCGTCGGCCGCGGCCTGCATCAGATCGGCATCTAGGTTCACCTTCATGCACCTACGATTATCTGCATATATCGTCAACATCAAACGAGGCTCCGTTGTTCTGCGTCGATGCCATGGATCGGTTCCTTGCCCTGGGCGGGCATGGCCGGACATCGCGGGCTGCGCCCATCCCACGCGCGGAGGGGGCTTGCAGAGATATACAATACTACGTATATACGGATCTATTCAACACCGGAGGAAACGTCATGTCTCTCGATAAGTCCATCCTCGCCTTTGCTGGCTTCATGGTTCTCTTGTCCGTTGCGCTAACGGTCTGGGTCTCGCCGCTCTTTGTCTGGCTGACGGTTTTCGTCGGCGCGAACCTGCTGCAATCCGCCTTCACCGGCTTCTGCCCGGCAGCGATGCTTCTCAAGAAACTGGGCGTCAGGTCCGGGACCGCCTTCTGAGCGCCTTCCGGTGTTTCACGCTCCTATTCCGAGCTTGCAGCTCTTTGGTTTTTCGCATGCCTCCCGAAACGGCGCCTCCTTTCGGGAGGCATGCATTGGAACACGACCGAGGCCATCAATGCGCTACATCTTCTTGGCTGCCTTCCTTCTGGCGAGCGCCCCGGCGACCGCTGGGGAAATAATAATCACCACGACCCCCATCACGGAGTGGAAGCCGGTATATGGCCGTGTGGACACGCGTGATCTCGTCCCGGCGCGGGCGCGGATCGGCGGAACGATCGCCGAACTGCTCGTCAGCGAAGGCGACAGCGTCCAGCCGGGCCAGCGCATTGCCCGCATCCAGGACGACAAGATTACGTATCAGATCTCCTCTTACGACGCCCAGCTCGTCGCGCTGCGGGCTCAACAGGAACGGGCCCGCTCCGAGCTTGGCCGCGGAAAATCCCTGATCGAACGGGGCGTGATCACGGTCCAGCGGCTCGAGCAGTTGCAGGCGGAACTGGACGTGACGACGAGCCAGATTGCGGCAGCCGAGGCGCAGCGGTCGGTGATCGTCCGGCAGCAGCAGGAGGGCGAGGTGCTCGCCCCCGCCGCCGGGCGTGTCCTGACCGTCCCCACCACCCGCGGCGCCGTGGTGCTGGCCGGCGAGACCGTCGCGACGGTCGGCAGTGGCGGCTTTTTCCTGCGGCTGGCGATTCCGGAGCGCCACGCGCACATGCTGCGCCTCGGTTCGGACATCCGCATCCAGGCCGGCGGCGCCGAGACGGCCGGCCGGCTCGCAAAGATTTATCCCCGCATCGAGAACGGACGCGTGATCGCCGATGTCGAGGTCGCTCACCTGAACGAGGCCTTCGTCAATGCCCGCATCCTCGTGCAACTACCTGTCGGACAGCGGAATGCCCTCCTCGTGCCAGCCGCGGCGATGCAAACCCGCTCAGGCATCGACTTCGTCACGGTCCTCGACGACGGCAAGCCCGTCCTGAGGGCGGTGGTGCCGGGCGAACGGCTCGACCATGACGGCCAGCCGATGGTGGAGATATTGACCGGCCTTTCCGCCGGAGAAAAGGTCGTGACGCCATGACGCCGTCGCCTCTCAGGCTCGGGCTGGCCGGGTGGCTGACGCGTGCCTTCATTTCCTCGCCGCTGACACCGCTGTTCCTGATCGCCGCCTTCGTCTTCGGTCTGGTCGCGCTGCTTGCCCTGCCGCGCGAGGAGGAGCCGCAAATATCGGTGCCGATGGTCGACATCCTGGTGCACGCCGACGGGCTGAAGGCGGAAGACACCGTCAAGCTCATCACCGAACCGCTGGAGACGATCGTCAAGGGGATCGACGGCGTCGAACATGTCTACTCGCAAACCCGCGACGACAGCGCCCTGGTGACCGCCCGCTTTTTCGTCGGCACGTCGGCCGATGCTGCCGTTCTTCGTGTCCACGACAAGGTGCGCGCCAACATGGACCGCATTCCGGTCGGCATACCGGAGCCTCTCATCGTCGGCCGGGGAATCGACGACGTCGCGATCGTGTCGCTGACGCTGTCGCCGAAGCCCGGGGCGGCCGATCACATTTCCGCCAACGACCTGACGCGCATCGCCCGCGAATTGAGGACGGAAACGACGAAGATCGAGGACGTCGGCTTTGCCTATCTGGTCGGTGGGACCGACGAGATCATTCGCATCGCCCCCGACCCGTCGAAGCTCTCCCTTTACGGCGTCACCCTCCAGCAACTCGCCGAGGTGGTCGGCAACGCGAACCGGGCCTTTCCGGCAGGCCGGCTGCGCCAGGACGGCGAACAGATCACCCTGATCGCCGGCGAGACGCTCGCCACACCGGCGCAGATCGGCAACCTGCTTCTCACCGCACGCGACGACCGCCCGGTCTATGTGCGCGACGTCGCCGCGATCGAATTCGCAACCGATACGAGTGATGCGCTCGTCTCCACCGTCACGCGTGGCGGCGAGGCGGGTGGCGTGGCCCGGGTGCCTTCCGTCACGCTCGCCGTGACCAAACGTGCCGGCTCGAACGCCGTGACCGTCGCCGAGGCGATCCTGCATCGGGTCGAGCAGTTGCAGGGAACGCTGATCCCGGAGCAGATCGCCGTCGAGGTGACACGCGACTACGGCGAGACCGCCAACGAAAAGGCGAACGAACTGCTGTTCCATCTTGGCCTTGCCACGGTGTCGATCATCCTGCTTGTTTGGGTTGCGATCGGACGGCGAGAGGCGATCGTCGTCGCGATCGTCATTCCGGTCACCATTCTGCTGACGCTGTTTGCCTCCTGGGTGATGGGCTACACGCTCAACCGCGTCTCGCTGTTCGCGCTGATCTTTTCCATCGGCATCCTGGTGGACGACGCCATCGTCGTGATCGAGAACATCGCCCGGCACTGGGGCATGGGCGATGGCCGCGAGCGGCGGCAGGCCGCCATCGAGGCCGTGGCGGAGGTCGGCAACCCGACCATCGTGGCCACGCTGACGGTGGTCGCCGCCCTGCTGCCGATGCTGTTCGTCTCGGGGATGATGGGCCCGTACATGAGCCCCATTCCCGCCAATGCGTCCGCGGCGATGATCTTCTCCTTCTTCGTCGCAGTTACGGTGACCCCGTGGCTGATGCTGAAGTTGGCGGGCGGGGGTCCGGTTCACACCCATGACGACCATGCGCATGGCGGCATGCTCGGGCGCATCTACGCCTCGATCGCGCGGCCGATCCTGTCGTCCAAGGCCGCAAGCTGGGCGTTCCTTCTCTTCGTCGGCGCTCTGACGCTGGGATCGCTGGGACTGTTCTACACCAAGGACGTCACGGTGAAATTGCTGCCGTTCGACAACAAGTCGGAGCTTTCCGTCACGATTGACCTGCCCGAGGGCTCGTCGGTCGAAGCCACGGACGCGGTGGCGCAGGCGGTGGCGCGGATCGCGCTGGCAATGGATGAGGTTCGATCCGTCCAGGCCCATGCGGGAACTGCCGCCCCCTTCAACTTCAACGGCCTCGTGCGCCACGCCTTCTATCGCACCGAGCCGCATCAGGGCGAAGTGGCGATCAACCTGTTGCCCAAAAGCGAGCGCAGCCGGTCCAGTCACGACATCGCCCTCGACATCCGTCAGCGGATCGCCGCGGTGGCGATGCCTGACGGAACCAGCCTCAAGGTGGTGGAGCCGCCGCCCGGCCCGCCGGTGATGGCGACACTTCTGGCCGAGATCTACGGCCCCGACGCCGAGACGCGCCGCCGGGTCGCCGAGCGGGTCGAGGCGGCGTTCCGCGCCGTCCCGTTCATCGTCGACACCGATAATTCCTACGGAACGGCCGCGCGCCGGCTGCGGATGACGATTTCGACCGACGACCTGGAGCTTTTCCAGGTCAGGCAAGGCGATGTCTTCGACACCGTCGCCATCCTCAATGGCGGCAAGACGATCGGCTACTCGCATCGCAGCGGCGGCCGGCAGCCGATCCCGATCCGTATCGAGCGTCCGAAGGGAGAACGCACACTCGACGAGCGGTTTTTGACGACGCCGATACCGGCCAACGTGCTGCCGGGCGATCGCAGCGTGGTCGAACTGGGCGACGTGGTGCAGGTCGCCGAGGAGCGTGCCTCGTTCCCCGTTTTCCGCCACAACGGCCGTGCCGCCGAAATGGTCACCGCCGAGCTTGCCGGCGCGTTCGAGGCACCGCTCTACGGCATGATGGCCGTGCAGGAAGCACTCGACGCGCAGGACTGGACCGGATTGCCCAAGCCGGTCGTGTCGCTGCATGGCCAGCCCGAGGATGAAAATGCGGTGACCCTGCTGTGGGACGGTGAATGGGAGGTGACCTGGGTCACGTTCCGCGACATGGGCGCGGCCTTCATGATCGCCCTGCTCGGCATCTATATCCTCGTCGTAGCGCAGTTCGGCTCGTTCAAGGTGCCGCTGGTCGTGCTGACGCCGATCCCGCTCACCTTCATCGGCATCCTCGGCGGCCACTGGCTGTTTTCCGCGCCGTTCTCGGCCACCTCTATGATCGGCTTCATTGCGCTTGCCGGTATCATCGTGCGCAATTCGATCCTGCTGGTGGATTTCATCCGCCACGCCAACACGGGCGACCGACCGTTGACGGAGATCCTGATCGAGGCGGGGTCGATTCGCTTCAAGCCGATCCTGCTCACCGCACTCGCCGCGATGATCGGTGCGGCGGTCATCCTCGCCGATCCGATTTTTCAGGGGCTGGCCATCTCGCTGCTGTTCGGCCTTGCGTCCTCGACGCTGATGACGGTGCTGGTCATCCCGGCCATCTATCGCGTCCTCAGGACCTGAACACGGTGCCCACGCCCCGCGTATGTCTCCCGGAACCGGGAGACATACGCGGAAATTCTGGATTGTCTGCAATAACCCTGTGCGGTCTGGGGCATTGGCCCGTCGGACTATGTCGCTGACGCTGCCCGCGACCTGGGCGACGCGCAACAGGTTTCGCTCCGGTGAGAGTGCGACCCGTCCCGCCCGGGCGTTACTCGGCGATCCCGTGCACCGCCAGGAAGCTGTTCATCCGCCTGGCCGCAAGCTCCGGCTTATCCAGCACGTTGGCACGGTCGGCGAGGCGGAAGATATCGGCGTAATGCAGCAGGCCGCGCGCCGACTGCAGGCCGGCGGGCATGGTGAAGTGCGACTGGTGCCCGTTCAGCCAGGCGAGGAAGACGACGCCCGCCTTGTAATACTGCGTCGGCGCCTCGAAGATTTTTCGCGACAGCGGCACCGTCGGCGCGATCACGGCGCGGAAGGTCGCGACGTCGCCGGAAGCGAGCGCGGCGAGCGCCTGCGAGGCCTGCGGCGCCACCGCGTCGAAGATGCCGAGCAGCGCGTGGCTGTATTTCCGCCCGTCGCCCTCGATCAGCTCGGCATAGTTGAAATCGTCGCCGGTGAAGCAGAGCACGCCCGCGGGCAGCCGCTCCCGCAGCGCCACTTCCTTGGCGTTGTCGAGCAGCGAGATCTTGATGCCCTCGACTTTGCTGCGGTTTTCCTCGATGATCGACAGCACCGTTTCCAGCGCGCCCTCGAAATCCTTCGATCCCCAGTAGCCCGCGAGCTGCGCATCGAACATGTCGCCGAGCCAGTGCAGCACGACTTTGTCCTTCGCCTGGCCGAGGATGCGAGAATAGACCTTGCGATAATCGTCCGGGGAGGTCGCGACCCGCGCCAGCGCCCGGCTCGCCATCATGATCGCCCGGCCGCCACAGGCCTCGACGAAGCCGACCTGCTCCTCGTAGGCGGCGATAACGTCGTCGAGCGACCGCACATCGGCGGCCGCGAGATGGTCGGTGCCCGCCCCGCAGGCAAGGTCGGCGCCGGGCACCGTGCGCGCCTCGGCAAGCGAGCGGCGGATCAGTTCCTGCGCGCTGGCCCAGTTCAGCCCCATGCCGCGCTGGGCCGTGTCCATCGCCTCGGCGATGCGGAAACCGAGCGACCAGAGGTGATGCCGGAACGCCATCGTCGCGTCCCAGTCGATTGCCGGCTCCTCCCACGGACGCACCTCCCGCCACGGATCGGACACCACATGGGCGGCCGCATAGGCGATGCGGTTGAAGGCCGGCGGGCTGGCGGGCCGGGCAACCGGCGCTCCGGTGAGCGCGTAGTGCTCGAGCGTACCGTCGGCCTTCGGAAGCATGACTGTCGGCATGAAACCCTCCTCCATGGTTTTGATCGTCAGTAATTTAGATCGTTCCAAATTTCAAGACCGGTTTTCCAACGGCGATCGCCGCGGCCGAGACACTCCGCGCCTCGGCCTTGCGGCCGATCGACCGCCCTCTAATTCCGTTGACCGCTCAGCCTTCCGCAGCCCGCGCCGCAGGCCCTCGCCCATTGCGGCTCCGCACGCGACCGGCCAACTCCCGCATCCCGTAACGACATACCCCGACCATTTGCGCCCCTTGAAGCCAAGGACACGCAGCAGCCGACGGCCTCGAAAGCAGGCACGGCGGACGGAGGCGGCAAGGATCGCCAGCGACGCCGGCTGGCCAGCCCGCCCCAATCATCCCCGCCACCCTTGTTGACGATGACCTCGATCATAGGCGCGGCCGCAGCATTCCCCATCAACGCCCCTTGACTCGTTTGGAACGATCCAATAATTCTTGCAACCGAAAGCGGGTGGAGAGCGCCGCGAGGAGGAAATCGTGACCAGGAGCCGGGTGACCGTCATCGACATTGCGCGCGCCGCCGGGGTGTCGAAGTCAACGGTCTCGCTCGTCCTGCAGGCGAGCCCGCTCGTCAACGAGCAGACCCGCGCCAAGGTCAACGCCGCCATCCGAGAGCTCGGCTATGTCTATAACCGGAGTGCCGCCAATCTGCGCCAGACGGCGTCGTCGAAGATCGTCGGCATCGTCGTCAACGACCTCACCAACTCCTTCTTCGCCGAACTCGCCGTCGGCATGGACATGGTCATGCAGTCGGCGGGCTTCGTGCAGTTCCTCGCCAATACCGGCGAGAGTCTCGACCGCCAGCGCGAGGTGATCGCCTCGATGCACGAGCACGGCATCTCCGGCCTGATCATCTCGCCGGCCCGCGGCACCGAGGCTGCCGACTTCCGACCGCTGACGGCGGCGGGCATTCCGGTCGTCATCGTCGTACGCAACATTGCGGGCGCCAAGGTGTCCTCGCTGCTGTCCGACAATCATGCCGGTGCGCGCGAGGCGACGGAGCATCTGCTCTCGCTCGGCCACCGCCGCATCGCCTTCCTCGGCGGCTTCTCCGACACCACCGTCGCCCGGGAACGCGTCCAGGGTTACCGTGACGCGCTTGTGCAGGCGGGCATCGCCGCCGACGACGCGCTGATCGTCAATTCGGCCCCCTCGCGCGCAGGCGGAGTCGCGGCCGTCGAGCGCGCCATGCTGCTCGCCGAGCCGCCGACCGCGGCGCTGTGCTTCAACGATGCGGTCGCCTTCGGCGTCTGCGACGGCCTGCGCGCCCGCGGGATCGAGCCCGGCCGGGATTTCGGCGTGGTCGGCTTCGATGGCGTGATCGAGGCGCAAGCCGCGGTGCCCGCTTTGACGACGGTCTCGGTCGATCCGCAGGGCATGGGCCGGCGCGCCGCGCAGATGCTTCTGAAGCAGATCAATTCCGGCCGGGTGGAGGCCGAGGCGATGGTAACTCCGGTGCGGCTGGCGGTGCGCCAGAGCTGCGGCGCGGCGATGAAGGACATGGGAAGGAATACGGTATGACGCGGTGGGGACTGATCGGCGCGAGCACGATCGCGCATGAATGGGTGATCGATGCGATCCGCGCCACCGGCGGCGAGATCGTTTCGGTCATGAGCAGCAGCGCCGAGCGCGGCCAAAAATACGCCGCCGACCACGGCATCGGCAAATCCGTCACCACCACCGCCGATCTCGTCGGCGATCCGCAGGTCGACGCCGTCTACATCTCCACGACCAACGAGCTGCACCGCGACCAGGCGATCGCCGCCGCCCGCGCCGGCAAGCACATCCTGTGCGAAAAGCCGCTGGCGACTTCGCTGAGCGATGCGCAGGCGATGGTGAAGGCGGCGAGCGACGCCGGCGTCGTCATGGCGACGAACCACCACCTGCGCAACGCCGCCACCCACCGCGCCATGCGCGATGCGATCGCGGCGGGCCGGATCGGCAAGCCGCTGGCCGCCCGCGTCTTCCATGCCGTCTACCTGCCGCCGCACCTGCAGGGCTGGCGCCTGGAGCGGCCGGATGCCGGCGGCGGCGTCATCCTGGACATCACCGTGCACGACACCGATACGCTGCGCTTCATCCTCGGCGACGACCCGGTCGAAGCGATCGCTCTTTCGCAGATGGGCGGCATGGGCAAGGCGGGGCTGGAGGACGCGGTGATGGGCGTGCTGCGCTTCAGGTCCGGCGTGATTGCCCAGTTCCATGACGGCTTCACCACCAAATATGCCGAAACGGGCCTGGAGGTGCACGGCACCGAGGGTTCGCTGATCGGCCGCAACGTCATGACCCAGCGCGCGGTCGGCACCGTGATGCTGCGCAATGCCGAGGGCGAGCACGACCTGCCGCTCGACCACCGCAATCTCTACGAGACGGCGCTTTCTGCCTTCCATGCGGCCATCGCCGGCAAGGGCAGGCCGTCTGCCACCGGCGAGGACGGCATCTGGTCGCTGGCGACCGGCCTTGCGGTCGTCGAGGCGGCGCAGACCGGCAAGGCAGTTACGATCGAACCCGGACTTTGAGCAGTATGATGAGCAAGCACATTTCTCCCGCCGAAGCGGCCAACCTGATCCCCGATGGCGCCGTCGTCTCCGTCTCGTCCTCGTCCGGACTCGGCTGCCCGGACCTGATGCTGAAGGCGATCGGCGAGCGCTTCGAGACCACGGGACACCCGAAGAACATCACCACCCTGCACCCGATCGCCGCCGGCGATATGAGCGGCATCAAGGGTGTCGATTACATCGCCAAAAAGGGGCTGCTGGCGAAGATCATCGGCGGCTCCTATCCCTCCGGCCCCTCCTCCGCCGAGCCGCCGCTGATCTGGCAGATGATCACCGGCAACGAGATCCCTGCCTACAACATCCCCTCCGGCATCCTGTTCGACATGCATCGCGAGGCGGCCGCCAAGCGTCCCGGCGTCCTCACCAAGGTCGGCCTCGACACCTTCGTCGATCCGGCCCGGCAAGGCTGCGCGATGAACGACAAGGCTGCCGCCGAACCGGTCGTGAAGAAGGTCGAGTTCGAGGGCGAGGAGTGGCTGTACTTCCCGGCGATCCGGCCGCAGGTGGCGATCATCCGCGCCACCACCGCCGACGAGCGCGGCAACCTCACCTATGAGCACGAGGGCGCCTATCTCGGCGGCCTCGACCAGGCGCTCGCCGCCCGCAACAACGGCGGCATCGTCATCGCCCAGGTCAAGCGCATCACCAAGGCCGGCTCGCTGCGCCCCCACGACGTGCGCGTGCCCGGCATGCTGGTCGACTACGTCGTCGTCGACCCCGACCAGAAGCAGACGACCCAGACCCTCTACGACCCGGCGATCTCCGGCGAGATCATCCGTCCGCTCGAGACGTTCCGCGTCCCTGAGTTCAACATCCAGAAGGTGATCGCCCGCCGCGTCGCGCAGGAGCTTGAGGCCGGAAGCTGCGTCAATCTCGGCTTCGGCATCTCGGCCAACGTGCCGCGCATCCTGCTGGAAGAAGGGCTGCATGGCGCCGTGACCTGGGTGATCGAACAGGGTGCGGTCGGTGGCGTTCCGCTCTTGGATTTCGCCTTCGGCTGCGCCTCGAACGCCGACGCCTTCATGCCCTCGCCCTACCAGTTCACCTATTTCCAGGGCGCCGGCTTCGATGCCTCGCTGCTGTCCTTCCTCGAGATCGGCCGCGACGGTTCGGTCAACGTCTCCAAGCTGTCGTTCCGCCCGCATGTGACGGCCGGCGCCGGCGGCTTCGTCGACATCACCGCGCGCGCCAGGAAGATCGTGTTCTCCGGCATGTTCAATGCCGGCGCCAAGCTCGCCGTCGAGGGCGGCAAGCTCGTCATCGAGAAGGAGGGTAAGCTGAAGAAGCTGGTCAACGAGGTCGAGCACGTCACCTTCTCCGGCCGCCGCGCCATCGAGCAGGGCCAGGACATCACCTATGTCACCGAGCGCTGCGTGATGAAGCTGACGCCCAAGGGCATCGTGCTGACCGAGATCGCCCCCGGCGTCGACCTCAAGGCGCACATACTCGACCAGTCTGAGTTCCCATTGATCGTTTCCGACGAACTGAAGACGATGGACCCGGCACTGTTCCACGAGGCAGCGCTGGGGCTGAAGCTGCCAAGCAAGCCCGAGCGTACGCTAGAGGGGGCCGGAAATGTCTGAGCCGCGAATCCGCATCGAGATCGACGGCCCGATCGCCACCCTGACCGTGGCGCGGCCAGAAAAACTGAACGCCTTCGACATCGACATGCTGAAGGAGCTGTCCGCCGCCTGCGACGCGATCGAGGCGAACGCCGCCGTCCGCGTCGCCATCCTCACCGGCGAAGGCAAGGCCTTTTCCGCCGGCGGCGATATCCGGGCCTGGGCCGGCATGGAGCCGAACGAATTCGGCCATGCCTGGGTGCGCTTCGGCCATCGCGTCTTCGAACGGCTGGCGAGCCTGCGCATGCCGCTGGTCGCCGCTGTCAACGGCCATGCGCTCGGCGGCGGGCTGGAGCTCGCCGCCGCCGCCGACATCCGCATCGCCGAAAGCCAGGTAAAGATCGGCCTGCCGGAAGCGGGGCTCGGGATGGTGCCCGGCTGGTCGGGGACGCAACGGCTGGTGAAGCGCTTTGGCGCGCAGGCCGTGCGGCGCATGCTGCTCGGCGGCGAAGTGCTGACGGCGGCCGAGGCTGAGAAGCTCGGCGTCGTCGATCAGGTCGTGGAGACCGGAACCTCGGTGCAGGCGGCCAGGGACTATGCGGCGCGCATCGCCGCGCGCGGTCCGGCTGCGACGGAAATCTCGAAACTGATGATCGCCGTCGCCAATGGCGAGGACAACGGCAGCGCGGTGGAGGCCCTCGGCTCCATCCTCGTGGCCAAGACCGGGGACCTGAAGGAAGGCGTCGCCGCCTTCACCGGAAAACGCCCCGCCGAATTCAAGGGAGAATGGTGATGACTGTCACGGTGCAGCCCAAGGCACTTACGGACTACATGGCGCGCGACTTCCGCATGCTGGTCGACGGCAGCTGGGTCGAGGCCGAAGGCGGCGGCACGCTGGAGCGCGTCGCCCCCGGCCACGGTGTTGTCGTCAGCCGTTACCAGGCCGGCACGAAGCGCGATGCCGAGCGCGCCATCGCCGCCGCCCGCCGCGCCTTCGACGACGGTCGCTGGCCGAACATGACCGGTGCGGAACGCTCCAATATGCTGCTCAAGGCCGCCGACCTGATCGCCGCGCGCGCCGATGAACTCGCTTATCTCGACGCCATCGAATCCGGCAAACCGATCAGCCAGGCCAAGGCCGAGCTCGGCGGTGCCGTCGACATCTGGCGCTACGCCGCAGCGCTCGCCCGCGACCTGCACGGCGAGAGCTACAACACGCTCGGACAGGGCACGCTCGGCGTCGTGCTACGCGAGGCGATCGGCGTCGTCTCGATCATCACGCCGTGGAACTTCCCCTTCCTGATCGTCAGCCAGAAGCTGCCCTTTGCGCTCGCGGCCGGGTGCACGACCGTCGTCAAGCCGTCGGAACTCACCTCCGGCTCGACGCTGGTGCTCGGCGAGATCCTTCTCGCGGCCGGCGTGCCCGCGGGCGTCGTCAACATCGTCACCGGCACCGGCCCCGAGGTCGGCAGCGTGATGGCGACGCATCCGGACGTCGACATGGTCTCCTTCACCGGCTCGACCGGCGTCGGCCGCCTGACGATGGCGAACGCCGCGCAGACGCTGAAGAAGGTGTCGCTGGAGCTCGGCGGCAAGAACCCGCAGATCGTCTTCCCGGACGCCAACCTCGACGAATTCGTCGACGCCGCCGTCTTCGGCGCCTATTTCAACGCCGGCGAATGCTGCAACGCCGGCTCGCGGCTGATCCTGCACCGCGACATCGCCGACGAGGTGACGGCCCGCATCGCCGAGCTGTCGAAGAAGGTCAAGGTCGGCGACCCGCTCGACCCGACCACGCAGGTCGGCGCGATCATCACGCCGCAGCACCTCGAAAAGATTGCCGGCTACGTGTCCGGCGCTAAGGATGCCGGCGCTGGCGTTGCCCTCGGCGGCGAAGCGCTCGATCTCGGCCTCGGCCAGTTCATGGCGCCGACGATCCTCTCCGGCGTAAGGCCCGAGATGGCCGTGGCGCGCGAGGAAGTGTTCGGGCCGGTCCTCTCCGTCCTGACCTTCGAGACGACTGAGGAAGCGATCCGCCTCGCCAATTCCATCGACTACGGCCTTTCCGCCGGCGTCTGGAGCCGCGACTTCGACACCTGCCTGACGATCGGCCGCCGGGTGCGCGCCGGCACGATCTGGATGAACACCTTCATGGACGGCGCCTCCGAACTGCCCTTCGGCGGCTACAAGCAATCGGGCCTCGGGCGCGAGCTCGGACGGCACGCGGTGGAGGACTACACCGAGACGAAGACGCTCAACATGCACATCGGCGCCCGCACGAACTGGTGGATGCCGAGGTAGCAGCTTCAATCGATTTAAAATACCTGTGGGAGGTGCTTGACGTAACGACAACGCTCCCATCTAAATTGAGCCGATGCCGCCAAGAGCGGCGGAGGCTGGAGGTCGCGGGAGCAAGAAGCCCGCGGGAGCAACTTGCAAACGGGAGGAAAACGATGCGCAAGTTTGTAACGACGACCGCGATTGCCGCGGTGATGATGACGCTGGGCGGCGGCGTTGCCGCACGCGCTGCGGAGAATGTGGAAGTCCTGCACTGGTGGACGTCCGGCGGCGAGGCTGCGGCGCTCGACGTGCTGAAGAAGGATCTCGAGTCCAAGGGCATCACCTGGACCGACATGCCGGTCGCCGGCGGCGGCGGCACCGAGGCCATGACCGTGCTGCGCGCCCGCGTCACAGCCGGCAACGCGCCGACGGCCGTGCAGATGCTCGGCTTCGACATCCTCGACTGGGCCAAGGAAGGCGCGCTCGGCAACCTCGACGAGGTCGCCGCCAAGGAGGGCTGGGACAAGGTCATCCCCGGCGCCCTGCAGCAGTTTTCCAAATATGATGGCCACTGGATCGCCGCACCGGTGAACGTCCACTCCACCAACTGGGTGTGGATCAACAAGGCCGCCCTCGACAAGGCCGGCGGCAAGGAGCCGCAGAACTGGGATGAACTGATCGCGCTGCTCGACAACTTCAAGGCCCAGGGCATCACCCCGATCGCCCATGGCGGCCAGCCCTGGCAGGATGCGACGATCTTCGACGCCGTCGTGCTCTCGCTCGGCAACGACTTCTACAAGAAGGCCTTCATCGACCTCGATTCCGAAGCGCTCGGCGGCGACCAGATGAAGGAAGCCTTCGACCGCATGACGAAGCTTCGCTCCTACGTCGACGACAACTTCTCCGGCCGCGACTGGAACCTGGCCTCGGCCATGGTCATCGAAAACAAGGCCGGCCTGCAGTTCATGGGCGACTGGGCCAAGGGCGAGTTCCTGAAGGCCGGCAAGAAGCCAGGTACCGACTTCGTGTGCATGCGCTTCCCCGGCACCCAGGGCTCGGTCACCTTCAACTCCGACCAGTTCGCGATGTTCAAGGTTTCGGCTGACAAGGTCCCCGCCCAGCTCGCCATGGCGTCCGCCATCGAGAGCCCGACCTTCCAGTCGGCCTTCAACGTGGTCAAGGGTTCGGTCCCGGCCCGCACCGACGTGCCGGACACCGCCTTCGACGATTGCGGCAAGAAGGGCATCAAGGACCTGGCCGAAGCCAATGCCAGCGGCACGCTCTACGGCTCGATGGCGCACGGCCACGCCAACCCGGCATCCGTGAAGAATGCGATCTACGACGTCGTGACGCGCCAGTTCAACGGCGAGCTCTCCTCCGAGGAAGCCACCAAGGAACTGGTCGCAGCCGTCGAGGGCGCGAAGTAAGCGGCGACTCACAGGGCCGGACTGCCTTGTATCCGTGCTGACGTCACCTCCCCCTGAGGGGGGAGGTGACCGCGAAGCGGCGGGTGGGGTGCCCCGCGGCAAACGCTGACGCCGAAAATGTCACCCCACCCCGGACCTGCGGTCCGACCCTCCCCCTCAAGGGGAGGGTGGGGCCAATCAAATACAACCTTTCAACGGTGGTAACGATCATGGATAGCCGCGCCCGGCTGCAGGAGCTTCTGCCGAAGCTCGTGCTCGCCCCCAGCTTCCTCATAGTCCTGGTGTTCGTCTACGGCTTCATCGCCTATACGGGCGTTCTATCGCTGACAGACAGCAAGATGCTGCCGTCCTACAATTTCGTGGGCCTGCAGAACTATGTCCGGCTCTGGTCGTTGCCGCACTGGTGGCGGGCGATCTCCAACCTGGCGATCTTCGCCTCGCTCTACATCGTCATCTGCAGCGTGCTCGGGCTCGGTCTGGCGATCCTGCTCGACCAGCGCATACGCATCGAAGGCGTGCTGCGGCCGATCTACCTCTACCCAATGGCGCTCTCCTTCATCGTCACCGGCACCGCCTGGAAATGGTTCCTCGACCCCGGCATCGGCCTTGAGAACACCATGCATCTCTGGGGCTGGGAGAGCTTCTCCTTCAACTGGATCAAGGACCGCAACTACGCGATCTACTGCGTCGTCATCGCCGCCGTCTGGCAGTCGTCGGGCTTCGTCATGGCGATGTTCCTGGCGGGGCTCCGGGGCGTCGACAACGAGATCATCAAGGCCGCCCAGATCGATGGCGCCACGACGACGACCGTCTACCGCCGCATCATCATCCCGCTGATGCGCCCGGTCTTCCTGTCTGCCTTCGTCGTGCTCGCGCACCTGGCGATCAAGGCCTACGACCTGATCATCGCCCTGACCGGCGGTGGCCCTGGACAGGCGACCGAACTGCCGGCCACCTTCATGTATTCCTACACCTTCACCCGCAACCAGATGGCGATCGGCGCCTCGTCGGCGATCATCATGCTGATCATGATCTTCTCGATCATCGTTCCCTATCTCTATTCCGAAATCCGCGGAGGCAAAGGCCGATGAGTGCTGCAAGCTCCGAAAACGTCATCACCCACGGTCGCCTGACGCGCGCGCTGCTCTACGCCGCGCTGCTGGTCTTTGCCTTCTATTACCTGCTGCCGCTCTACGTGATGGTGGTCAATTCGCTGAAGCCGCTGGAAGAAATCCGCCAGGGCGGCATGCTGAACCTGCCGCAGACCTGGACGATCGAGCCGTGGCTGTCGGCCTGGTCGACCGCCCAGATCGGCGTGCAGCCGACCGGCCTGCGCCCCTTCTTCATCAACTCGATCCTGATGGTGGTGCCCGCGGTGGCGATCTCCACCATCGTCGGCGCGCTGAACGGCTACGTGCTGACGAAATGGCAGTTCCGCGGCTCGAACGTCTTCTTCGGCATGTTGCTTCTGTCCTGCTTCATCCCGTTCCAGATCGTGCTGATTCCGATGGCCCGCATGCTCGGCCTGTTCGGCCTGGCCGGCACGATCTGGGGGCTGATCCTGGTGCACGTCATCTACGGCATCGGCTTCACGACCCTCTATTTCCGCAACTACTACGAGGCGTTTCCGACCGAACTGGTGCGCGCCGCCCAGATCGACGGGGCGAGCTTCTTCCAGATCTTCCGCCGCATCCTGCTGCCGTCATCCGGGCCGATCATCGTCGTCTCCGTCATCTGGCAGTTCACCAACATCTGGAACGACTTCCTGTTCGGCGCCTCCTTCTCCGGCCCCTACTCGACGCCGATGACGGTGGCACTGAACAACCTCGTCTCCTCATCGACGGGCGTGAAGGAATACAACGTCCATTTTGCCGGCGCGATCCTCGCAGCCCTTCCCACCCTCATCGTCTACATCGTCTCCGGTCGCTACTTCGTCCGCGGCCTGATGTCCGGCGCCGTGAAAGGATGACCGCAATGTCGTTTCTGAAGATCAGCAACCTTCGCAAGTCCTTCGGGTCGCTGGAGATCCTGAAGGACATCAACCTCGAGATCGAGCAGGGGGGCTTCCTGGTTCTGGTCGGCCCCTCCGGCTGCGGCAAGTCCACGCTGCTCAACACCATCGCCGGGCTCGAGCCGATCACCTCCGGCGACATCGCCATCGACGGCCGCTCGGTGGCGGGCCTGCACCCCTCCAAGCGCGACATCGCGATGGTGTTCCAGTCCTACGCGCTCTACCCGAACATGACGGTCGCCGGGAACATCGCGTTTGGCATGGAGATCCGCGGCGTGCCGAAGGTTGAGCGCGACAAGGCGATCAAGCAGGTCGCCGAGATGCTGCAGATCGGCCACCTGCTCGATCGCAAGCCGGGCCAGCTTTCCGGCGGCCAGCGCCAGCGTGTCGCCATGGGCCGGGCGCTGGTGCGCGATCCCAAACTGTTCCTGTTCGACGAGCCGCTGTCGAACCTCGACGCCAAGCTGCGCGTCGACATGCGCACCGAGATCAAGCGTCTGCACCAGCGCATGAAGACGACGATCGTCTACGTCACGCACGACCAGATCGAGGCGATGACGCTGGCGACGAAGATTGCCGTACTGAAGGACGGCGTGCTGCAGCAGTTCGGCACGCCGGCCGAGATCTACAACAACCCGGCCAACATGTTCGTCGCCGACTTCATGGGCTCGCCGGCGATGAACCTCCTGAAGGCGCGCATCGAAGGCGACGGCGGCGCGCTGGCCGTGTCGCTCGCCCGCCCCGAGGCCGAGCCGCTCCGGCTCGTCATCGACAACGCCCCGCAGGGGCTCGGCGCCTATCGCGGCCGGGAGGTGATCTTCGGCATCCGCCCCGAGGCGCTGACCGATCCCGAGGGCGCCGACCACAACGCCCGCACGATCGCGCAGGGCGATTGCCTGATCGAGGTGGTCGAGCCCGCTGGTGCCGACACCTTCGCGGTGACGCACCTCGGCGGCAAGGAGATCGTCGCCCGGCTTCGCGCCGACGCCCGCATCTCCGCCGGGCAGAAAGCGCGGCTCGCCTTCAATCTCGACAAGGCCGTGTTCTTCGACCCGGACAGCCAGCGCCGCATCGCCTGAGACGACAGCATGACCACGCAGCCCGACATCGTCATCATCGGCTCCGGCATCGGCGGCGCCACGATCGCAGCCGGCCTCGCCCCGACCGGCGCCGGCATCCTCATCCTGGAGGCCGGCGAGCGGATCGAGGACCGGCCGGAGAACCGCGACCAGCGCGCGATCTTCCAGCGCGGCCACTTCCGCCCGAAGGAGACCTGGTATGAGGCCGGCGGCGAGGGTTTCAACCCCGGCAACTACTACAATGTCGGCGGCAATTCGAAATTCTACGGCGCAGTGCTCGTGCGCTATCGCCGCGAGGATTTCCTGGAGATGCGCCACCGCGACGGCATCTCGCCGGCCTGGCCCTTCGCTTACGAGGAACTGGAGCCCTGGTACACCCGAGCCGAGCGGCTCTACCAGGTGCGCGGCACCCTCGGCGAGGATCCGACCGAGCCGGCGCACTCCGCACCCTACCCCTTCCCGCCCGTGCCCGACGAGCCGGCAATCGCGAAGGTGCGCAAGCGGCTCAAGGCCGCCGGCATGCACCCCTCTGCCCTACCGCTCGGCGTCGACATCGAGCGCTGGCTGAAGAAGGCGAAGACGCCGTGGGACGCACATCCCAACTGCGACGACGGCAAGATGGATGCCGAGAGCACCGCCCTTGCCGAGGCGCTGAAGCATCCGAACGTCCGGCTGCAGACCGGCAGCCGCGTCACCCGCCTCTACGCCGCCCCGCACGGTCGGACGATCACTACGGTGCGCTACATGAGAGACGGCGAAGAACACAGCGTCTCGCCGAAGCTCGTCATCCTTGCAGCCGGCGCGGTGCAGTCCGCCGCCCTGCTGCTGCGCTCGGCGAGCGACGCCTTCCCGCGCGGGCTTGCCAATTCCTCCGACCAGGTCGGCCGCAACTTCATGAACCACAATTCCAGCGCGGTGATCGCGATCTCGCCGCGCTATCGCAACGACTCGGTCTACCAGAAGACCTTCGGCTTCAATGACTTCTACCTTTCCGATGGCGCCGGCGGGCCGCCGCTCGGCAATGTCCAGTTGCTCGGCCGCGTCTCCGGCAAGATCCTCAAGGCCAACATGCCCAAGGTGCCGGAATGGCTGCTTGAGCGCGTCTCGCGGCATGCGATCGACTTCTACGCGATGAGCGAGGACCTGCCGCATCCCGAAAGCCGCATCACCGTCGACGGTGAGCGGATCGTGCTGAAATGGACGCGCACCAACTGGGACGCCCATCTCGAACTGGTGGCGAAGCTGAAGGCAGTGCTGAAGAAGGCCGGTTTCCCGATCGTGCTGTCGCGCGCCTTCGACAAGCGCACGCCCTCGCACCAGTGCGGCACCATCCGCATTGGCAGCGACCCGGCGACGGCGCCACTCGACGTCTACTGCCGCTCTTTCGATCACCCGAACCTGTTCGTCGTCGACGCCTCGTTCCTGCCGACCTCGGCCGCCGTCAACCCGGCGCTGACCGTCGCCGCCCAGGCGCTGCGCGTTGCCGACCACATCCGCACAAGGGAGCTTGCGGCATGACGGCGTCCTTTCGCTCGCTACGGCGCCACGCCGCCCGCCCCCTCGCCATCGTCACCGGTGGCCGCCGCGGCATCGGCTTGGGCATCGCGAAGGCGCTTGCCGCCGAGGGCTTCGACCTTGCCATAACCGGCATCGGCGAGGCGGACGCCAGCACCGACCGGATGCTCGCCGAACTGGGACAGGCAGGCGCAAAGGCTGTCTACTTCAAGGCAGACCTGGCCGATGTTGCCGGCCACACGGCAACGGTCGAAGCGATCATGAGCGCCTTCGGCCGCATCGATTGCCTCGTCAACAATGCCGGCATCGCCTCGGTGGCGCGCGGCGACTTCCTCGATCTCGAGCCGGAAAACTTCGACACGATCGTTGCCACCAACCTGCGCGGCACCGTCTTCTTCACCCAGGCGGTGGTGCGCGCCATGCTGCCCGCGCCCGCGGCCGGGCCGCGCGCCATCGTCAACATCACCTCCGTCTCGGCAACGATGAGTTCCCCGGAACGGCTCGACTACTGCATGACCAAGGCGGGGCTTGCGGCCTTCAGCCAGGGACTCGCGCTGCGGCTCGCCGAGACCGGAATTTCAGTGTTCGAGATCCGCCCCGGCATCATCCGCTCGGACATGACCGCAGGCGTCTCGGCGAAATACGACGCACTGATCGAAGGCGGGTTGGTGCCGATGAAGCGCTGGGGCGAGCCGGACGACATCGGCGCCGCCGTCGCAGCCCTCGCCTCCGGCCGCTTCGCCTTCGCCACCGGCTCGGTCATCGACCTGGACGGCGGGCTTTCGATCGGGCGGCTGTGAGCATGGGTTGGCCCCTCACCCCAGCCCTCTCCCCGCAAGCGGGGAGAGGGAGACGAGAGGGCACGGCAAATCCCTTCGCCCCGCTTGCGGGGAGAAGGTGCCGGCAGGCGGATGAGGGGCAACTCCCATCGCGCCGCGGCACCGAAACGTTCTGAGGAAACGTGCATGACCTACGACTACATCATCACCGGCGCCGGACCGGCCGGCTGCGTGCTCGCCAACCGCCTCAGCGAGGATGCAAGCGTGCGGGTGTTGCTGCTTGAGGCCGGCGGCGGCGACTGGAACCCGCTGTTCCACATGCCGGCGGGCTTTGCCAAGATGACCAAGGGCGTGGCCAGCTGGGGCTGGGAGACCGTGCCGCAGAAGCACATGAAGGGCCGGGTGCTGCGCTATACGCAAGCCAAGGTGATCGGCGGCGGCTCCTCGATCAACGCGCAGCTCTATACCCGCGGCAACGCCGCCGACTACGACCTCTGGGCGAGCGAGGACGGCTGCGAGGGCTGGGACTACCGCTCGGTGCTGCCCTATTTCAAGCGCGCCGAAGACAACCAGCGCTTCGCCGACGACTATCATGCCTATGGCGGCCCGCTCGGGGTCTCGATGCCGGTCTCCGGCCTGCCGATCTGCGACGCCTATATCCGCGCCGGCCAGGAGCTCGGCATTCCCTACAACCACGATTTCAACGGCCGCCAGCAGGCCGGCGTCGGCTTCTACCAGCTGACCCAGCGTAACCGCCGGCGTTCCTCGGCCTCGCTCGCCTACCTCTCGCCGATCAGGAAGCGCAAGAACCTGACGATCCGCACCGGCGCCCGCGTCGCCCGCATCGTGCTGGAGGGCACCCGCGCAGTCGGCGTCGAGGTCGTCACCGGTCGCGGCATCGAGACGATCCGGGCGGAACGCGAGGTGCTCGTCTCCTCGGGCGCCATCGGCTCGCCGAAGCTGCTGCTGCAATCCGGCATCGGCCCGGCCGACCACCTGAGAGAGGTCGGCGTCGACGTGAAGCACGATCTTCCCGGCGTCGGCTCCAACCTGCAGGACCACCTGGACCTGTTCGTCATCGCCGAATGCACCGGCGACCACACCTACGACAACGTGGCGAAGCTTCACCGCACGCTCTGGGCCGGGCTGCAATACGTGCTGTTTCGCTCCGGCCCCGTCGCCTCCTCGCTCTTCGAGACCGGCGGCTTCTGGTATGCCGATCCCGATGCCCGCTCCCCCGACATCCAGTTCCACCTCGGGCTTGGCTCCGGCATCGAGGCCGGCGTGGAAAAGCTGAAGAACGCCGGCGTCACGCTGAACTCCGCCTATCTGCACCCCCGCTCCCGCGGCACCGTGCGGCTGTCCTCGGCCGATCCGGCGGCCGCCCCGCTGATCGACCCGAACTACTGGGCCGACCCGCACGACCGCAAGATGTCGATCGAGGGCCTGAAGATCGCCCGCGAGATCATGCAGCAGGCGGCGCTGAAGCCCTTCGTGCTGGCCGAACGGCTGCCCGGCCCGAAATGCCTCACCGACGAGGACCTGTTCGACTATGGCTGCGCCAACGCCAAGACCGACCACCATCCCGTCGGCACCTGCAAGATGGGCACCGGGCCGGATGCGGTCGTCGGACTCGACCTGAAGGTGCGGGGGCTGGAAGGCCTGCGCGTCTGCGACTCCTCGGTGATGCCGCGGGTGCCATCCTGCAACACCAATGCACCGACGATCATGGTCGGCGAAAAGGGGGCTGACATAATCCGTGACTTTCAGCCGCTTCCGCCGCAGATTTTCGCCCATGAACGAAACGACACGCGGCCGCGCGCCCGTGCCGAGGTCCGATAGGAGCCCGCCTTGATCCGGCACTGCGTCTTCATCCGCTTCAAGCCCACCATCTCGCACGCACAGAAGGCCGAGATCTTCGACGAGATCGCCGCGCTGAAGGGCCGGCTGCCCGGCCTGCTGGCGGTGCATGTGGGTACGAATGTCAGCCCGGAAGTCGGCATGGACAAGGGCTTTTCCGACGGCTTCATCGTCGATTTCGACGACAGCTTCGCCCGTGACGCCTATCTGGCCGACGAGGAGCACCGCAAGACCGGAGCCAAGATCGTCGCCGCCGCGCTCGAGGGCGCCAAGGGCATCCTTGTCTATGACCTCGAAACCGAGGATTGAGCGCGCATGATCGACGATCCTCGCGCCTTCCTCGCCTGCCTTTTTGACGAAGCCGTCAAAGCGGCCGACCCGCTTGTTGCAATCTGCGCGCACCTTCCCGAAAGGCCGAAGGGCCGCACGGTCGTCGTCGGCGCCGGCAAGGCGGCAAGCCAGATGGCGGCGGCGCTGGAGGCCCTGTGGGAGGGGCCTCTCGAGGGGGTGGTCGTCGCCCAGCACGGTCCCGTCGCCGCCTGCCGGCAGATCGAGGTGCTGCAGGCCGCCCATCCGGTTCCGGACGCGGCGGGACTGGCGGCCTCTGCAAGACTGCTGCAGGCGGTCCGGGGCCTCACCGCGGACGACCTTGTCATCGCGCTGGTCTCCGGCGGCGGCTCGTCGCTGCTGCCCGCACCGGCGGGCGATCTCACGCTTGAGGACGAGATCGCCGTCAATCGCGCGCTGCTCGCCTCCGGCGCGCCGATTTCGGCGATGAACGTCGTGCGCAAGCACGTTTCGCGCATCAAGGGCGGCCGGCTTGCTCATGCCGCAGCCCCGGCTAAAGTGATCAGCCTGATCGTCTCCGACATTCCCGGCGACAACCCGGCCCATGTCGCCTCCGGCCCGACCGTTCCGGACGCTTCGACGCCCGGGGATGCGCTGGAGATCGTCCGCCAGTACCGCATGTCCCTGCCCGAGCGGGTGATGGCGCATCTGGCGTCCGACGCCGCGGCCGCCCCCGGCCCGGCCGATCCGGCCTTTGGCAATCATGAGCAGTACGTCATCGCGTCTGCCCGTGTCTCGCTGGAAGCCGCAGCCGACCGCGCCCGCGCCGCCGGGATCGAGAGCGTCATCCTGTCGGATGCCATCGAGGGCGAAGCGCGCGACATCGGCCTGATGCATGCTGCGATCGCCCGCGAGGTGCGCAGCCGCAACCGTCCCTTCCGCGTGCCGGTCCTCATCCTGTCTGGCGGCGAGACGACGGTGACGATCGGCGAGGGAAGCCATGGCAAGGGGGGGCGCAACAGCGAGTTCCTGCTGTCCTTCGCCGTCGCCATCGACGAGCTGCCCGATGTCCATGCCCTTGCTGCCGACACCGATGGCCGGGACGGTTCGGAGCACAATGCCGGGGCTTTCGCGGACGGTGATTCGGTCGCTCGCATGCGAGCCGCCGGCGAAAATCCGCGCGCGCGCCTGCTCGGCCACGACGCCTACACCGCCTTCGAGGCGATCGGCGACATCTTCACGACCGGGCCAACCGGCACGAATGTTAATGATTTCCGGGCGATACTGGTCCTTTGATCTCCTGTTCCGGACGGAAATGACCATGGCTCCCAACGACCTGCAAACCACCAAGCCTCGCGCCCGCGCGTTCGGCCTGCCCTTCTCCGGCCGCACGGGCGAATACAACGCCATTACCGACGTGGCCGGGATCGAAGTCGGCTTCCGTACGATTGTGGAGGACACGCCGCGGCCGGGACGGAAGCGCCCCGTCCGCACCGGTGTCACCGCCATTCTGCCCCATGCGGGTTCGCCCACCCCGGTGCCCGTCTATGCCGGCATCCATCGCTTCAACGGCAATGGGGAAATGACGGGAACCCACTGGATCGAGGATGGCGGCACTTTCGTCGGACCGGTGATGATCTCCAACACCCACGCCGTCGGCATGACCCACCACGCGACCGTCAAGTGGATGCTCGAGCGCTTTGCCTCGACCTACGACAGCGACGATTTTCTCTGGCTGATACCGGTGATCGCCGAGACCTACGACGGCGTCCTCAACGACATCAATGGTCTGCCATTAACCGAGGCCGACGTGTTTGCCGCCCTTAACAGCCTGGCCGCCGGTCCGGTGCAGGAGGGAAACTGCGGCGGCGGCACCGGCATGATCACCTACGGCTTCAAGGGCGGCACCGGCACCGCGTCACGCATTGTCTCCCTCGGCGGTGAGGACTACACAATCGGGACCCTGGTTCAGGCCAATCACGGCCAGCGCGATTGGCTGACGATCTGCGGCGTTCCCGTCGGACAGCACATGAAGGACGGAACCCCGCAAAGCCAGATGCAGGAGCGCGGCTCGATCATCGTCGTCATCGCCACCGACCTGCCTATGGCACCGCACCAGTTGAAGAGACTGGCGCGGCGCGCGGCGATCGGCATCGGCCGCAACGGCACGCCGGGCGGCAACAGCTCCGGCGACATCTTTCTCGCCTTCTCCACTGCCAATCCGCAACCGATGGCCCACCGCGCGCCGCCGCTCCTGAAGCTCGAAATCGTCAATGACGAGCAGCTCGACCCGGTCTACCTGGCGGCGGTCGACAGCGTCGACGAGGCGATCGTCAACGCCATGCTGGCAGCCGAAACGCTCGGCGGAACCGTCCATGACCGCTTCCTGATCGAGGCGATTCCGCACGATCTGCTGGCCAATGTGATGCGCAAATTTGGGCGCATGACGCGGTAGAACTCCGCCCAGCATTTGACGACGCTAATGTCTTCGGGTCGCGTTGGCCCGCGGGACGGGGTGAACTGTGGGCTCGCTACACCACGATCCCTCCGACCAAGCGCGGACGGATGGATCGTGGATCTTGTCAGTTACTCAAGGCGGCGAGCGTGTCGTCGAGCGCGTTGAGGAAATAATCGCAGTCCTCAGCACTGAAGGGCGCCGGCGGCTTGATTTTCAGCACGTTGTGGTGCGGTCCCTCGCTGCTCAAGAGGATGCGGTGCTTCCGCTTCATCTGCGCGATGACGGCTTCAAGCTCGCTTGCGGCGGGCTCCAGCGTCTCGCGATGGCGCACCAGCTCGATGCCGTTGAAGAGGCCGTGGCCGCGCACGTCGCCGATGATCGGATGGCGTGTGGCCAGTTCCCGGGCGCCCTCCATTAGCCGGTCGCCGATGACGCGACAGTGGTGCATCAGCCGCTCGTCCCGGATCACGTCGAGCACCGCAAGGCCGATCTCGGCCGAGACGGGATTGCCGCCGAAGGTGTTGAAGTATTCCATGCCGTTGGCGAAGGCCGCGGCGACGGCCTCCGTGGTGACGACCGCGGCCATCGGGTGGCCGTTGCCGATCGGCTTGCCCATGGTGACGATGTCCGGCACCACCCCTTGCGTCTCGTGCGCCCACATGTGGCTGCCGACCCGGCCGAAGCCGACCTGCACCTCGTCGGCCAGGCACAGGCCGCCAGCGGCGCGCACATGGGCATAGGCCTCCTTCAGATAGCCGGCCGGCAGGGTCAGCTGCCCGCCGGTGCCGAGAATGCCCTCGCTGAAGAACAGCGCCGGCCGGCGCCCTTCCGCTGCGAGTGCTGCCACCTGGTTGCGCACGTCCTCGGCATATTTGCGACCGGCGCTTTCGTCGCCGTAGCGGAAGCGGCCGCGATAGAGGTCGGGCATCTCCGCGACGCGCACATGTGCCGGTCTCCCCTCCCCGCCCTTGCCGGCGAACTTGTAGGGACTGACGTCGATCAGGCTCGTCAGATGGCCATGATAGGCGTGGTCGACAGTGATGATGTCGCGGTTGCCGGTATAGGCGCGCGCCAGGCGGATCGCCAGGTCATTCGCCTCGCTGCCGGAGTTGACGAAGAAGCAGACATTGAGCGGATCGGGAAACAGCGCCGCCAGCCTGCGCGAATATTCGACCAGAGAATCGTGCAGGTAGCGCGAGTTGGTGTTGAGCCTGGCCAACTGCGTTTGCGCCGCCCTGACCACGCGCGGGTGGCAGTGGCCGACGTGGCAGACGTTGTTGACCATGTCGAGCCAGCGCGTGCCGTCCTCGTCGATCAGGTAGGTACCCTCGCCGCCGACGATCTTCAGCGGGGCGTCCGAATAGGCGATGCTCAACGACCGGCCGATACGGCGATGGCGCTCTCGGACGAGGAAACTCTTGTCGCGCGCGACGATCACCGAGGCGGGCACGGAATAGCCGAGAATGACGCTCGGATCCGGGCTGATGGCGCGCCAGACCTGCCACTGGTTGCGCACGCCGACGCCGTGCATCCGCGCCTCAAGACCGAGATGGTCGGTGACGATCTGGAAATGCAGGTGCGGCGACCAGTTGCCGTTTTCAGAGGCCGCACCGAAGGCGCAAAACGCCTCGCCGGCGCCTATGGTCTGGCCGATCGACAGCCTTGCGACGCTGTCGCGCGACAGGTGGCCGTAGAGCGTCCAGAAGACATCGCCGTCGTCGGTTGCGTGTTCGAGCAGAACGGTCGGGCCAAAGCCGAAGGGAACCGCGTCGTCATAGATGAACGCGACCTTGCCCGAAAACGGCGCGTGCACCGGCTCGTGGGCCGGCGCGAAGATGTCGACGCCGAGATGCACGGTGCGGCGGGCGCCCGGGGAGGCGGTCTCGAAGGCGTCGCCCTTGTAGATGACGCGGTCCTCGCCGTAGAGGCCGATGGCGAAATCGGCGCCGTGCTCGGCCACACGCTGATCGACCAGCGCCTCGGCGCCGGCGGCGTCGAGTGTTGCCCAGGCCTGCGCATCCGGCCCATGAGCCGTGAGGTCCAGAGCCAGCACCTTCGGCCGGGCGATGGCGGGGCGCACGATCGGATGGAACGTATGCGCATTGCGCTCCAGCCAGCGTTCGACCCGGGGCGCATGCGCAATCGGCGCGAAGCCGCAGGCGTCGCGAATGCGGGCAATGGCAACGCACCGGTTTTCCCGCTGCAGCCGCTGCAATTCACGCCAGACGTCGTCCTGGCTGACCAGCAGATAAGTGTTTTCCGGATTGTCGCGGATCTGTCTTGCGGCCATGCACATGCTGACCGCATAGCGGGTGCAGACGAGATCGAAGATCAGTTCCGCCTCGACCTCGCCGATCGGGTTGACGGCGTGATAGGCCGCCGCGAGCCGGGCGATCGTCTCGACGGGATCGGCCGTGCCGATCAGCGCATAGGCGCCGGCCACGGCGATCTCGATCACGCGCCATGTCTCGACCATGTCGCCGAAATCGAGCAGGCCGCTGACGCGCCCCTTGTCGTCGAGCAGGACGTTATAGTCGTTGGCGTCGTTGTGGATGATTTGTCGCGGGCAGGTTTCGAGGCGCGGAAGCACATCCGTGCCGAAGCGCTCGAGGATGCCGCGGGCGGTCTTCCGCCGTTCGGCGTCCTCGATGAGACCGACGTTCTCCAGATGCATCCCGGCACGCCCGATATCCCAGGCGTAGTGGCGAACGGCAGCGGGATGATTAAAGCTCTCGAGGCTCCGGTCCAGTTCGCCGAGCAGGCGGCCGAGCGTTTCGACGCTCTCGTTGCCACGTGCCGCAGAGCGCGACCAGACTTCACCGGGCAGCCAGGTCAGCAGCCGCGCGACCCGCTCCCCGCGCACAAGCGCCGCGGTGATCGCGGCGCCGTTCACGTCGGGCAGCGCGCGCGAGACCGGCAGTTCCGGCGCGACATGGGCAAGATGATCGAGGACGGCCATTTGCATTGCCAGTTCAAGGGGCGCGCCTGGAGCATGCAGCTTGAGCAGAAACGCCTCGCCGCTCGTCACGCGGACGCGGTAGTTGAGGTCGTGTTCACCAGGAAGGGCCGTCACCTCGCCTGCCATGCCATAGTTGTCGCGAAGCAACGCGTCTATCGCCTCGGCCTCGTGGCTGAGTTCGTTCTTTGCGTCCGTCATTCCGTTGTCCCCTCCCCGTCATTGCGCAATTCTGCACACCCTAGCCATGCTCAACGCCGCCTTCGAGCAGAGATATTTGGATATCAACGTTTTTCGGTGAATAGGACCGCCTCTGTCGGCGCGCTGCCGGCGACGATATCCCGCCGCCGGCAGCGTTTTTCCCCGTATGAGGGTCGTTCGAGCATCAAGCTTTGGGCCGGACTTCCTGATAGACCCGG
Source organism: Mycoplana ramosa (assembly GCF_041930185.1). Taxonomy (NCBI): domain Bacteria; kingdom Pseudomonadati; phylum Pseudomonadota; class Alphaproteobacteria; order Hyphomicrobiales; family Rhizobiaceae; genus Mycoplana; species Mycoplana ramosa. The sequence continues at coordinate 17,548 of NZ_JBHEEW010000005.1, read as the reverse complement.
CTTGATCCGTCTTTGCTCACGGCCAGAACGTCATAGGAGGCACCGGGATCATCCCCCATGCCCAGCGATCCGCTCGGCATCCCAGGCACCGCAAGCCCGACGACGGCGGGGCGTTCGGCAAGGAGGCGGCTGACGGCGTCGAGGGGCACATGGCCCTCGAGATAGTACCCCGCGACAATCGCGGTGTGGCAGCCCTGCAACTGCGCTGGTATCGCAAACCGTTGCTTGATCGCGCCGAGATCGTCGACATTCTCGATCTTCACCGAGAACCCTGCCGCCTTCATCGCGTCTGCCCACGCCTGGCAACAGCCGCAGTTCGGATCCTTGTAGACCAGGATTGATTCGCCGCCAGCGCGTGCCGATCCAGCCATTGCGATCGCTCCGGCCGCGGCGACGGACCAGAGGAATTGTCTTCTCTTCATTGTTTTCTCCATCCTGTATCGGAGATAGGGTCAAGCCGTTGCGTCCGGCTGGTCTCCAGGATCGTTGATCCAGTTCATGTGGAGGATGCAGCCGATATTCCTCAAAGAGGATGTGTTCAGACCCTGGGAGGCTGCGTGGGTGGCTCAACGACGGCGGACGACCGTTGCTGGTCGTGCAGAGGCCCATGCAAAACCACACGCGGCACGCGTCGAACAATCCAGCTCGACAGGTTCTCGCAGGCCATGGCCGGCGAGGAGCAGGTCAACGCCAGAGGGCAGAGGCCGCCGCAGCCGCGTGTCTGCGCCGGGAGTTCACTGCGGCAGCAGTCGTCCTTCTCCATGGCGGCATCCATCCCGGGCGCCACGCTTTGATGCATCCCGAACATGCCCATCATGGCCGGCGCGGCCGCAGCCGCATACACGGGAGCGAACGCGATCCCGAGCAGGGCCAGCAGCAGGCAAATTCGTCGCAGCATCGCGATTGCAGACATGGGTGCAGAATGGCACGTGGCGGATCCGGTTGGAAGCGGGCAGCCCGCATTGCGACGCACGGCCGCAACCGCGCCCGTTACCGCTGTTTCAGTATCCAAGCGCCGACTGGGTGCCGACCGTCGCGGCGGCCAAGGCAACGTAGCGCCCCGTTTTGGCGACGCTCACCAGCAGCAGAAAGGACCACAGCGGCTCCCGCAGAACGCCAGCAAGGACGGTCAGCGCATCACCGAACAACGGCATCCACGACAGCAACAGCGACCAGCGGCCGTACCGCCGATACCAGTTGCCGGCCCTGTCGAGCGAAGACCGCTTTGCCGGAAACCACGTTCGGTCACCGAACCGATCGATGAACCGTCCGAGGAACCAGTTGCACACCGCGCCGGCGACGTTGCCTAGGCTTGCCACCAAAACGAGGCTGGGAATGGAGAACTGTCCCGACACCAGCAGGCCGACCAGGACGGGTTCGGACTGAAACGGCAGCACCGTCGCGGCCCCGAAGGCCGCGAGAAACAGGCCGACAAAGGCGCCCAGGCTGGTCATCACGTGGTTTCCGCATCCCATCAAACGCGCCCCTTGTCTCATGCTTCGGTTTGCCGGGCAAACCGGTGGCGGTCATACCGGCCAAAGGGTGCGTCGACCGCCTCGACCCGACCTTGGCAGCCACGGCGATTTTATCGTGGCCCAAAAAGAAACATGATTGTCATGAAATCTTTTCTTGCCTGCACGACCGAGTGGTGCGTAGCCTGTCAGTCGACTAGAGTCCGATACACACTCTGCGCTGAAAAACAGTTGGAGCACAGGCAATACAATTGGAAAATTGCATCTTTTTATAGATTGATTGCTGCATCGCAACGCAGCAACCACGGCGCGAATGAAGGAGTTACGCATGAGCAGTCCTTCGACGATGCAGGCAAAAGATGTGCTAACCTCCCAGTTCGGCCCATGGGGAGCGGCATTCGACTATGCCGTGGATGCAGCGCAGCGAAGCATTCTGTTTTGGGATGTCATGCGCCAGCGTGGCAACCGGTACCACGCCCATGCCGCCAAGACGGCGCCGCATGTTCTGAGCTATACGCCGGAAATCCTGATTGATGGCCGAACCTTGGAGCGGCCCGTCAACTATGCCCTCGTCCGGATCGTGCCGCCTGAAGGGACGGAGGTCGATCGGACCCGCCGCCCGTTCGTCGTCATCGACCCCAGGGCCGGACACGGCCCGGGCATCGGCGGCTTCAAGGCCGACAGCGAGATCGGGGTCGCGCTGCGCGCCGGCCATCCCTGCTACTTCATCGGCTTTCTTCCGGAGCCCGTCCCTGGCCAGACGATCGAGGACATCGCCAGGGCCGAGGCGATCTTCCTGGAGAAGGTCATCGCGCTGCATCCGGATGCAGATGCCAAGCCCTGCGTCATCGGCAATTGCCAGGCGGGCTGGGCGGTGATGATGCTGGCAGCCCTTCGACCCGAACTGTTCGGCTCGATCATCATCGCGGGGGCGCCGCTGTCCTACTGGGCGGGGGTGCGCGGCCGGTACCCAATGCGCTACAGCGGCGGATTGGTTGGCGGCAGCTGGCTGACCGCACTGACCAGTGACCTTGGCCAGGGCAAGTTCGACGGCGCCTGGCTGGTGCAGAACTTCGAGAACCAGAACCCGGCCAATACGCTCTGGAGCAAGCAGTACAACCTCTACTCCAAGATCGATACCGAGGCGCCGCGCTACCTCGGCTTTGAAGAGTGGTGGGGCGGGCACGTCAATCTCAACGCCGAAGAGATCCAGTTCATCGTCGACGAACTGTTCGTCGGCAACAACCTGGCAGCCGGCCGCATCAAGACGTCAGACGGATCGACGGTCGATCTGCGGAACATCCGAGCGCCGATCGTCGTGTTCTGCTCGAAGGGCGACAACATAACCCCGCCGCAGCAAGCGCTCGGCTGGATCCTCGATCTCTATGACGACGTCGACGAAATCCGCGCCCACGGGCAGACGATCGTCTATACCGTGCACGAAAGCGTCGGCCATCTCGGCATTTTCGTGTCGGGTGGCGTTGCGCGCAAGGAACACGGCGAGTTCGCCGGCAACATCGACCTGATCGATGCCTTGCCGCCCGGCCTTTACGAGGCGATCTTCGAGCCACGGACCGAAGAAACCAGAAACGCCGACTTGGTGGCGGGCGACTGGATCATGCGGTGCGAGGCGCGGACGCTCGACGACATCCGCGCGCCTGGTGGCAACGACGCCGCCGATGATCGCCGCTTTGCGACCGCGGCGAGGGTTTCCGAGACCAATCTGGCGCTCTATCGAACATTCGTGCAGCCATTCCTGCGCGATCTCTTGCCGGACGGATTTGGGGAGTGGCTGCGCAGGCTTCATCCCCTGCGGCTCCAGTACGACATCCTCTCCGATGCCAACCCGTTGATGGCGACCGTGGCCGATCTGGCCGTGCAGGCGACAAGCGAGCGCCGGCCCGTCTCTGCCGACAATCCGTTGCTTGCCCTGGAACAGGTCGCCTCCCGTCAGATCGTCGCCGGTCTCGACGCCTGGCGACAGTGGGTGGAAGCTGTTTCGGAAGCAACCTTCCTCTCCGTCTACGGCTCACCGCTGCTCCAGGCTTCGGTCGGCATTGACCCCACAAGCGATATGCCGCAGCGCAAGGCCGGCAAGACGGGCTTGCACCGAACGATCCTTCAGGCGCACAGAGAGGATCTGAAGGGGCGTATTGACGAAGGGGGGATGCGCGAGTGCCTGGCGCGCGCCCTGCTCTACGTGTCGATGGCGCGTGGCGGCGCCGATGAACGCGGCTTCGCCGCCATCCGCCGCCTGCGCGCCACGGAAGACGCCCTGCCCCGTTTGACGCTCAGTGAATTCAAGTCCCTCATCCGCGACCAGTTCCTGATGCTGCTGATCGACGAGGAAAGAGCACTGGCGGCGATTCCGAAATTGCTGCCGGCCGATCCGGAAGAGCGCCAGAAGGGCCTTGCCGCCGTCCGAACGGTCGTCAGCGCACGCGGTGAACTGACCGGCGAGGCGGAACGGCGCTGGCAGACGATCGCGCGGCTGTTTTTGCCCGACGGCAAGCTGACGGCCGTCGAGCAAGCCTCGGCCAAGGCAGCACGGATGAAGATGATCCGGCATTGAATCACGGGCGGTCGGGTTGGCGTCCGCGGCATATGCGCGAACGGGAACAATGAGGAACGGGGTCGGACCCATGACGGAAATCGACAGCACCCCACCGCAGGGCACGCACGAAAAATACGAGCGCCTGATCGCACGGGCGAAGGAAGCACCTTCCGCCCGCACGATCATCGTCCACCCTTGTGACGAGACGTCACTGCGCGGCGCGATTGCGGCCGCCGAGGCGGACCTGATCATACCGACCTTCGTCGGTCCGGCTCACAAGATCGACGCGGTCGCAAAAGCGCACGGCCTCGACATCAGCGCCTACGAAATCCTTGACGTGCCGCACAGCGATGCCGCGGCGGCCAGAGCGGTGGAACTGATCCGCGAGGCGAAGGGCGAACTGCTGATGAAAGGCAGCCTCCACACCGATGAACTGATGCGCGCCGTCACCTCTTCGACCACCGGGCTGCGCACCGAACGACGGATAAGCCACGTCTTCGTCATGGACGTGCCGACCTATCCCGAAACGCTTTTCGTCACGGATGCGGCGATCAACATCGCCCCCGACCTCGATGCCAAGCGCGACATCGTGCAAAACGCGATCGACCTGTTCGTCCAGGTCGGGCTGGGGACGCCGCGTGTGGCGATCCTTTCCGCCGTCGAGACGGTCACCTCGAAGATTCCATCCACCATCGATGCCGCAGCACTCTGCAAGATGGCCGAACGCGGTCAGATCACCGGCGGTCTTCTGGAGGGGCCACTCGCTTTCGACAACGCGATCGACCGGGAAGCCGCGAAGATCAAGGGAATCGCCTCGCCGGTGGCAGGTCATGCACAGATTCTCGTCGTGCCCAATCTGGAGGCGGGCAACATGCTGGCAAAGAACCTGACGTTTCTGGCCCGAGCCGATGCGGCCGGCATCGTGCTCGGTGCGCGGGTCCCGATCATCCTGACGTCGCGGGCGGACTCGCTCCGCACCCGCCTAGCCTCCTGCGCGGTGGCCGTCCTGCTCGCCGCCGCGCGCCTGCGCGCCGCCGCCGTCAAGCACGGGTGAGGCCCATGGACACCATCCTTGTCGTCAATGCGGGTTCGTCCAGCTTGAAATTCGAGGTCTTCGCCATCGGCGACGGCCCGAGAAAACTGCTGCGCGGGCAGTTGGAGGGCATCGGTACGGCACCCCGGCTGCGCATCAAGGGCAGCGACGGACAGGCTCTCGCCGATCAAGCCCACGCGCAATCCGACGTGCCCGACCTGCCCACCGCCATGCGGGTTGTCGGTGCCTGGCTGCGCGAGCGCCACGAGGGCCGCCTTGCCGCGGTCGGCCACCGGGTCGTTCACGGCGGTCCCGACTACGACCGGCCGGTGCTGATCGACGAGGAGGTACTGACCAGGCTGGAACGCTACGTGCCGCTCGCCCCGCTGCACCAGCCGAACAACCTTGCCCCGATCCGCGCGATCCTCGACCGCAGACCGGACCTGCCCCAGGTCGCCTGCTTCGACACCTCGTTCCATCGGGAACACAGCCAGGTGGCGAGCCACTACGCCATTCCCGAGCGCTTCTACGCCGAGGGCATCCGGCGCTATGGTTTCCACGGCCTGTCGTACGAATACGTTTCAGGCAAGCTGCGCGAGGTCGCCCCGCAAGTCGCTGATGGCCGGGTGGTCGTGGCGCATCTCGGCAGCGGCGCCTCGATGTGCGCGATCTTCGGCGGCAAGAGCATCGAGAGCACGCTGGGCTTTACCGCCCTCGACGGATTGCCGATGGGCACGCGTTGCGGACAGATCGACCCGGGCGTCATTCTCTACCTGCTGCAGCAACGGAGAATGACAGCACAAGAGGTACAGGAGCTGCTCTACAAGGATTCGGGCCTGAAGGGGCTGTCCGGGATCAGCAACGACGTGCGGATGCTGCTTCAGAGCAAGGACCCTCGCGCGGCCTTTGCCCTTGATCATTTCGTCCATCGCATCGGCCTGCATGCCGGATCGCTGGCCGCCGCGCTCGGCGGACTGGATGCCTTCGTCTTCACGGCAGGCATCGGGGAAAATTCGCCCCCGATGCGCGCGCGGATCGCAGCACGGCTCGCATGGCTCGGCGCCCGGATCGATCCGGCGAGGAACCTCGCCGGCGAGCTCGATGTTTCCACGCCGGAGAGCAAGGTGCGGCTCCTTGTCGTCCCGACCGACGAGGAACTGATGGTCGCCCGCCACACGCTGGCGCTGCTCGGTTGACAACATTGCAGTCTGCAGGTGCCGCGTGGCACCCTGGCACTTCTCGAACGGTGAGGCGCAGATGATCCCACATGTGCAGGCACAATTGTTGGCGGGCAAGAAGGGCCTGATCGTCGGCATCGCCAACGACCAGTCGATCGCCTGGGGCTGTGCGCGGGCATTCCGGGCGCTCGGCGCCGAACTTGCCGTCACCTACCTGAACGACAGGGCCAGGCCGCATGTCGAACCGCTGGCGCGCGAATTGGCGGCACCGATCGTGATGCCGCTCGACGTCGCCGTGCCCGGCCAGATGGAGGCGGTGTTTGACCGCATCGAGAAGGACTGGGGCAAGATCGATTTCCTCGTCCATTCCATCGCCTATGCGCCGAAGGACACGCTGCAGGGACGCGTTGTCGACGTGCCGCGGGACGGCTTTCTCACGACGATGGAGATCTCCTGCTGGTCGTTCATCCGCATGGCCCACCTGGCGGAACCGCTGATGAAGAACGGCGGGACGCTGTTCACCATGACCTATTACGGCAGCCAGATGGTGGTGAAGAACTACAACGTCATGGGCGTTGCCAAGGCCGCACTGGAGAGCGCCGTGCGCTACCTGGCGGCGGAACTCGGTCCGAAAGGCATCCGTGTGCACGCCATTTCGCCGGGGCCGCTCGCCACGCGCGCCGCCTCCGGCATTCCGCAGTTCGACGAACTGCTGAACAAGGCGCAGCAAACCGCACCGGCGCGTAGCCTGGTGAGCATCGATGACGTCGGCATGGCGACCGCCTTCCTCGCCCATGACGCCGCCCGGCTCATCACCGGAGAGACCCTCTATATCGATGGCGGGTATCACATCATCGACTGAGCGCGGTGAGACCGGCAAGAGCTGCGCCGAGCACGCGAGGTGAACAGGATGCTCGGCCAAGGTTGGGGACGTGATCAGCCTTGACGGAAAGCGCTGCAAGCCACGCATCCCGGCCGGCCCGGGCCGCACGACCGCGGCCCGGAGCCATCGTCAGATATCCTTGGCAAGGCGCAGCGCATCGTAGATCGCCGCATGCGTGTTACGGGCAGCAACCGCATCGCCGATCCTGAAGAGCTGGTAGGTGCCTTCCGGGTTGCGTTCGACCGTCTGCGGTTCACCCGAAATCAGTTCGTCATAGGAGACTTCGCCAAGATTTTTCGAGCCCGGCTTCAGCTCGAAATAGAGGTCGTCCAGCGGAATGGTGCCGTGGTTGACGACGATCTGGTCGACCGTGCGCTGCTTGGATACCCCGCCGTAGTCGCTGCCGATATGGGCGATGATCTGGTTGCCACTCTTTTCCGCCGACTCGAGCCGATAGGTGACGGTGAAGGTCGTGTCGAGCTTCTGCAGCGAGCGCATGTAGGGCACGAGGTTCATCGCCATGACTTCCGGCGCGAAGGCGCGGTCCGGCGTCATGATCTCGACCTTGCCGCCGGCCCTGGCGATGAATTCGGCGGCCTGGAGGCCGGCGTGGTCGCCGGCATCGTCATAGACGAGCACGTTCGTGCCGGGCTTGACGTCGCCGGAGATGATATCCCAGGCGGAAACGACAAGCTCGTTGCCCTTCGACAGAACCTCGGTGTGCGGCAGGCCGCCCGTGGCGATGATGACGACGTCGGCGTTTTCCGCCGTGACGGTGGCGGCGTCTGCCCAGGTGTTGAAGCGGAAGGTGACACCGAGCTTCTCGCACTGGCTCATGCGCCAGTCGATGATGCTGATCATTTCGCGCCGGCGTTCACTCTGCGCCGTCAGCCGGATCTGGCCGCCGGGATTGTTCGCAGCCTCGAACACCACGACCTCGTGGCCGCGCTCGGCGGACACGCGCGCGGCCTCGAGCCCGGCCGGGCCGGCACCGACGATCACCACCTTCTTGCGGACCTCGGCCTTGGCGATCTGATGCGGCATCGTCTCCTCGCGGCCGGTTGCCGCATTGTGGATGCAGAAGGCCAGGCCGCCCTGATAGATGCGGTCGAGACAGTAATTCGCACCGACGCAGGGGCGGATGTCGTCCTCTCGCTTTTCCATGATCTTGCGCACGATGTGCGGGTCGGTCATGTGGGCGCGGGTCATGCCGACCATGTCGACCTTGCCGGCGGCGATCGCGTGGCGTGCGGTCGCCACGTCCTGTATTTTCGCCGCGTGGAAGGTCGGGAAATTGGTGGCTGCGCGAACCTCGCCGGCGAAGTCCAGATGCGGCGCGCTCGCCATGCCCTGGATCGGAATAAGGTCGGTGAGGCCTGCATCGGTATCGATATGGCCGCGGACGACGTTCAGATAGTCGATCAGGCCGCTTTCCTTGAGGCGCTTGGAGATCTCGATCCCCTCCGCCCTGTCGGTTCCGCCCGGAAGACATTCGTCCGCGGTATAGCGAACGCCCAGGATGAAGTCGTCGCCCACCCGCTTGCGGATTGCCCTGAACACGTCGAAGCAGAAGCGCATGCGGTTCTCAAGGGAACCGCCATAGGGGCCATCGAGCTCGTTGGTAAGGGGCGAGGTAAACTGGTCGATCAGGTGACCGTAGGCCTCCAGTTCGACGCCATCCATGCCGCCGGCCTTCATGCGCTCGGCGGCGTCGGCAAAGTCCTTGATGATGCGTTCGATGTCCCAGTCTTCCAGCTTCTTGGGGAAGGCCCGGTGCGCCGCCTCGCGATGGTGAGAGGGCGCCACCACCGGCAGCCAATCGCCCTTGTCCCAGCGCGTGCGGCGGCCCAGATGGGTGAGCTGGATCATGATCGCCGCACCCGTTTCATGCACGGCATCGGTCATTTCCCGGATCCACGGAACGATTTCGTCCTTGTAGGCGAGCAGATTGTTGAAGACCGGCGGACTGTCCTTCGAGACGGCGGCGGAGCCGGCCGTCATTGTCAGCGCCACACCGCCCCTTGCCCGTTCCACGGTATAGGCCCGGTAACGCCCCTTCGGCATGCCATCTTCCGGATAGGCCGGCTCGTGCGACGTGACGATGATGCGGTTGCGAAGGGTCAAATGCTTCAGTTGGAACGGCTGAAGGAGGGGATCATTCGACATGCGGCGGGCTCCGGGTTAAGCGACTTTGGAACGACGGTAAGCGAAAATGTACATAAGCGTCAATTCAAGATAACATGAAGGTACGCAAAATAGACAAAATTGTACATTTTGCTTTCGGCGGGGCGCTGGATTTGCTACGAGGCACTCATGGAACACGCGACGAGCGATAGCGGCTGGCGGGGCTCTCACGAGGGATGGCTGGAAGCGGCCTATGATTGCCTGCTGGAATCTGGCGTGGATTCGGTGAAGATCCTTCCGCTCGCAAAGCGGCTCAATCTCTCCCGGACCAGCTTCTACTGGTTCTTCAAGGACCGCGAGGAGCTTTTGAGTGCGCTGATCGCGCGCTGGAGGGAGAAGAACACCGGCAATCTTGTGAAGCGGTCCGAGGCCTACGCGGAATCGCTCGCCGAAGCGATGCTGAACGTCTTCGACTGCTGGCTGAACAAGGAGCTTTTCGATTCCCAGTTCGAGTTTGCCGTCCGCAGCTGGGCACTGCAATCGCCCGACATCCTCCAACAGGTTCAAGACGCCGACCAGGCGCGGCTCGAAGCGCTGTCGCGCATGTTCATGCGGTTCGACTATGATGAAGCAGCTGCGGACGTTCGCGCACGAACCACCTACCTCGTCCAGATCGGATACATCTCGATGCAGTCCGAGGAGGATCTTGCGCTCCGCATGAAGCGCATCCCGGAATACATCGCGATCTACACCGGTCAGGTTCCCCAGCAGAGGGAACTGGCGCGCTTCTTCGCCCGGCATGGCTTCAAGCCGGTATGAGCTCAGGGTGGAAACGGGCTCGGATTTGAGCACCGGCGTGATCGGGCGGCCGGGCTGGCTAAACGCCGCGTCCTCACCGGGTGCATGTGGTTTTTGTGGAGAAGCTGGAAGCCAACGGGGTCGAGACGTGTGCCAAGCGCAAAAGCTCCTCGACGCTTACGCGGAGGAGCTTTGTATCAAGCGATTTGAATGTTCGAATATTCAAGTGTCGTTGGTTGGCGGGGCCTGAGTCCACAGAGCCAGGGACCCAACTGCCGTCGGGCCCCCTCTTTGGGCAGCAAGTCAGCGATGGCCTGCGGCTCGCTGTGGAAGGTTTTCCGTTTGTAGCGAGATTGTATGTTGTTCTCCTGCGTTGTGCTGAGGGCCTCCATAGAGCCACTGCAGGGTGTCATACCAATCAACCGGGGACTTCGCCTTCATGATTGTGTTACGAAGCTCAGCGTGCCCGCCCGCCGGGTGGTAGATATTCTCGCCAATCCACCGTGACTGCAATTGGACTCGAGCAGTTCGCATCTGCCGCTTGGCGAGGTAGCCGCTGATCGCCCGCTCAGGATCGCCGGCGGCCGCCTCGATCTCGAGGCCGATGCAAACCGCATCCTCCATCGCCATGCAGGCGCCCTGCGCGAAATACTGCATCATCGGATGGGCGGCGTCGCCCAGCAGCACGACGCGGCCGTCCTGCCATTTGGTGATCGGATCGCGGTCACAGAGCACCCAGAGCTTCCAGTTCTGGCCGTGCTCGATGATCTGCTGCGCCTTGGGATGGATGTGCTGGAAGCCGCGCATCACCTCTTCATGGCTGACCGACAGGCCGGCAACGGGCTCGGGCGCATCATTGTGGTAGGTGACGACGAGGTTGAAGACCTTCCAGTCCGATAGCGGATAGTGAACCAGATGACATTTCGGGCCGGCCCAGAGCGTGGCGGCGTTCCAGCGCAGGTCTTCCGGCATGTTCTCGGTGGGAATCACCGAACGGTAGGTGGTATGGCCGGACACGCGCGGCGGCCCGTCATTTGCAACGCGCTTGCGGACATTCGACCACAGGCCGTCCGCCCCGATCAGCATATGCCCGGCGATCCGTTCGCCATTGGCGAGAATGGCCGTCACGCTGGAAGCGTCCTGATCGTAGTCGACCACTTCCGCATTGGTGCGCAGCACGACCAGGGGATGGTCCTGGCAGGCGCGCAGGAAGACACCGAAAAGGTCGCCGCGATGGATTACGGCATAGGGATTGCCGAAACGCGCCCGGAAGGCGTCTCCGAGCGGAATGTTGGCCACTTCCTCCGCCGTCAGTGCATCCATCAGGCGGAGGCTGTCGACATAGACGGCCATGTTGCGCGCGATCTCACCGACGCCGAGCGCATCAAACGCGTGGAATGCATTGGGGCCGAGCTGAATGCCGGCGCCGATCTCACCGAGTTCCGGTGCCTTTTCCAGAACGAGGGTGCGAAAGCCACGATGGGCGAGGCCGATGGCGGTGGCCAGTCCACCGATGCCGCCGCCGGCGATCAGGATGGGATGGGTCTGAGGCATGTGATCTCCTCCTCTGGGATCATTCTTGCTCACTCCGCAGGAGCGGGTTCAGTGCCGGGGCCTGTCGCCCCGGCGAAGCTTCGCTATTCGGCGTCGGGCTGCGCGTCCGGCGCGGCGCGCGTGAACGCATCCAGCGCGTTGCAGGCCGCCCGGATCTCCGCGAGCCGGGTCAGGTCGGAAATGTCGACATTGAAGCGCGTCGCGGACGCGAGCTGGGGGATCAGGCAGATGTCGGCCAGCAAAGAGGCGGGTCTTTCCTTTCTCGGCGTCGGCGTCCAGCCGCCCACCGCCTCGCTCGGCCGCATGATCGGCGACGGACGCGACCATCTCGTCAACGCCTGGTGGATTTCGGGCGTGCCGGCGCTGGTGATCGTCGCCATCACGCTGCTGTTCCAGATCATCGGCGATGCCCTGCGTGATCATGTCGACGAGTGGCGCAATGGCTGAAACACTCCTCTCCATCCGCAACCTTCGACTGGACTTTGGCACCGCGCGCGGCGACGTGTCGGTCCTTCGAGGCATCGATCTCGATCTTGCCGCAGGCGAGGTCACCGCCCTTGTCGGCGAGAGCGGATCCGGAAAATCGGCGCTCGGCAAATCGATCCTCGGCCTTCACGCGCCACCCTTTGTCGCCTCCGCCGCCTCGATGCAGGGTAGCATCCACCTTCAGGACGAAGAGCTTCTTGGCGCGCCGCCAGAGCGCCTGAGGCACCTTAGGGCGCGCGAAGTCGCGCTGGTTTCGCAGGAGGCGCTGTCGGGCCTCAATCCGGTCATGCGCGTCGGCCCGCAGATTGCCGAGGCTGCCCAGGCCGCAAATCACGAACTCAGCCCGACCGCCGCCGAACGGCTGGCACGGGAGATGATCGCCGCCGTCGGACTGCCGGAGCCGGATGCCCGATATCGGGCCTATCCGCATCAGCTTTCCGGCGGCCAGCGCCAGCGGGTGATCATTGCGATCGCGGCGATCCGTCAACCGAAGCTGATGATTGCCGACGAGCCGACCACCGCGCTCGACGTTACGGTCCAGGCTCGCATCCTCGATCTGCTGCGCGCGCTGCAAGCCAGGCACGGCATGGCCATGCTGTTCATCACTCATGATCTTGGCGTGGTGGCGCAGATCGCCCAGCACGTCGCCGTCATGTATGCGGGCCGCATTGTCGAGCGCGGACCGCTTGCTGATGTCTTCACAAGGCCGCGCCATCCCTACACTGCCGGCCTGATCGCCGCCCTGCCGGAAGCCCCGACGCGCACTGGCCGGCTCGACGGCCATCCCCCGGATCCGGCGACGCTTTCTGACGGCTGCGCCTTTGCACCGCGCTGTCCGCGCGCGACAGCGGTCTGCTCAACTGCGCCGCCGAAGCGAACCCTCGATGACTCTACCTTGCTATGCTGGAACCCGATCCCATGACGCCCGCAATCCGACTCGAGAATGTATGCGCAGCCTATGGCGGTGCTTGGCCGCAGAGATCGAATGGGCGCCTCGCCCTCGACCGGATCGAGTTGACCGTGCCCTCCGGCTGCATTTTCGGAGTGGTCGGGGAGAGCGGATCGGGCAAATCGACCCTGGCACGCGTCGTGCTCCGGCTGATGCAACCGACGTGCGGATCCGTCGCGGTGGCCGGACAGGATCCCTACCGGCTCAAGGGACGCACGATTGCACAGTTCCGCCGGCTCATCCAGCCGGTGTTCCAGGACAGCATGGCGGCACTTGATCCGCGCATCCGCGTCGGCGACAGCCTGCGCATGGTGCTCGATCTGCATGCGATCGGCCGCCCCGGCGACCGGCAAAGGGTGGTGGAGAACCTGCTGACGAGCGTCGGCCTCGCCTCGCTGAGATCGGCCATTTCCGGCCCACGGCCCTCATTGCCGCCGAGCTGCCTCTGGATCGCCGCCATCTGTTCGCGCAAAATCGCCTCGCGCTGCCGCTCATCGAGCGACGCCTTGGTTTGATGGCCGATTTCCTGGGTCAGCCGCAGCAGCCGCTGCGCCAGGTATCGGGATACCTTGTCCAGGCGCGCCAGTCGCGGCGGGCCTGTTGTTGTGGAGCGCATGTCACGGCCCCCAGCACCTCGCGGCGGGTCTCAAGACCGCGGTTGAATTTGTCGCTGCGAGGCCTCTCCATCGCTCACTCCTGCTTGAAAAGATCGAACTTGCGAAATTGGTCCGTCAATCAGCGGATCCGGGCGCTGATGCGTTCGGCAACAGAGCGCGCCTGAACGCGAATGTCAGGCACGGCGGAGATCTCCCAATGCCTGCCGACGGTCAACGGACCGATCGCATAGAGGCGACCGTCGGTCGCCTCCCGGTCGGTGATGACGGTCGAATCGTCGTCGACGGCGATGCCGAGGCCGAGGGAATCGGGCTTAACGAGCCCCTTGCGGGCCAGATCGGACAAGAGCGGCGAGGCGCCGACCACGCATCGCTCCAGGCCGGCACAGTTGACAACCATGCCAGCCGGCAGAGCCACGGCATTGACGCCCACTACGTCCACGATGACCCCGTGTTTTGCACTTCGGATTGCGCCGGGCCGACCGCGATGTATGACCAACTGGCCGGATTTCCGAAGCGCTTCGATCTCTTGCGCCACCGCCGGCGCCATGCCGTGGCGATGCACGTTCCAGTACGCGGCCGCATGGCGGAGAAACCGTCCCCGCTGGTCCGCATCCATCGCCTTCCAGAGTGCCTGCGTGACGGGGCGGAGCCCGTCCATCGCCGCACGCCAGTCAGGCATGTCGGCGGCCTGCGCGCGCAGCCTGCGAAGCATGTCGCTGAGCTTACTCTCGCCCGCGACAAGCACCGGATCGGCCGGATCCGCCCTGCGCGACAGATGCGCTTGCGGCAAGAGCCCGCGTCGCGAGACGGCGTGCATGGTACCTTTGAAGCCCCGCCGCTTCAGAAGCAGGCATTGGTCGACCATGGTGAGGCCGGTGCCGATGAAAACGACGTCCGCGTCGTTCGGCATGTGCTCGCACTAGGCCGCCGCCCATGGGTCGTTGACGACCAGCGGTAAAACGTCCGCGGAGACCGCGTCTGGGGTTATTGGGAGACGGTTTGTGCCGGCGCCCGTACAAAGCGCGGCAAGGTGGGCAGTGAGCATGCGACCGTCGTTCAGGCGGAAAACCAGACTCCCATCGGCTGCGGCTTCAGCGCCAAGCGCGTCGGCATCGACCAGGGAAAGTGCAGCTCGGTTGGCCGTCCGTCGCCTCGCCGCCTCCAGGCAATCGCTGACATATCGGCCATAGATCTGACGCGGCACGTAGTCGTCGATTGTCCAGGCAAAGCCAACCTCGGCAAGCCAGCGGACGAAGTGGTTCGGACGGTCGGCAAAGAGACTCATCCGGCCGGCCGGAACGTTCAGGAGATGGGAATCGTCAGTGGTCGAATAGGCGATGCCCCTGCCCTGCCGCGCAGCACTCCCGACTAGGCTCACATTGGCGGTCGGTGGCAGCATCTCGATAAGATTGAGGCCGAGCGAAACGGCGGAAAATCCCGAACCGATGATTGCGACGTCGGTGCTCAAATGCATGAATAGTCCTCCGGCCCCGGCCGCCTGCGCATAGTCTACGGTATTTCCTACAAAATCTATAGAAACCTCGGAATTACTTTCTACCCGAGAAAACGGCGGGGGCGGGGTTCCAGAGGAATTGGTTAAGGCGGCCACTGCCGGAACTTGATTGCCTCCATGCTCGTCATAGACGGCGACCGGCTTACCCTTCTCGATCTTCGTGAAGCCGGCATAGACCAACTTCAAATCGGCCGAAAATTAGCAAAATCATTCTATACAGTCTCTATAGACTATGATCTTTTTACCCGATCCTTCCGAAACCGCATGAGGAGCAAACATGGGCACGACACCAGCGATTGGCCATCCTGTCCGCACCGCCGCCCTCATCGCGGCGGAAGACGAGGCGACTATCGTTGCGAGCGCGGTCGCCGCTGGCTTTGAAGCCGCCGGCATTCCGCAGCAAGCGCGTCTGGAGATCCTGGCTCGGTCCGGCCTGCTTGGCGTTTCGATTCCATCCGAACATGGAGGCCTCGACGCTTCGAACGTCGCGCTAGTCGAGATCTGCGCCATCGCAGCCGAAACGTCCGCAACGCTGGCGGAGTTACTCCGCTACTCATTTCGTCGCGCTGGAGGAGATCCGTAGTTTTGGAACCGAAGGCCAGCACAATACCGTCTTTCCGGCAGCACTGGCCGGCGCCAGGCTCAACAAAGCGCTGCTTTTTCACCGCAATCCGGAGAACGGCGCCCCGCTTAAGATGATGGTAAGCGGCGTTGGCTGGCGTCTTGCGGGGGAGGCGCTCAGTACGCCTTGCACCCGCCATGCCGACTGGCTGCTGGTACCGACGCAGATCGACGAAGGCAAGGCCGCCCAGCTTCTGTTGCCGACCCGGATCGACGGGCTGCATTACGTTGCCAACAGTTACGAGCCGTCCGCCATCGGCCAGCCGCCTTCGGAGCACATCCTGTTGAAGGACGTATTCGCCGACAGCGGAGCCTTGCTCCATGCAGTTGCCGAGGAGGATCGCATCGACGTACCGCATTCGCTCGCCCTGCTGCTCGAGGCGGCCCGCCATATCGGAGCCGGACGCCGGACGCTTCGGCGTGGGCTGGACATCAGCGAACCCGATACTTACGCCACCGGCGTCCTTTCGATGCGTCTCGCCGCCGCCGAAGCGGCGGCCGAGCACGCCGGGCGCGCGATCGACGCCGCGCAGATCGGCCTGACTGAACAGCATCGAACGAAGGCCTATTTTGCCGCCGCTGCGGCCTGCATTGCCGCTGCCGATGCCGCACGAGAGATTCGGGCGACCTTCGAACAGAACGCCGAGGCGCTTTTGACGGCGACGCCGGAGGGGGAGCCGGCGCCTCGTATGACGGACCTATTTCAACAAGTTGGCGCGCTTCGTCTCGAGCAGCACCGGTGCTCCCCGAAAGGCCTCTAGGCAAAGGTGAGTTTCCTTACCATGCCCTCCCGTTCGATCCTGCCTGCCGCGCCCAAGCTGGGGCGTACCGTAGCCAGTACAACCAATAACACAAAATCTATAAATTTAGTTGCCAATAGCAAATGCCATTCTATCGTGGCATTAGCATGTCGCCCTCGGGCGAGACCAGGAGCCTGCGAATGAACATGGCCAATCTAAAACGAAACGAACGCGGTGACGTCCCCGCCGCGTTATCGGCTGGGCACTGCAGCGTCGCCAAACCACGGACGTCGTATTGCAGGCTCTGCTCATGGCGGTGTGGCGACGCAAACCGAAGGACAAAGTACTGATCCATTCGGACCAGGGCTCGCAGTTCACCAGCATGGACTGGGCCTCGTTCCTCTAGCACCACAATCTGGTTCACTCGATGAGCCGACGCGGCAACTGTCATGACAACGCGGTGGCTGAGAGCTTCTTCAATCTTCTGAAGCGAGAGCGGATACGCCGGAAAGTCTACCGCTCCCGCGACGAGGCCCGCCAGGACGTGTTCGATTACATCGAGATGTTCTACAATCCGAAACGCAAACACGTCAGAAACGGGATGCTGTCACCCGTCGAGTTCGAGAAGCAGCAGAAAATCTAACCCGAGGGTGTCTACCAAACTCGGGGCTATTCATCCCCAAGCGTCGGGTCAAGGCCAAGCTCCGGGCCGACCGCACGGAGGCGACCCATTCCAACCATGTCTGGGCCATTCCACGGCCAGATCGCCTCGATCCTCGCCGCGATGGCAGCGGCGACGATCCTGGAGAAGCGGTTCTAGGCCTTGGCGCGTCACTATTATCTGGAGAAGCTGCGTGCCGGTGAACTGGATACAGAGCAGAAGCGCAAAAAGCTCCTCGACGCATCTGCGGAGGAGCTTTCTATGAAACGGCTTGAATGGGCAAATATTCAAGTCTCAGTGGTTGCGGGGGCAGGATTTGAACCTGCGGCCTTCAGGTTATGAGCCTGACGAGCTACCGGGCTGCT
>NZ_JBHEEW010000004.1:180534-311013 GCF_041930185.1 Mycoplana ramosa | reverse complement strand
TTCTGCTCCGCCTGCTGCTCCTGCTGCTTCTTGCGGCGCTCCTCGCGGGCCTTCTGCCGGTCCGACTGCTGCTGCTCCTCGGCGGCGCGGTTCTGCTCCGCCTGCTGCTCCTGCTGCTTCTTGCGGCGCTCCTCGCGGGCCTTCTGCCGGTCCGACTGCTGCTGCTCGTCAGCGGCGCGGTTCTCTTCCGCCTGCTGCTCCTGCTGCTTCTTGCGCCGTTCCTCGCGGGCCTTCTGCTTGTCGGACTGCTGCTGCTCGTCGGCTGTACCCTTTTGTTCTTCCGCCTGCTGCTGGCGCTGCTTGCGCCGCAGCTTGCGAAGCTCTTCCTCGGAAAGGCCGCTCTCGTCGGACTGAACCTGGATCACGCCTTGCGTGGTCCCGGCCGGCTGCATCGGGCGAATCGCTGCCGCATGCGCCGGCTGCCAGATGAGCGATGCGAGCGGCAGTGCCACCGTGGCGAGCAATTTGGTTCGGTTACCCATTACGTCTTCCTTGTCTACCGCTGAGTCCTTCGGCAAAGCGTGGACCAGCCATTCCGGGCGATTTTGTGGTCCGGTCCGCAGACCGAATCCTGCACTGTGGACAAGCTATTGGTCCGCATCTGAACTCGTGATGAACGATGCGTTTCGGCTCCATTCACCGGTCCATACAACGCGCAACCACGCCACTCGGTTCATTCGCCTCCGGGGGACAACCCGCCCGATCGCCCAGCCCGTGCAGTTGGTGGTTGATTTTTCCTGCGAAAGAAGTCGATTATCGCGCCAAGCGGGCCAGCAACGCCCGCCCGGGAAACCGCCGAGAACACCAATAACCGGCCGGTTCGAAACAGAGAGGACAAAAATGCGCATTTCCAAACGTCTTACCATGGCCGCGTCCGCAGCCGTCATCACGCTGCTGGCCGGGTCTGCGATGGCCGAGGGGGAAAAGATCATCATAGGCACCGAGGGCGCCTATCCCCCGTTCAACACCCTCGAGGCCGACGGCACGCTGACGGGCTTCGACGTCGATATCGCCAAGGCGCTCTGCGAAGAGATGAAGGCCGAATGCACCTTCGTGACGCAGGACTGGGACGGCATCATCCCGGCGCTCGTCGCCAAGAAGTTCGACGCCATCATCGCCTCGATGTCGATCACCGAGGAGCGCAAGCAGAAGGTCGACTTCTCGGCGAAGTACTACAACACGCCGCCGGCGATCGTCGTGCCGAAGGATTCCGAGATCACTGCTGCGACCGCCGAAGCGCTCGCCGGCAAATCGCTCGGGGCCCAGTCGTCGACGACCCATTCCAACTATGCCGAAGCGCACATGAAGGGCGCCGAGCTGAAGCTCTATCCGACCGCCGACGAGTACAAGCTCGACATCGCCAACGGCCGCGTCGATGCCGTCATCGATGACGTCGTCGTGCTGTCGGAGTGGCTCAAGACCGAGGATGGCGCCTGCTGCAAGCTGCTCGGCACGCTGCCGGTCGACCCGGTCATCAACGGTGCCGGCGCCGGCATTGCCGTCCGCAAGGGCGAGACCGAGCTGGCCGACAAGTTCAGCAAGGCGATCCAGGGCATCCGCGCCAGCGGCAAGTACCAGGAAATCAACGCCAAGTACTTCCCCTTCGACGTTTACGGCGAAGAATAGTGGCAGTCCCGCTTATGCGGGGATTTTGTGACCTGATACGGGATTGTGTCGACGGGAGGGCTTGCCCTCCCGTCATTTTTGTTTGAGAACAACCTGAAACAGAAGGCGTGTTGAAGCGCCGCGCGATGAGCGCGCCAAGCGCGCCGGGGGTACATTTGGCATGAGCGGGTTCTTTTCCGCCATCGCGGGGGCGATCTCCGCGCTTCTAAGAACGATCGATCCGTTGTGCGGCCCGGCCGGTGTTTTTCGCTGGTTCGCGGGCGATACGCTGCTTGCCTGTGGCGACGCCGGCTGGGGCGACGAGATCGCCACCGGCTTCCTCGTCACCGCCAGCCTCGCCCTGGCGACGCTGCCCGTCGGATTGCTGTTCGGCTTCTTCATCGCACTCGCCAAACAGTCCGAGGAGCGTTCGCTGCGGCTTGCTGCCGACATCTACACGACCATCTTCCGCGGCCTGCCGGAGTTGCTGACGCTCTTCATCGTCTATTACGGGCTGCAAATTCTTGTGCAGAACCTGCTGTCGGCGCTCGGATACGAGCAGGCGATCGAGATCAACGCGTTCTTCGCCGGCATGATCGCGCTCGGCGTCGTCTTTTCCGCCTACTGCTCCGAGGTGCTGCTGTCCGCCTTCAGGGCGATCCCGCGGGGCCAGTACGAGGCCGGCGATGCGCTCGGGCTGCATCGGGGCAAAACCATGCGCCTGATCATCCTGCCCCAGTTGGTCCGCATCGCCCTGCCCGGGCTCGGCAATCTCTGGATGACGCTGCTGAAGGATACCGCGCTGGTCTCCGTCGTCGGCTTGCCCGACATCCTGCGCCAGACGGGCATTGCCGCCCGTGTCACCAAGGAGGCCTTCCTGTTCTATGGCATCGCCTGCATTCTCTTCCTCGTTCTCGCCCTCCTGTCGTCGATCGCGTTCTCGGCCATCGAGGCGCGCGTGACGCGATCGGGGGTCGCACGATGAGCGTCGTCACCACTCTTATTCCGCCGCAGGCGCCGCCGCCTGCCCCGCCGCGGGCCTACACGCTGTCGCGCTTCTTCGGCAGCATCGCCCTCGGCATCTGGCTGGCGCTCGCGGTCGGCATTTTCCTGACCGTCGTCGGCGGCTGGGATCCGGATAAGTTTGCCAAGTATGGTCCGAGCTATCTGTCCGGTCTCGGCGTGACGCTGTTGCTGGTTGCAATCTCGATCACGCTCGGCGCACTCGTATCGCTGCCGCTCGCCTTGGCCAGGATGTCGAACAGCAAGGTGCTGTCCTGGCTCGCCTATGGTTACATCTACTTCTTCCGCGGAACCCCGCTGCTGACGCAGCTCTTCCTCGTCTACTACGGCCTCGGCAGCTTCTCGGCGGAGCTGAAGGCGCTCGGCCTCTGGGGCTTCTTCCGCGACGCCTGGAACTGCGCCCTTCTCACCTTCACCCTCAACACCGCCGCCTACCAGGCCGAGATCCTGCGTGGCGCGATCGAAAGCGTGCCGCGCGGCCAGCACGAGGGCGCCGCGTCGCTCGGCCTGCCGAAGCGGATCACCTTCTTGAAGATCGTCCTGCCGCAGGCGCTGATCGTTGCGCTCCGGCCCTATGGCAACGAGATCATCCTGATGATCAAGGGCTCGGCCATCGTCGCGATCGTCACCGTCTTCGACCTGATGGGCGAGACACGGCGCGCCTTCTCGCGGACCTTCGACTACCAGACCTATCTCTGGGCCGCGCTGCTCTACCTGATGATCGTGGAGTTCCTGCGCAACCTCTGGGCCTGGCTCGAGGCGCGGCTGACGCGCCACCTCAAGCGCTGACGCAAACTTGGCAGCACTCAACCCGAATTGCTGCCAAGCTATTGTTTTGAATAATTTATTTCCGCTCAAAACCAAAATCAACGATTGATTAACCACCGCCGTGGCTCAATCATAGGGACCATCATTCAACCAAGATGAGGTCCGGAATGACACAGGATTTGGAACTGCAACTGAAGGGCTACGGCGTGACGACGGCCCAGATCCTTTACCGCATGCCCGACCATCCGACCCTGCTGCAAACATACGTCTGGCAGCACTACGACCTTGCTCCGGAGTTTCCCGAAATGCGCCAGTTCCTGCGGTTCTGGCAGGAGAAGCTCGACGGGCCGCTGCATTCGGTGCGCTATGTGCACCGCAAGCTGATCTCCGCAACCGAGTGGAGAGCGCTGAAGGGCGAGTTCATCTTGCACTGAGGGCGCATCTGGGCGCACCGTCTCAGACATGCGCCTCGCCACGCACGCGTTCGCCCTCGGATTGCTCCTGGTGCAGAACGGCTACGAGAATGAGCAAGTAGAAGGCAGCGACGACGGCCAGAACCACACCACCCGGGATGGCGCCGAGCGCGGCGTTCTTCAGCACCTGGTGGAAGGACAGCGCGACGTCGAAGGGGCCCGACTCGGTCATCGTGGACGAGGAGATCTTTAGCGCCCAGGCCAGCAACAGGATCAGGTACATCCAGGAATAGTTCCGTCGCAGCCGGCGGCAGGCGGCCTCGCGATAGCCAATCTGGAACTGTGGCTTGCGCAGGCTCCTGGCAATCGCGGCGGCCCAATCGGGCGACAGATCGCCGCGCGGATCCAGGAACTCGGCGAAGTATTTCTTCTCGATCTGCCGAACCCGGGCACGATAGACGTCGAAGAAGCGGTAACGTCGCGCCTCGATTAGGAGCAGCAGCGAGATGAGCAGCATGGCGAACAGCAACACCCCGTGATGCGAACTCGGCGTCGACAGCGAAACGGAGAGCATCGCCGCCACCACCGTGATCGCCCAGTTCGTCGTCCGGTCGATCCGGTCGCGCCAGCCGGCCATCCGGCCCAATTCGCCGCGATAGTAATGAACCATCAGGTTGATCGCCTCCGTCGAGGTCGCGGGCAAATGCGTCGACGGCACCTCCCCATTGTCCGGCTGCGCGGAAAACGACGCGACTTCACCCGCCATCGGTTTTCTCCGTTTTCTTCTTTTCCTTGAAGGAGATGATGCTCCTGTTTGCTGCGATTGTGAAATGTCAATTTCGCCTTGGATGGGTGACGGCCGCTGGCCAGCATTGCCAAACGGCGCCGCCAGCCCTATGAGACGCCCATGAAGAAGATCGACGAAGAAGCGCTTGCCGAAGCCTACAACCGTGCCCTCGCCCTGGAGAAATCCGGCGACTTCGACGCGGCGGCGAAGGCCTATGCGGAAGTCCTGGCCCTCGACCCGGAGGATCACGGCGGCGCGGCGGTGCGCCTGGCCTCCATGGGCCGGGGCGAGACGCCGGAGAAGGCGCCGGACGCCTACGTCACCACCCTGTTCGACCAGCACGCGGAAGTGTTCGAGGACGTGCTGGTGGAGCAACTCGGCTACGCCGTGCCGGTGCTGGTGCGCCAACGCCTGCAGGCGCTCGGACTCGGCCCCTTCAAGCGCATGCTCGACCTCGGCTGCGGCACCGGTCTCACCGGCGGCACGCTCCGCGACATGGCGGACGACATCACCGGCATCGACCTGTCGGAGAACATGGTCGAAGTCGCCCACGAGAAGGATCTGTACGAAACACTCTACGTCGCCGAGGCCGTCGATTTCCTCGACGACAACGACGAAGAGCCCTTCGACCTGATCACGGCGACCGACGTCCTGCCCTATCTCGGCGCGCTCGAGCCGCTGTTTTTCGGCGCCGCGGACAATCTTCTGCCCGGCGGCCTCTTCATCTTCTCCTCCGAAACGCTTCCCGCCGAGGTTCTGGCCGGCCGCAGCTTCATGGTCGGCCCGCACCAGCGCTTCGCCCATGCGCAGGACTATGTGCGCGACCGGCTCGATGCCACCGGCTTCGACATCGTGGAGATCTCCGACATCACCGTGCGCATGGAAGAAGGCGAGCCGACGCCCGGCCACCTGGTAATTGCGCGGCACCGGGGCGAGGCGCAACTCAACCTCTGATTGCGACAGGTTTCTAGCGCCACCTTTGAGGATGAATTAGCTTATGTCCCCATTCTCAGAGGGGACCTGGCGCGGATGGAGAACGTCACAGGGGCAAAGGATGTCGCATCTTACAGCTACGTCACGACCGTGCTTCTCTACATCTGGGCGCATGTGAACGGCTGGGCACTGCTGGTCGCCATCCTCACGCCTGCCCTGATCATATTCGGCCGCCAGGAGATCCGTGTCCGCCGCGTGCGGCAGATCTTCGATTTCGAGCGCACATTCGAGGACATCGCGTCCTCTGATGAGAATCGCATCAATCCTTCGTTCGAGTTCGTCCGCAGCAAATACCTGTCCGACGTCGACCTGGATGGTGGCTGGGAGGCAAGGATGTCCCCCCTGCCGACAGGCATCCCCCTCAACGACCTGCTGAACCGGATCCGCCGGCAGGGCCTGCGCCGGGACCTGCGTCTCTTCGTGTCCTCGGTCGGATTGATGATCGTGACCTATCTTGGCTTCGACGCCCTGATGGCGGCGTTTCGCTGTAATCTCAGCAGCGTGGCCTGCACCTGTGCCAGCACCTGTTTGCCGCTTGCAACGCCCCCGTGGAGACGGCGAAAAGTGCGGCGGCCGGCTACGGCAACTTGATCGTCATCGGCGCACTGGCCTTTGCGGGCGCCTATGTGGGCGCCGCTCGCAACTTCCTGCGCAACCTGGCCGTCTACGACCTCAGTTCTTTCACGTTCCTCAAGCAGAGCGTCGAGATCGTTGCTGCCAGCATCTTCGCCATGATCGCGTTTGCGGCCCTGCCCGATCCATTTTGGGTGTTCGCGGCGCCAGCAGGCGGCGACAGCCAAAGTGTCCCGGCACGCAGTGGGGAGATCTCCGCCATCTGGATCGCCCTCGCCCCCATCCTCGGCTTGATGCCGCGGTCAGCAACGCAGTTCGTCTACACGAAGACGAGAAATCTCATCGCCTGGATCAAGTCTGAGGACGACCGGTTCGAGAGGGTGACGCGCATCACCCCGATGGACGTCATCGACGGGATCGACTTCGCCACGCGATTCCGTCTGGAGGATTGCGGCATCTACGACGTGCAGAACCTGGCAGCAGCCAATCCGATCATGCTGCACATCGAATCGCCGTTCGGCATCTACCAGTGCATCGACTGGGTCGCGCAGGCCCAACTCTGCCACATTCTCGGCATCGAGAAATTCCTTATGATGCGCGAACTGAACATCCGCACCATTTTCGATCTGGAGCGGGCGATCGACAGCAAGGGCGAGCCAAACGAAGCCGATACGATCTACGCCGGCATCCTCTTTGCAGCCACCGACAACCTGCGTTCGGTGTCCGCGATCGGCAACAGCCGGCCCTTCATCATGCAAGACGGCAAAGTCGCAGCGGTTTCCATTGATGACTACTGCGCCTGGGCACGCACCGTGATCGGCACCACGCCGGAGCAGACGACCCGTTGCATCGAGCACGTCATGCGCTGGATCGGCGATGATCTCCATGTCCGCCGGTTGCGACTGGTCTGGAACGATATTTCCAGCTCCCTTGGTCCGCGCGCCTGGGCGCTGCAGGATGCCGTCTGCCCTCAAAGCAAAGAAAGCGCCGCCGGTCCGTCCGACCGGGCTGATAATGGCGGATCGGCAGCGGGCGAAACCGCCGCACCCCCGAAAGCCGAGGGCGGCGCGGCAGATGCAACTGACACCGGCATCGACCCGGAGCCGAGCGAACCCGCGAAAGCAGACGAGACTGCTGACACACAACAACAGGCAGACGCCCCGCGTTCGCCGCCGGACGACAGGTGATAACCCGATCCCCTCCGCCGCTCGCCCGGCCGGACTTGCGCAAAGCCGGAAGGCGGATATGCTGCCCCGATGGATACTATCGAAGCATTTCAACGCCTTGGCGTGGCCTTGGCCGTCGGGCTCCTCATCGGCATCGAGCGCGGTTGGCAGGAGCGCACCGTCCGCGCCGGAGGCCGGACGGCCGGCATTCGCACCTTCGCCCTGATCGGTCTCCTTGGCGGCCTGACCGGCTACCTCCAGCCCTATTTCGGAACAGCCTTCGCGATCGCCGTGTTGCTTCTGTTCGGCGCGATCTTCACCCTCTTCAAACGCCGGGAGGCGGAGGAGGAGGAGGACTACAGCGTCACGGGCGTCGTCGCCGCGATCTTGGTGTTCGTGCTCGGCACCGCCGCGGTCGTCGCCGACCCGGGCGTGGCCGCGGCGGCGGGTGTGGTGACCGCCGGCTTCCTCGCCGCCCGAGACCGACTGCACGGATTTCTGAGGCGGCTCACCTGGGTCGAGCTGCGGTCCGCCCTGGTGCTGCTCGCCATGACGGTGGTCGCCCTGCCGCTGCTGCCGGACCGCGCGATCGACCCCTGGGGTGGCCTCAATCCGCGAAGCCTGTGGCTGATGACGGTGATGATCGCCGCGATTTCCTACGCCGGCTATATTGCGGTCCGGGTGGCTGGACCCGATCGCGGCATTCTCTTCGCCGGCGCCGCCGGCGGACTCGCCTCCTCGACGGCGCTTACGGTGGCCTTTGCCAATTTTGCCCGGTCGGCACCGGAGAGCGGCCGGCAACTCGCCGCGGGCGCGATCATAGCGGGCACTCTTTCCCTTGCTCGCGTTCTCGTCCTCAGCTTTCTTCTGGCGCCTTCCCTTTCCCTCAGGCTCGCCGCCTCGCTGGTGCCGGCGTTGCTCGCCATGCTCGCCGTGGTCGTCTGGACGATCTGGCGTGGGACCGAGCGGCAAAAGGCCCCGGAACTGAACATGAACAATCCGTTCGAACTGCGCGTCGTTCTGCAGTTCGGGGCGCTGCTCGGGGCGATCACGTGGATCTCCAAGGTGCTCGCCGACTACGCGGGGCCAGCCTTGCTCTACGTCGTGGCTGCCATTTCCGGCACCATGGACATCGATGCGATCACGCTTTCCACCGCACGGCTGGCCAGTGGAACGCTTTCGCTGGACACGGCGGCAACCGCCATCCTGATCGCCGTCGTCGTCAACCTTTTGACAAAGGTCGGGCTGGCGGCGTCCGGGGCCGGTGCAAGCGCCTTTACCGCGCGCCTGGCCGGAGCAACGCTACTCTGCATCGGCTGCGGCCTGGCCGGCTACGTGCTGCTCATGCCGCTTGTTCCCGCACCCGCGCCAGCCTGACCCACGGCGACGACACAAGAGGCTGCAGGCGCGCTTCCGCCGATGGTCGCTTTCCGATACATCACCGACAGGTATAGAGGAGAATAAAGCATGGCAAATGTCGCGTTCATCGGCCTCGGCGTCATGGGCTACCCCATGGCCGGCCATCTCAAGGTCAGGGGCGGCCATGACGTCACCGTCTACAACCGCACTTTCGCCAAGGCGGAGAAGTGGACGGCACAGTTCGGCGGCAGGGCGGCCCAGACACCGGCGGCGGCGGCCGAGGGCGCCGACTATGTCTTCGTCTGCGTCGGCAACGACGACGATCTGCGCTCGGTCACCACCGCTGAGGACGGCGCGCTCGCCGGCATGAAGCCCGGCGCGATCCTGATCGACAACACGACCGCCTCGGCCGAGGTCGCGCGCGAACTGGACGAAGCGGCAAGGGCCCGCGGCTGCGCCTTCCTCGACGCGCCGGTCTCCGGCGGCCAGGCCGGTGCCGAGAACGGCGTGCTCACCGTCATGTGCGGCGGCGACCAGGCGACATTCGACAAGGCCAGGCCGGTCATCGACGCCTATGCCCGCATGGTCGGCCTGATGGGACCGGCGGGTTCGGGCCAACTGACCAAGATGATCAACCAGATCTGCATCGCCGGCCTCGTGCAGGGGTTGGCCGAAGGCATCCACTTCGGCAAGCGCGCCGGACTCGACATCGAGAAGGTGGTCGAGGTGATCTCCAAGGGGGCCGCCGGCTCCTGGCAGATGGAAAATCGCCACAAGACGATGAACGAGGGCAAGTACGACTTCGGCTTCGCCGTCGACTGGATGCGCAAGGATCTGGGAATCGTGCTGACCGAGGCCCGGCGCAATGGCGCCAAGCTGCCGGTCACGGCCCTGGTCGACCAGTTCTATGGTGACGTGCAGGAGATGGGAGGCAGGCGCTGGGACAGCTCTTCGCTGCTCGCCCGGCTCGAGCGCAAGTGATGAAAACGCCCATGGGCGGCGGACGTCGCCCGTGGGCACTGCGCCCGGCTCGCCTGCGTCTTCAGTCGTCTGCCGACTTGTTGTCCACGGCCATGTAGTCGAGCGGCAGCTCGGTCGTGTACTTGATCTGCTCCATTGCGAAGCTCGAAGACACGTCGCGGATCTCGATGCGGGCAATCAGCCGCTTGTAAAACGCGTCGTAGGCGGCGATATCGGGAACGACCACCCGCAGCAGGTAGTCCACGTCGCCGCTCATCCGGTAAAATTCCACCACCTCCGGAAAATCGACCACCACCTCCGAGAACCGCTTGAGCCATTCCGTCGAGTGTGCGTTGGTGCGGATCGAAACGAAAACGGTAACCTTCGTGTTCACCTTGACGGGATCGAGCAGGGCCACGCGGCGGCGAATGACGCCGTCTTCCTCCATCTTCTGGATACGGCGCCAGCAGGGTGTCGTGGAGAGGCCGACCTTCTTCGCCAGATCCGCCACGGCAAGCGTGGAATCCTCCTGCAGCAGCCGAAGAATCTTGCGGTCGAGACGGTCCATGAATGCTTCCCCCTTGAAACGAATTTTCTATTAAGACGACTCTCGTGGCAAAAGAAAGAACGCCATTTCATCCGATCAGGGTTTTCACCCGCTTTCGCAGTTCCGGCAGCAATTCCGCCGCAAACCATGGGTTGCGCTTCAACCAGCCCGTGTTGCGCCAGCTCGGATGCGGCAGCGGCAGCACCGCCGGCGCCGCTTCGGGTGCGATGCAACGCCGCCAGGCCATCACCGTCGCGGTCATCGACTTCTCCCGCATGCCCCCCAGATGCCAGGCCTGCGCATACTGGCCGACCGCCAGGACAAGCTCGACCTGCGGCATCGCTTTCATCACCTTCGCCCGCCAGTGCGGCGCACACTCCCGCCGCGGCGGCAGGTCGCTGCCGTTGGCGTCATAGCCGGGAAAGCAGAAGCCCATCGGGACGATGGCGAAGAGAGCCGGGTCATAGAATTGCTCGCGACTGACCTGCAACCAGTCGCGCAGGCGGTCGCCCGAAGCGTCGTTGAACGGCAGGCCGGTCTCATGGACCCGCAGGCCGGGAGCCTGCCCTGCGATCAGGATCCGAGCCGTGTCTGACAGAACCGCGACCGGACGTGGCTCATGCGGAAGGCGGCCCTGCTCCCCACCGAGCGGCTGATCGCGGCAGATGCGACAGGCTGCGATCGATGCCCGCAATGCTGCGATCTCTGCCAAATTCCCGTTCCGGCCCGCCTGTCCGGCCATCCCAAGCGCTCCGTCAATCGAGACCGAACAGCCGCAAAACCATCGAAAGGTAGCCGGCTGCCGTGTCATGCGGCTCTTCCGGTGGCCGGCCATGCCGCAGACGCCAGTCCTGCGGCCGGTCGAACGTACCGCTCCACAGCCCCTTGCGTTCTGCCCGCGCCAACGCTTCGACATTCTCGTAGTCGCCATAGGAAACCGCAAGGCCATCGCGCACCATGCGCTCGCCGAGATCGTCGTCGCCGACCCGGCAGCGCGCCAATGTCCGGTCGTATCGGTCGGTGCCGATCAGTCTGCAGGTGATCGTCCCACGGCGCAGCAGCTCGGCCAGATGCGCGCGGGCCGCGGCGCCGCAGTACCACTCCGCGCCGTCCCGTTTGCAGGGTTGCGTCAGTTCCGGGGCATCCATCCCGGAAAGCCTGATGCGCCGTCCGCCCATCGTCAGGGTGTCGCCGTCGGCGGCGCGGGCGGTGCTGCTGAACAGGTCACCTCCGGAGGGAGCCTCAAGCTTCACGGCAATCAGGGCCATCAACGCCAATAGGGCGACCGCAACGACAACATCGCGCCATTTCATGCGCTTGCGCACCAGAACCGCCCTCAACATCGCGTGAACCCGAGACCATGTCCGGGCCGGCCTACATGCCGCATTTCCTCACCCGCCGCGACCCTCGGCAGGTACGGCGCATCATCGCCCATACCGGCGAAATGGTTCGCAAATTGCTAATGTCCGGCAGGATCTTTTTAAGAATTCCCCCCTAGAGTTCAACAGTGATCACAATCTTTGCGTAGCTCATGGGTCCCGCCGCCAGCAACACGACCGACAAGAACATTGTCGACAGATCGCGCAGCCATAGAAACAGGGCTGTATCGCGGGCCGTTCGCGTGACGCGCGAGAGATTGCAGTCAAGCAGCGGCACCTCGCCGGCGTTCGAGCGCGAGATGCTCGTGCTTTACATCGAGACCGTTTTGCACGGCGCGCTGATGATGCCGCTGCTGATCTTCGTCGTCGCCGGCATTGGCCTGCATCTGACCCGGAACCCCACCTACATCGTCTGGGGAATCCTTGCGCTGAGCCTGCATGCGATCGGCGTTCTGCTCACCCGGCACGCGCATCGAAGGGGTCTTGTCACGGAGGAAGTCCGGCGCTGGCAGCGTTATTTCCTGCTGGCTCACATTCTGATGGGGCTCGCCTGGGCCGTGTTCGCCGTGCAGGACTGCGATTCCTGCAACGGAAGCGCCTTCGATTTCTACAAGGGCACGGCCCTGCTGGTCGCGCTCTGCGTGACGACCATGAGCGCGCTGATGTTGCGCAATGCCTTGTTGTACGCATTTTCGCCCTGCGTCGCGGCACTCGCCGTCTCAGCGATCGTTGATCCCGACCCGATAGCCGTCGGCATGGCGGCCATCGTCTCGCTCGCGCTTGTCTTTCTCGCCTTCATCGCGCAGCGGCAGCGCCGGCCCAACACGCAATTGCTGTCGTTCCAGTCCGAGAAGGACGACCTGATCGCCGCGCTGGAGGTGGCAAAGTCCATGTCGGACGAGGCCCGCCGCCGCGCCGAGGAAGCAAACCTGGCGAAGTCGCGCTTTCTCGCCTCGATGTCGCATGAACTGCGCACGCCGCTCAACGCCATTCTCGGCTTCTCGGAGGTCATGTCGACCGAGGTGCTCGGCCCGCTGAACAATCCGATCTATAAGGAATACACCGCCGACATCCACAGTTCCGGCAAGCACCTGCTCAACCTCATCAACGAGATCCTCGACCTCTCCCGCATCGAGGCGGGCAGGTACGACCTGACCGAGGAGGCGATCCAGCTCGTCGACGTCTGCGACGACTGCATCGGCATGGTGCAACTGAGGGCCCGGGCCAAGAAGATCTCCATTACCCACCAGTTCGAGAACGACATGCCCGACGTCTGGGCGGACGAGAAGGCGATCCGCCAGGTGGTGCTGAACCTGCTCTCCAATGCGGTGAAGTTCACGGCGCAAGGTGGCGAGATCCGGGTGAAGGTCGGTTGGACGGCCGGCGGCGGACAGTACATCTCCATCCGCGACAATGGCCCGGGCATTCCGGAAGAGGAAATTCCGATCGTGCTTTCCGCCTTCGGCCAGGGCGCGATCGCGATCAAGAGCGCCGAACAGGGCACCGGGCTCGGTCTTCCGATCGTTCAGGCGATCCTCGCCAAGCACAATGGCGAATTCATCCTGAAATCGAAGCTGCGCGAGGGCACCGAGGCCATCGCCATCCTGCCCGCCAAGCGTGTGCTGCAGAGCCTGCCGCCCGTGGAAGAGATCAGGACCGTCGCTCCGCGCCGCAGAAGTTTCGCCTGAACGGCCATCGGCTGGCCGATCAGGCCATCACCGCGACGATCATCACATAGGCCGCATAGACCGCGTTCGCCACGATCAGGCAGAAGACGGCGAACGAGCCAAGGTCCTTGGCATGCTTGCCCATCTGCGAGATTTCCGGCGACACCCGGTCGACGATCTCCTCAATCGCCGTGTTGATCGCCTCGAAGGCCATCATCAGCAGGAACAGGATCGCCATCGCCACGAACTGGAAGAAGGTGGCCCCGACGAGGGCGAAGACCCCCATCACCACGGCAAAGGCGATCAGTTCGTGCCGGAAGGCCGCCTCGCCCAGCAGACGCCGTGCCCCGGCGAGCGAATAGCTTGCGGCGGCGAAGAGATGCCGTATCCCCGTCTCCTTCTTCACCGGGCCCGTGTCGATCCTGCCTTCAGCCATGGTCATCGTTCTTCTCTCGCTCACGCGGATCCGGCCGCGCACGCCGACGTTGTAACATCATGCCAGCAAAGCGGAAAGAATGCGTTGCAGACAGCAAGAATGGGCCCTTATGGACGCTCCATGGCGGAAACATGGCCGCGACGCATCGACAAACGAAAGGCCCGCGACTGCACATCGCGGGCCTTCCTTCGTCTTCGAACCACAGACCTCTCGAACGAGCGATTACTGCCCCCGGTTGCTGACACCGGCCTGAACGAAGGTCGCCATGCCGGAGTGGCATGCGGCAGCCGCCTTGACGATGCCGGCGGCGAGTGCCGCGCCCGTGCCTTCGCCGAGCCGCATGCCGAGCGCGAGAAGCGGCGTCTTGCCCAGCTTCTCGATCGCCAGCATGTGCCCCGGCTCGGCCGAGACGTGGCCGATCAGGCAATGGTCGAGCGCGGACGGGTTGGCCGCCTTCAGGATGGCGCCGGCGCAGGTGGAGACGTAGCCGTCGAGGATCACCGGGATCTTCTGCATGCGCGCGGCCAGGATTGCGCCCGCCATCGCCGCGATTTCGCGGCCGCCGAGACGGCGCAGCACTTCCAGCGGGTCGGACAGGTGATCCCGGTGCAGGGCGACCGCCTTCTCCACCGCGGCGATCTTGCGCTGCAGCACCTCGCCTTCCGAGCCGGTCCCCGGCCCGACCCAGTCGGCGGCGGCGCCGCCGTACAGCGCGAGATTGATCGCCGCGGCGATCGTCGTGTTGCCGATGCCCATTTCACCGATGCACAAAAGGTCCGTCCCCCCGGCCACCGCCTCCATGCCGAAGGCCATCGTGGCTGCGCAATCGCGCTCGGACAGGGCCGCCTCTTCGGTGATGTCGCCCGTCGGATATTCGAGCGCCAGGTCGAAGACCTTCAGTCCGAGGTCGTGGGTGATGCAGATCTGATTGATCGCGGCGCCGCCGGCGGCGAAATTCTCAACCATCTGCGCCGTGACGGAAGACGGATACGGCGTGATGCCGCGCTTCGTCACGCCGTGGTTGCCGGCGAAAACGGCCACCAGCGGCCGCGTCACCGCCGGCGGCCGACCGGTCCAGGCGGCCAGCCAGAAGGCGATTTCCTCGAGCCGGCCGAGCGCGCCCGCCGGCTTTGTCAGTTGCGCATCGCGGTCGCGTGCCGCCGCCAGCGTCGCCGAATCCGGTCCCGGCAGATTGCGGAGCAATTCACGGAAGTCATCGAACGGCAGACCACTGGCACTCATCTTGGAGGATTCCTTGTTTTCAGCTTCCAAAGCATGGTTGGATGCGGCTTCTATTAGAGCTCGCAAACGAGTCAGACAACCGCAATTGCGCCCGTTCTTGTCGCCGCGGGCTCGATGGGGCTGGCAAGGGACGCAGTAGTATTGCACAACGGCACGGCCGGTCCGCCTGTGTGCCGCGATTTCGGCGGAAGCGGGCGCTCACCCTTACGCTGGTGCTCGGAGGACAGCAGGTGGATATTCGCGACTACATCGACGACGTGGCCCGCTCCGTGGCCTTCCTGTCCCGCATCCGCGTGCCGCAACGCCATTTCGACGGTCACGACGGCCGCCTCGGCCGCACGGTCCGGGCGTTTCCCGCCGCCGGGCTGCTGATCGTCCTGCCCGCAGCCGTCCTGCTTTCGATCCTCGAGGCGCTTGGCGCCTCATCGCTGCTCTCCGCCCTCCTCGTTCTGTCGGTGCAGACGCTGTTGACGGGCGCGCTGCACGAAGACGGCCTCTCGGATGCCGCCGACGGTCTCGGCGGCGGTCGCGACCGCGACAGCACGCTCGCCATCATGAAGGACAGCCGGGTCGGCTCCTACGGCGTGGTGGCGCTCATCCTCTCCTTCGGACTGCGGGCATCGGCGCTCGCGGCGATCATCCCGCTTCTGTCCCCGGTCGGCGCGGCCATGACGGTGCTCGCCGTCGCCGCCGCAAGCAGGGCTGCCATGGTCTGGCACTGGTCGGCGCTGCCGCCGGCCCGTAAGGACGGTGTTGCCGCATCGGCCGGTCAGCCGGAAGCGGACGCCGCCCGGGCGGCCCTCATCTCCGGTGCGGCGATTGCCGTGCTGCTGCTTCTGCCGAGCGCCCCGCTGCTTGCGATCGCCTCTGCCGCGCTGGCAATCTCGGCGGCCGTGTTCGCCTTCACCGACCTCGTCCGCGACAAGATCGGCGGCCACACCGGCGATACGATCGGGGCGACCGAGCAGGTGGCCGAGATCGCCGCGCTGGCGGCCCTTGCGCTGGCACTGTGACCGGCCGATATAACAAGAAGCTGACACTTGGAGACCCGATGGAATCGCCCTGCATCCTCGTCTGTTCGATCGACGACGTCACCGGCTTCTGCTTCGGCTGCGGCCGCACCCGCGACGAAATCGGCGCCTGGACCCTATACAGTTCCGATGAGCGGCGCTCGATCATGGCGGATCTTCCTGCCCGGCTCGCAACGGTCGAGCGCAAGCCGCGCCGGGAAACCCGACGCTCACGGATGGCGCGGGAGCGCGGCGAAGCATGAGATTCTGGGTTCTCATCGCCGTCCTCGGCTTCGGCCTGGCGATGCTTCTGTTGAACCATCAGACCGGCCGCACCTTCGGGCTCGGCAACGACGAATTCGCCAGCCTTGTCCAGCTCGCCGCGATCGGCGCCCTCATCGCCACCGGCATCCTCGCCAGTCGGCGCCGCGTCGGCGAAAACCTGCGCAACGCCGCGCTCTGGCTTTTGATCGCCCTCCTGTTCGTCGCCGGCTATGTCTACCGCGACGATCTGCAAACCGTTGCCGGCCGGATGACCGCCGGCCTTGTTCCCGGGCGCGCGGTGGTCACGACGGATGCCTCCGGCGAACAGATCCTCGTTCTGCACAAGATGGACAACGGTCATTTCCAGGTGCAGGCGGAGATCGACGGACGCCGCACCAGCATGCTCGTAGACACCGGCGCCAGTTCGGTCGTGCTCTCCTATGCCGACGCCGAACACCTGGGACTCGCGCCGGAATCGCTCGACTTCAACATGATGGTGTCGACCGCAAACGGCATGAGCGTCGCCGCCCCCATTCGCTTGGAAAGCCTCGCGATCGGCCCGATCGAGCGGCGCAACGTCCGCGCCATGGTCGCCGGCCCGGGCAAGCTCGACCAGAGCCTTCTCGGCATGACCTTCCTCGGCAGCCTCGGTTCCGTCGAGATCCGCGGCGACGAGTTGCGCCTGCGCGACTGATCCAACCTCAGTTTTTCAGCTTGTATCCCGTCCGGAAAATCCAGGCCGTGACCCAAAGGCAGACCGCGAGGAAGCCGACCACGACCGCAAGGCTCAGCGCCGGGTTGACGTCGGCGATCTCGAAGAAGCTCCATCGGAAACCGGAAACGAGATAGAGCACCGGGTTGAAGTGGCTGACCGTCTGCCAGAACGGCGGCAGCATGTCGATCGAGTAGAAGCTGCCGCCGAGGAAGACCAGCGGCGGGATCACCAGCATCGGGATCAGGTTCAACTGCTCGAAGTCCCTCGCCCAGATGCCGATCATGAAGCCGAACAGGCTGAAGCTCACCGCTGTCAGCACGAAGAAGAGCAGCATCATGAAGGGATGGGCGATGGTGATGTCGACGAACAGCGAGGCGGTGACAAGGATGATCGTGCCGACGATCAGTCCCTTCGTCGCCGCCGCGCCGACATAGCCGATAACGATCTCGACCGTCGAGATCGGCGCCGACAGGATTTCGTAGATCGTGCCGGTGAATTTCGGAAAGTAGATGCCGAAGGCGCCGTTGCCGATGCACTGGTTGAGGAGCGTCAACATGATCAGGCCGGGGGCGATGAAGGCGCCATAAGGCACGCCGCCGACCTCCTGCACGCGCGAGCCGATCGCCGCCCCGAAGACGATGAAGTAGAGCGAGGTGGACACGACCGGCGAGACGATGCTCTGCAGCAGCGTCCGGCGCGTGCGCGCCATCTCGAACCGATAGATGGACTTGATCGCCTCGACGTTCATTTCGCCTCTCCCACCAGTTCCACGAAGATGTCCTCGAGCGAACTCTGCTCGGTCGCCACGTCCTTCAGCCGTAACCCCTGCTCGGCCAGTGCCGCCAGCAGGCCGGTGATGCCGGTCCGCTCGCCCGCCGCGTCGTAGTCGTAGACGAGCGTCTGCCCGTCGGCGCCAAGCGACAGATTATAGTGCGCCAGAGCCTCCGGCACCGCCGCGATCGGATCGGCCAGTTCCACCGTCAGCTTCTTGCGCCCGAGCTTGCGCATCAGCGCCGCCTTGTCCTCGACGAGCAGGATCTCGCCCTTGTCGATCACGCCGATCCGGTCGGCGATCTCCTCGGCCTCCTCGATGTAGTGGGTGGTGAGGATGATCGTCACGCCGGCGGCGCGCAGGCGCTCCACCAGTTGCCACATCTCCTTGCGCAGGCTGACGTCAACGCCGGCCGTCGGCTCGTCGAGGAAGAGAATTTTCGGCTCGTAGGACAGCGCCTTGGCAATCAGCACCCGCCGGCGCATGCCGCCGGAGAGCTGGCGCAGCATGCTGTCCTTCTTATCCCACAGCGACAGGTCGCGAAGGATGCGCTCGATCAGCGCCGGGTCCGGCTTCTTGCCGTGCAGCCCGCGCGAAAAGGCAACGGTGTTGAACACCGTCTCGAAGGCATCGAGCGTCAACTCCTGCGGCACCAGGCCGATGATCTCGCGCGTCTTGCGAAAATCGCGGATCACGTCGTGGCCGGCGACGGTGACGCGTCCGCCGGTCGGCGTGACGATGCCGCAGACGATCGAGATCATCGTCGTCTTGCCGGCGCCGTTCGGTCCGAGCAGCGCCAGGATCTCGCCCTCCTCGATGTCGAGGCTGACGCCCTTCAGCGCCTGAAAGCCGCTGGAATAGCATTTCGTCAGGTTTTCGATGCGAACGATAGGCGCCATGAACAAATCCGTTGGAAAGACAAGAGCGTCGAAGAGACCCGCAATGTGGGGCTCCCGGGCGGCACTTTCACCCCTTTCCGGACGAAAAGGCAATCTCAGCCGTAGATGCTGTAGAGAAACCGCGCGCCGACGAAGAGCAGGAAGATGCCGAAGCCCATTTCCAGATGCCGCTTGCTCATCGCATGCGCCATCTTCACCCCATAGGGCGTGACGACGAGGGCGATCGGGATGATCAGCGCCACGGCGATCCAGTTGATGAAGCCGGTCGACAGCGGCGGCAGGCCCGCTGCGCCCCAGCCGGCCCAGATGTAGCCGAAGATGCCGGGGATCGAGATCAGCACGCCGACGCCGGACGATGTCGCCACCGCCTGGTGGATCGGCCGGCCGTACATCGTCATGAAGGTGTTGTTCAGCACGCCCCCGCCGATCCCCATCAGCCCGGAGAGCGTGCCGATGACGACGCCGGCGATCCACTTCCACGGATTGGGTGGCAGGTCGTTGCCGAGCCGCCAGTGCGGCTGGTTGAACAGCATGCGGGCAGCAACCCCAAGCGAAATGACGACGAAGATCAGCCGCAGCCCGACGCTCGAGATCATGGCCGCGATCACCGAGGCGAGGATGGCGCCAAGCGGCAGTGCGACGATCCAGCCCTTCAGCAGGTCGATGTCGACCGCACCACGCTTGCGGTGAGAGGTGAACGAGCGCAACGACGTCGGCACGATGATCGCGATCGACGTTCCGATCGACAGGTGCATGCGCACCGCTTCCGGCACGTCGAGATAACCGAACACCTGGTAGAACACCGGCACCAGGATCGCCCCGCCGCCGATGCCGAAGATGCCGGCCAGCAGGCCGGAGACGACACCCGCGGCGGCAAGCGCGAGGGCAAACACGACGAGATCGGTGATGGGCGGCATGACGGCTCCGGACAGACGCGGCGGGAGTCGGGCGAAGGTCGCAACTGTCATGAAACGATAAAGAAAATCAATCACTGTCTCGCCCGAGGCACGCAGGCGTTGCAAGACCATCGCCCGCGCCTCCACTCGCAATGACTGCGAAACCGCCCGCGTTTTTCCTGTACGCGGAGCCGACCGGACGGATGAACCGTCCGCGAGAATGCCAGGCACGCACCCTGTGGACCGGACAGTGTGTTGCGTTGCCGGTCGCGTCCTGCCGCATTCCTCCTTCAGCCAGCCTCCGCGCTGGCCTTGTTTTGTGCGCAGTTGACCCGAGCCTACAGGCTGCAATGCCGGTAGCCCGACTTGCGCATGCGCAGGTCGAAGTGGAAGTGGTCCTTGTGGAAGCGGTCGCTGCCAGGGCCGAGCACGGTGGTAAAATACTTGCAGCTGTCGGTCCGCACCGCCTTCAGCAGCCCCTTCTCGCGGAAGGCGAAGAAGCCCTTCTTGCGGATCAGGATCTCCTTGCCGTTGTTGAGAACGATCTTGCCGACGTCGATCGCGTTGCCCTTGGCGTGTTCCGACATCGCCGCGCCGCGCTGCGAGTTCATCGTCCGGCAGGAATAGGAGGACATCTGGTGGATCGAGCTCACGCCGGAGAGGTAGCGCAGGCGCGCGGACGGCGCGAGTTCGTTCTTCACCCACTTGGCGAAGGCTTCGGTGATCTGGCAGTTGACCTGCGCCGCCGGCCGAATCTGGATGCCGCCGGAAAGCCCCTGCAACTCGATCGGGTAAGGAATGCCGCAGGACCGATTTTTCGAGATTGCCGGAAGATCCCGGAACTTCACGCCCAGCCGCTGCAGCCGCTGACGGCAGGCCTTCTCCGAAGCCGGCATGCCGCCTTGGGTTTCCGGCACCGCCATCGGATCACTGAACCGCGGGATGAATGCGACCTGCTGCTCCTCGCCCACCGGCGCGACGAGACGGCCCGAACCGGCCGGCGCCGACCGCCCGACCTCGGTGGCAACCTCGCTCATTGGCATCGATACCGGTTGACCGATCTGCTGCGGCGCGTCCGTTCCGATGCCGTCGACGACGACCTGGGGGGCATTGCCTTCGGCGATCTCCATGGCCTGCGCCTCGGCCAGCCCCTGGACCGGCTGCACCCCGAGCCCGGCATCCATGTTCACGCCCTCATCCGGAACGCGCAGCGTCCCACCCGCAATGGACGCCTGCGATACACCGCCCGTGCCGAGCGCTTCGTCGCTGTCGATCATCGGCAGGCGGTTGCCCGGCGCCGCCGCCGGGGGCGAACCGGCGACCACGGGATAGGCCGCGTCAACGGCGCCGGCGTTTCCGCCCACGGTCATGAGCGGCGAATCGCCGGAGGAGCTCGGACCGGCGGCGCGCATGGCGCGCTCCTGACCGACATCCTGGCTCGGCCTGATGGCATTGACCGTGTTCTCGCCGTCGATGCTGGCGGGCGGCAGCAGATCGCCGGAACAGCCGGCGACGACCATCGCCGTCAGAACGACCATCGGCATCCGGGAGCAAAGGGCAGACGCAATACTCATAACCGTTCCCGCGTGCATATCCCGGCATGGTGTTATGCCCATGTGTTCGCATTCGGGAGAAAACCTGCGAACGGATGCCGGCAGGGCCAGGCCGCTGCAAAACAAGAAAAGTTTAGGTCGACAAGGTAAATGAACGGTTTCGCGACGCCTCGCCAAATCGAGCAGGAACCTATCCGATCAGCCCTCCTCCCACCGGACAGCCGGCCCTGGAGGTTTGGCCGGCGAAAAAAGACGGCGATGTACGGCAAACGGATTTCGACCGGCCGGCGAGTAGGCTAAGAGATGGAGTTTCAGAAGGAGAGATACCAGCGATGACCGAAACCGCACGTCCCCAGGGCCAGTTGACCCTTCGCACCCTCGCCATGCCGGCCGATGCAAACGCCGCCGGCGACATCTTCGGCGGCTGGGTGATGTCGCAGATGGACCTCGCGGCGGGCATCCGCGCCGCCGAGCGGGCACACGGACGCGTCGTTACCCGGGCGGTGAACGAAATGGCCTTCCAACTGCCGGTCAAGATCGGTGACACCATCAACGTCTTTACGGAGATAACCTCCGTCGGGCGAACATCGATCACGTTGCAGGTGGAAGCCTGGGCGCGACGCTATCTGACCGGCGAACTGGACAAAGTGACGGCCGCGACCTTCATCATGGTCGCCCTGGACCACGAAGGGCATCCGACACCGGTGCCGGCGGAGTAATTCCGGCGCTTGACGGACCGACCTGCACGAGGCACCCCCGGTCTCCCGGTCGGTCCTTTTGCGGCGTGCCGACCCTCACCCGCGCAGGTAGCTTGCGCTCGTGTCGAGTGACAGTCCGGGAAAGATCCGGTTGCCCAGGTCACGCGCCGGAATTCCGAACTGCTGGTAGAGCATCGCCGCCGCCAACTGGCGCAGGTCCGTGGTCGGCGCGAGGTCGCGATCATCCAGCAGGTTGCCCTCCTTGAGCGTCGGCCAGACGCCGTGCACCTTGCCGCCGGCGACGGCGCCGCCGGCCAGGATCGCCAGTCCGCCCGTGCCATGATCGGTGCCGTTGGAGCCGTTCTCGCGAGCGGTGCGGCCGAATTCCGTCATCGCCAGGATCGCCGTCCTTTGCCATATCTCCGGCGCAAGCTGGGCCTTCAGCGTCAGGATGGCGGTGCACAATTCCGTCACCGGACGCTTGAATGCCTTGTCCTGACCGACATGGGTGTCCCATCCGTTGATGGAAAAGCTGGCGATCCGATGGTCGCCCGACAGCATTCCGGCCGTCAGCTTCGCCACGTCGGCGACACCCGAACCCCGCTTCTCGCCGGCATAGATGCCATCGGAGAACATGTCGGTCTCAACCGCCTCGCTCATCGCGGCCGAAAAGGCCGGGTCGTTGCGGTAGAGCCGCTGGAAGAAGGCCTGCTCATCGAGACCAAGTTCCAGATCGGCGCGCGGCGACCAGACATCGACCGGATTGGGACCGGTCAGGATGAGCTCCGATGTCGTGTTGACATCGATCGCCTTGCGCTCGGAACTGCGCGGAATGGTGGCGATGGCCCGGTTCAGCCAGCCGGTCCGCTCCTCCTGCACCACGGCGCCGCCGCTTTCCAGCATGTCCTGGCCGTCGAAATGGCTCCGGCCGGAACGGTAGGGTGTGGAAATCGCGTGCACGAAGCCGATTTCGTTCGTCCGCCAGAGCGGCATCAACTCCGCGGCGAAGGGATGCAGCCCGAAGAAGCCGTCGAGATCGACAAGACCCTGTTCCGGCGTCAGCGAGAGTTTTGGCCGCAGGCGGCGAAGCACCGGATCGCCGTACGGCTGCACCAGCGCCAGCCCGTCCATCGCGCCGCGCAGAACGATCGTCACCAGCCTGTTGTCTCCCGGGACCGCGGCAAAACTCACCGGGGTCGCAAGCGGCGACGCGGCGAGGCAGCAGGCACCGGCGAGGAAGGAACGGCGGCTCAGTTCGATCGTCATTGTCTCGTCTCCTTCGGGGTAACCGCAGCACGTTAAGGCAAAGGATGTGCAAACGGAGCCATTGCGGTCAGCGCCGGTTGAATTCGGGCGATGCCAGCACAAACGTAAGTCCGGCCTCCTTGCTCGGCGCACCGGCGACCACCTGGATGGTGTCGTCGCGGGCCGCATCGGCCAGCACGGCCTGCAGCAGCGTCCGCGGGTCGGCCGACCCGCCAAACCGCTTCACCAGCCGCCGGATCCAGGCGATGCGCTGGGTCAACTGGCTGGCCGTGACCCAGGTGGCTGTGCTTTCGTCCCAACCGGCCGGGCTCGGCGGCCGCCACAGCGGCTGCCCAAGGTTCTGCAGGACGCCGACGGTGAGCGGATTTGCGCGGATCGGGACCTTGCCGTCGATGGTCGGGGCGTCCACCAGGCCCGTTTCGGCCGTGGTCGTCACGAGCGGGTCTGCGGCCGACGGCTGGCCCATGCCCTTCCCCATCGGATCCGCCATCGCACCCTCCGCTGCAGCCGGTTGGTCGACCGCCGTCGGCAGCGGTGCCAATGCATCCGCCGGGACGTCGAGCGCACGCAATCCGGCGACGACGAAATCAAAAGGCTGCCGTGCCTTCTGCCCGTCCTGCTCCCAGCTGCGCGGATGCTCCAGCATCGCCCGATACACCTCGACGAGACTGCCGCCACTCCGTTCCCAGGCCATTTCCATTGCCTGCACGATCTCCACGGGCGGATCCTCGGCGATAAAATGCACGACCAGTTTGCGGCAGATGTGTCGGCGCGTTTCCGGTTTGTCTGCCAGGTCGGCAAGCAGCGCGTTTACGTCATCGAGACGCCGGACGTCGCCACCGTACCTGCGTCCCAGCACGCGATGAATGCCGGGCTCTGCCCGGTTCGGCCGATAGAGCGTTTCAAACACCCAGGGCTCGGTGTCGAGGCCGGTCAAGACATAGGCCGCGGCGCGCACGTCATCCTGCGTGTAGCCGCTGCCCGCGCCCATGGTGTGCAGCTCGATCAGTTCGCGGGCAAGATTCTCGTTCAGGCCCCGATCCTTTCTCTTGCCGAAGGCCGAATTCGGGCCGATCGACCTTGACTGATCGAGATAGATGAGCATCGCCGGGTGCAGCACCGCAGCGCGAAGCAACTGCTCGAACGACCCTGCCAGGTTGGGTCGCAACGCCTCGGCTTCATAGAGCGCCACGAGGATACGCATGTTCGATGCCTTGGCGCCGCTGAGGGCGAAATGATCGCTCCAAAAGAAGGCGAGCCGTTCGTAGAAACCGTTCGGCGAGGCGACGGCATGCTGGACCTTCAGATGCTGGTCGCGCAAAAACGCCGCGGTCAAACCGATCTGATAGGGATTGACCGGCCGATCGCCCACCTTGGGGACCGTGCCGTTCTTGCGCGCGGCCCTGTCGCTTTCAGCCAGCAGGCGAAACTGCTGAAAGCTGGCCCGCCGGCCAGCGACGCCGTCATAAGGGAACGGGCAGACCTCCTCCACGCCCCGCATGACCTGATCGATCAGGTCGTCGACATCGCGCGGCGCGGCCTCACCAGGCCTCAGACCGTAGCCAAACCGGCGTGCCGCCATTGTGCCGAAAGAAATTCTCATTGTCTCACCCAGTCAGCGACTATAGCGGAATGTGCCGAAATCGTCGCCGATCCTATCCCTTGAAAACGAAGGCCGCGCCGGCAGCGATCAGCGTGAAGCCGACAAGATGGTTCCAGGTCAGGCTCTCCTTCAGCCAAAACACCGAAAAGCCGGCAAAAATGACCAAGGTGATAACCTCCTGGATCGTCTTCAACTGCGCCGCCGAATAGACTTGGTGGCCGATCCGGTTCGCCGGCACCGCCAGGCAATACTCGAAGAAGGCGATCGTCCAGCTCGCGAGAATGACAATATAGAGCGGCGACGACTTGACCTTGAGATGGCCATACCAGGCGAAGGTCATGAACACGTTGGACAGGCAGAGGAGGACGATCGGCCAGACGGCCGCGGGGTTCAGTCCAAATGGCATCGGCGATTCCTTGTTTGGCGCGCAGCCCTTCCTTAGACCGCCGAACCAACCCGTCAAGCCGCTTGCGGTTTCCCGCATGGCGGCGAAGGGCGATCCGCAGCCCTTGTCCTGTCCCGGCCGAGACCAAACCACCTCAGGAGAGCCCACCTCTTCAGCAGGACGTATAGCAAGGCACCGGGACCAACGCCGGCAACCGTACCGAGCGCGATGTGAACCGGAAGTGAACCGATGCCAAGCTTCAAAAGAAGGATGCGGGTGGCCGCGAGCAGTATGACATGCGTGACGTAGATGGCGATCGACGCACGCCCGAGGAAGGAGATGGGCGCCACGATCCAGGCGGGTGCCCAGGTGGCGACCCAGGCGATGAAGGCGCAGAACGACAGCGTGGCAACCAGCCCGAGCGCGTAGGCCGGCGCGGTACCGACGAGCGACCAGTTGCCGGCCGCCCACACCTCGCAAGCGATGAACGCCAGCAACGCCACCGGTCCGCAAGCCGCCCCGAGGCCGAAGCGCAAGCCCCCGCTACGCGTGAGCAACACGCCAGCGAGAAAGAAGGAAAGGTTGTCGGTGACGAAATCCAGGCGGGGAAACGGCCATCTCTCCAGTGCCAGAAGCAACGCAAAGCTGGCGACGAAGAACGCCAGCACATGGACCGTCCGTGCCGTCGCAAACAGGGATGCCAGCGTCTGTATGAAGAACAGCGACCACAGGAACCAGAAGACGTCCTTCGGTGGGAATGGATAGAGAAGCGCCTCCGTCAGCGAAATCGGCGGCCGATTCGTCACAGACCCGGCAAGCATCAGGAAGCCGGCCGTAACCCAGGACCAGATGAGAAGCGGGTAAAGCAGCGTCTCGACGCGCTGCCAGAACGACGGGACGATCCCTGCCCGGCGCACCGATTGCTCGAAAAACAGGCCCGACACGAAGAAGAACAGCGGCATGTGAAACAGGTAGATCGCCGCATCGACGGAACGGAACAGGGGAACGTTCGAAATAAGCCCCGCCCCGTCCAGACCGCGCCAGACATGCCCGAAGGCAACGAGAACGATGCCGGCGCCCCGCGCCGTATCGACCCATGTAACGCGACTGTCCGCGCGAACGTTCATTCCCTGCCCCAGTGATGCAACGGCAGCTTGTGCGCTTCTGCTCATGGGCCGCTCGACATTGACAAACCAGATAGCCTTCACAACCGGGGGATGACAAGCGGGCCCGACAGGATGATGTCAAAGATGGTTGACGGCGGTGGCGCCCGTT
Organism: Mycoplana ramosa; assembly: GCF_041930185.1. Taxonomy (NCBI): domain Bacteria; kingdom Pseudomonadati; phylum Pseudomonadota; class Alphaproteobacteria; order Hyphomicrobiales; family Rhizobiaceae; genus Mycoplana; species Mycoplana ramosa. Next base: position 284,759 of record NZ_JBHEEW010000004.1, on the reverse strand, counting down.
CGCCGCTTCGGGACGGAGGTGCGGTGCAGCCGAACCGAACCGCGCCCGTCGCGGCCGACCGATGACCGATCTGCACGACCAAATTCGTTGCCCTTTTGTACTCGTCTCCCCTTTCCTTTCCGGCTGACTCTCTCCATATTCCGGTCCATGGCCAGATCACCGAAGAAACCCGCCCCGAACTCCGGCTTCGAGGAAGCCCCGCAGTCCGACTTCGAAGGCGCGCCCTATGCCGGGACGCCCTTCGCGCAGGGCGAGAAGGGTCAGCGAGTCCCGGACGGGGAATGGTCCGGCAGCGTCTCCGACTGGGTGCGGCAGCTCGAGGCCGACGCCGAGGCGTCGGCGATCGAGAGCCAGCGCGAGGTCGCCTCGAAGGCCGGCAAGCACCGCAAGAAGGTCGAGAACGCCGCCCGCCAGCATTCGGAAAAGGTGGCGCTGGAGAAAGCCACCGGCGGCCGCAAGCCGGGCGCCGACAAGGTGACCGCCCAAAAAACCGCCCGCGGCGTGTCGATCGGCGCCTCCTCCGACCCCAAAACCCGCGCTAGAGCCGGCCTCAACCCGGTCGCTGGCCTCGACGTCAATCTGGAGGACGCCTCGTCGCTCAACGCCGGCTCGGCGGTCACCGCCACCGTCGAGGCACTCGCCAAACTGATCGAATCCGGCAACCCGCTGCACAAGAACGGCGAGATCTGGACGCCGCACCGCCCGCCCCGGCCGGAAAAGTCGGAGGGCGGCATTCCGATCCGCATGGTCTCCGATTATCAGCCGGCCGGCGACCAGCCGACCGCGATCGCCGACCTCGTCGAGGGCCTGAACAGCGGCGAGCGCAGCCAGGTGCTGCTCGGCGTCACCGGCTCGGGCAAAACCTTCACCATGGCCAAGGTGATCGAGGCGACGCAGCGCCCGGCGCTGATCCTGGCGCCGAACAAGACGCTGGCCGCCCAGCTCTATTCCGAGTTCAAGAACTTTTTTCCCGACAACGCCGTCGAGTACTTCGTCTCCTACTACGACTACTACCAGCCCGAGGCCTATGTGCCGCGCTCGGACACCTATATCGAGAAGGATTCCTCGATCAACGAGCAGATCGACCGGATGCGCCACGCCGCCACGCGCGCCATCCTCGAGCGCGACGACTGCATCATCGTCGCCTCGGTCTCCTGCATCTACGGTATCGGCTCGGTCGAGACCTATACCGCGATGACCTTCCAGATGACCGTCGGCGACCGGCTCGACCAGCGCCAGCTCTTGGCCGACCTCGTCGCCCAGCAGTACAAGCGCCAGGACATCAACTTCGTCCGCGGCTCGTTCCGGGTCCGCGGCGACACCATCGAGATCTTCCCGGCCCACCTTGAGGACGCCGCCTGGCGCATCTCGATGTTCGGCGACGAGATCGACGCGATCACCGAGTTCGACCCGCTGACCGGCCAGAAGACCGGCGACCTGAAAAGCGTAAAGATCTACGCCAACTCGCACTATGTCACCCCGCGCCCGACGCTCAACGCCGCCATCAAGTCGATCAAGGAGGAGCTGAAATTCCGCCTCGAGGAGCTGGAGAAGGCCGGCCGCCTCTTGGAGGCGCAGCGGCTCGAGCAGCGCACCCGCTACGACCTGGAGATGCTCGAGGCGACCGGCTCCTGCGCCGGCATCGAGAACTATTCGCGCTACCTCACCGGCCGCAAGCCGGGCGAGCCGCCGCCGACGATGTTCGAATACATCCCCGACAACGCGCTGGTCTTCATCGACGAGAGCCACGTCACCATTCCGCAGATCGGCGGCATGTATCGCGGCGACTTCCGCCGCAAGGCGACGCTGGCCGAATACGGCTTCCGCCTGCCCTCCTGCATGGACAACCGCCCCTTGCGCTTCGAGGAATGGGACGCGATGCGCCCCGACACCATCGCGGTCTCCGCCACCCCCGGCGCCTGGGAGATGGAGCAGGCCGGCGGCGTCTTCGCCGAGCAGGTGATCCGCCCGACCGGCCTGATCGACCCGCCGGTCGAGGTCCGCTCCGCAAAAACCCAGGTCGACGACGTCTTGGGCGAGATCCGCGACACCACGCAGCGCGGCTACCGCACCCTCGTCACCGTGCTGACCAAGCGCATGGCCGAGGACCTCACCGAATACCTGCACGAGCAGGGTATTCGCGTCCGCTACATGCACAGTGACATCGACACGCTCGAGCGCATCGAGATCATTCGCGATCTGCGGCTCGGCGCCTTCGACGTCCTCGTCGGCATCAACCTGTTGCGCGAGGGCCTCGACATTCCAGAATGCGGCTTCGTCGCCATCCTCGACGCCGACAAGGAAGGGTTCTTGCGCTCCGAGACCTCGCTGATCCAGACGATCGGCCGCGCCGCCCGCAACGTCGACGGCAAGGTGATCCTCTATGCCGACCAGGTCACCGGCTCGATGCAGCGCGCCATGGAGGAGACCAGCCGCCGCCGCGAGAAGCAGATGGCCTACAACGCCGAGCACGGCATCACGCCGGAATCGGTGAAGGCAAGGATCTCCGACATCCTCGATTCGGTCTACGAGCGCGACCACGTCCGCGCCGACATTTCCGGCCTCGGCGGCAAGGGCTTTGCCGAGGAAGGCCACCTTGTCGGCAACAACCTGCAGGCCCATCTCGACGGCCTGGAAAAGGCGATGCGCGACGCCGCCGCCGACCTCGACTTCGAAAAGGCCGCCCGCATCCGCGACGAGATCAAGCGCCTCAAGGCCGCCGAGCTGGCGGTGATGGACGACCCGATGGCGCGGGAAGAGGCACGGAGCCAGGAGCATGGCGGGGGCAAAACCTCGACGAAATCTTCCTCAGGCTCCCTCTTCCAAAAACCCTCGCTCGACGCCATGGGCCCCGGCACCGACACGGAGATCCCCGCCGGCCAGTCGCTGTTCCGAAAAAACACCCTGGACGAAATGACCGTCGGCCGCACCGAAAAGCCGGTGACCGGCACGATCCCGGAAAAGCCCGTCGTCCGCGGCAAGGTCGGCGTCGGCTCCTACGAAGACCCGGCCGAACAGGCGCGCAAGGCACGGACGAAGGGCAAGACGGGCCGGCCTGGGCGGTGACGTCCGACGCGCCGGCTCCCCAACTCTTCCGTCATGCCGGACTTGATCCGGCATCCAGCGCGCGATGTCCATCGCGCAGAAAACTCGTTCAATTCGTGCAACAGCCACAGGTCATTCACGGCGCAGACGCGCCGTGGCTGGATGCCGGATCAAGTCCGGCATGACGGCGAGATCACAGACCGCCACAACTACAGCTTGCCATCCTGCGCATTCACCCGCATCCTCCCGCCATGAAGGCCTACGTCTACATCCTCGCCTCGCGCCGCAACGGCACGCTCTACACCGGCGTGACCACCGACCTGCCGCGCCGCCTCTACGAGCACCAGCACGACCTGACGCCCGGCTTCGCCACCCGCTACGGCGTCAAGACGCTGGTCTGGTTCGAGGAACACGACCTCGTCACCGACGCCATCGCCCGCGAAAAGGCCATCAAGAACTGGCCGCGCCAATGGAAGCTCGACCTGATCGAAGCCGCCAATCCCGACTGGGACGACATCGCCCACCACCTGCACGCCCTGTGATCGGCCCCGCCCGCACCAACGCCCTTCCCCCGTCATGCCGGACTTGATCCGGCATCCAGTGATGCGATGTCCATCGCGCGGATTCAAGCTTGCCCCAACGCGAACTTACTAGGGCCGAGGGGGTCACCATCAATAACTGAGGAGAAAGACCAGAGCGAGTGCGGATGAAACGGTGGATTAATCTCTATGATAGTGTTTCGTTCACCATTTTCACTATTGCCCTCATTTCCGGATCAACATCATTCTCATGGAATTCGTCCAAGATCGCTGCGTTAGAAATGTTGAACCCGTATTTCCCTTGAAGGTCATTATTCAAATCGATAATAAACTGCTTTCCCGAAATTCTCTTTTTATACCCAACGTCTTCACAATCGCGATCGAACTCAGATTTGGCGAGCTTCAAAATCGTCGACGTATCTCGTCTATCCCGCTTGAGGGAATAGTACTTCGTTGCTCACGACTGTACATTTATCAAACAATCATCCATATGCTCAGATGCCAGAGCTTCCAAACTCGAACTAATATCCTCATCATTCAAGCCAATTTCCCGTCGTTTAGCAGCCTTCTGAATAGCTCTGGATAAAGGTCCTTGCTCCAATAGGTAATTTTCAATCTCCTTACGTCGCAGAACCCAACAAGCCACGCCAGACGCCTTCAATTTTTCCTTAAATTCCTCGATCTCTGCATCTGATCTATAGTCACGATCAAACAACGCCACTATTTTAGCCTCTAGTCCGAAAACCTCTTTGAACATCCAAGCCAAGTTGTCGACGCGATGCCAATGTTCGTAGCCTCCAATTTTAATTGAAAGTGTATCTGGATCACCTAATACACCTCCACTGCCCAGTTTTTGCTCAAATCTTTTGAAGATTGTACGGTCGTTCCCTTCGAAAGCGATCACACGCTTCGCCCTAGCCAACCGCGCGAAATCAGCATTCTCGGACGAACCCAATAAGGCGTGCGCACTCCGATAACCTGAATCTGAAGTGATACGGGCACCGCTCACCAGACCCGGCTTAATAAGAACTACATCCATTGCGTTTGCTTCGTTCATAATTTCAGCGGAATGCGTGGCAACAAATATCTGCTGAAATCGTCTCTTCGCTATATGAAACAAGCGTCGCTGAAGATCGGCGTGAAGATACACATCAGGCTCATCCAGCACTAACACATCATCTTCACCGCCTCGAAGAAAATGAGTCATCATTTGCAGCCATGCCTGAAAGCCAAACCCAGACCAGTATATTTCCCTATGTATACCATTTTCGGTATAGTACATTTGGAGAAGAGGCGGATAGCTCCCGTTCAATTCCGGCTGAGAAATATCTATACCCGGCCAGTGCATTCCAACCAGTTCGCGAAACTGCGAAAATTCGTCAGCCCCCTTACCCCTCCATATGTTCCTAAAGTTTCTCGCAGCCAATCTAGTGAATTCGACGGACCTTACATACTCCGGATCATTGGGTTTTTCACTCTGTTCAAATGGACTTAGAGTTGGAACAACGACGACCCTTTCTGGAAAACATTTTGAGAAGAAACCATTATTTCTCTGCACCTTCATATCTGCTTCGATATATACCTCTGGGGGCATATTCGGATTTACATCGATATGAAGTTTACATCCGCGGTCGTTCGAAATAATTATACTCGCATAATCGTCTGAGTAATTTCGGCAAATATTTTCTAGAGTTACACTGAATTCGCTATTAGAAACATCGTACTTCGCGCAGACTCCAAAGCCTTCGTAGCTCTTCAAGGTTGGGACGCGTCTCGTAGCAAAACGCTGAACGTCAGCAAACAAACGAAGAGCGTCAAGAATAGAGGATTTCCCCGCATTATTTGGACCTACAAGAACATTCCGCTCTCGACAGGCAATACCAAAACGCTCATGTTTTCTGAAATTTCGCACTTCGATGCGCTTGAACATGACTACCCGCTAATGATCGAAAATCGCATTTTTTTAATACTGCAAAAAGACGCATGCAATTTCAACTCATCGCAATCCATGCCAACAGATTCATACATTCTGCGTTCGGGGACAAAACTCACCAGCTCTTTTGCATTCTCAATAGCTTATCGTAATTTCATCCCCGCCCCCTTGGCCCGTGCCATAATCCCCTCATCCCGCCGCGGATACACCGCAAGGCGTTGCGGCGAGGCGGGGACGGCGCGGGACGTGAGGGACAGACGCGAGCCCTCATGATCCGGGTCCGCGAGACTGGTCCCCTCTGGTGACGGCGGGCGAAAAGCCCGAGTTGCGCACCGGACGTGCCGGAGCGGTGGCACACAGGGCGTCCGCCAAAAAACGGCGGGCGAGGCAGAGGACCGCGTTTGCGGGCAGAAACCGCCGAACGGGGCGCCGGAAGGTGCCACACACCCATTTCAGATGAGGCAGCTTCCAGCGCCCCGTCCGAAGCAAATTTTTTTTGAAAACCACGACGGCAGGCCGGGCGTGGCCGCAGCCGCATGCGCGGCGCGCGCCCCGGCGCGATGCCCCGGGGGCAAGACAGGACAGGATTGGACAGGGCCGGCGGTGCGGCGGCCGCACGGCACAGCACCGCCCCCGGCAATAGGGACAGACGCAAAGGAGCAAGCCCATGCCGACTGCATTTTCCGCCGCGCCGGCCAAAAAACCGGAAAGCCGCCTCGACGACGGCGTCCTGCGGGCGCTCGCCTACGGCGCCGCCACCCTGCTGCTCTTTCACGAACTCGTCTGCCGCTGCCGGCCGTGCCGCCGCGCCCGCGGCTGCCTGATGCGCAGCCGCGACGGCCGGCCGGACTGCCTCGGCGCCGCGCCGCCCGACGCCCTCGCCCTCCACGCCGCCCTGTTGGCGGAAACGGCACGGCTGCTGGAAACCCTCGCCTTCGCCCCGTCGACGCCGGTCGCGCCGCTCAGCCGCGATCCGGACGAGCGCGAGCTGCAGGAGGCGGCCTTCGACATCCTGCATGCGCTGCTGCCGCGGCAGGGCGCCCTGCGCGAGCGCCTTTCCGCCCGCCGCCACGCCCAGAACACCCTGTCGCGCCCGCCCTTTACCGGCGCCGACCTGGCCGAAGTTCGCGATTTCCTGCGGTTCGTCGGCGTGAAGCGGATCGCGCCGGAGCTGACCGGCGGCGTGCCCGCCACCCTGCCCCGGCCGCCCGCCAGAACCGCCGCTGTCGCCCGCTCGCCCCATCTCTCCGGAGCCGGCGGCAGCTCTGCGCGCCCGCCCGGCTCTTCCGGAAAAGCCGGTGGCCCCGCGTCGCATCCACCCGGGAACGGCGGCGGGACCGCGGACCTGCTCCATCCGTTTGGAAAGGACGGCGGGACCGCGGACCTGCCGCGTCCATTCGGAAAGGGTGGTGGCTGCGCGTGCCTGCAGCATTGGTATGGAAAGGGCGACGGGACCGCGTGCTTGTCCACTCCTGCCGCGCTGCGCGCCCGGCGTCGCGCCGGCTGCCTGGCGGACCCGGCGGTCGGCTATTCGGCCGCAGCCTTGGCGGCCGACGCGTCCAGCACCGCGGCGAAGGCGGCGTCGATCACCTCCGGCCCCGCCCCCGGCTTCGTGGCGTCGGCGGACAGAATCTGGCGGTAGCGGCGGGCGCCCGGGAACCCCTGGAACAGTCCGACCATGTGGCGGGTGACATGGTTCAGCCGTCCGCCGTCGCCGATCACCCGCGCCGCATAGGCCATCATCGCGTCGCGCACGCCTTCCCGGAAGGCAAGGTCGGGCGCAAAAGTCCCTCCCCCTTGTGGGGAGGGGTTGGGGAGGGGTTCTGCCGCGCAGGCATGAGAGAGCGGATGGGCAAACACCGCATCCACCCCGGCCAGCATGCCGCTGTCCTGGTAGGCGGCGCGGCCGAGCATGGCGCCGTCGAGCCCCTCGCCCGGCCGGCCGATCTCGTCAACCGCCTGCTTTAACGTGTGAAGACCGCCGTTCAGGCCGATGAAAAGATTTTCGTTTTCCGCCTTCAAACGCCGCACCAGCCCATAGTCGAGCGGCGGGATGTCGCGGTTCTCTTTCGGGCTCAGCCCCTGCAGCCAGGCCTTGCGCGCATGCACCCAGACGGCGTCGACGCCGGCGGCCTTGATCCGGGCGACGAGGTCGCGCAGCGCCACCTCCGGATCCTGGTCGTCGACGCCGATCCGGCACTTCACCGTCACCGGAATTTTCACCGCCGCCTTCATCGCCGCGACGCAGTCGGCGACCAGTTGCGGCTCGCGCATCAGGCAGGCGCCGAAGGTGCCGGACTGCACCCGGTCGGAGGGACAGCCGACATTGAGGTTGATCTCGTCATAGCCGAATTGTTCGCCGATCCGCGCGGCTTGCGCGAGTTTCTCGGGATCGTTGCCGCCGAGCTGCAGCGCCAGCGGGCGCTCGACCGCGTCGTAGCCCAAGAGCTTGTCGCGATTGCCGCGCAGGATCGCGTCGGCGACGATCATTTCGGTGTAGAGCACCGCATTCTTCGTCAGTTGCCGGGCGAAATAGCGATAGTGGCGGTCCGACCAGTCGATCATCGGCGCCGTGGCGAAGATCTTCTGCCCCGTCCTGAGTGCCTGCTGATACATGCTCCGTCCGCGTCTGGTGTGGATCTGGTGGCACTGCCGCGGCCGCCGCGCGATGGCGCGCCGGCTGCCGTCCTGCCCGAAAAACGGTTTCGTGCTGCTCATAGCGCAAGGAGCCCCGAAAAACCACCCTCGCCGCCCTCCGGTGTGTCCCTCGACCACTCCCGGATGGTAAAATGGACGAACGAATCGGAAAGAACCGCGCCATGCCGCCAGCCTGTCGCCCTTCCGTGGTGCTGCGGCCGATCGACGGCAAAACCTGCCGGCACGCCGTTTTCCCTGACCTGAGGAGTTCTCCATGCCGCTCTACGCCCTTGGCAACCACGTCCCCGCCCTGCCCGCCGACGACCGCTACTGGGTGGCCCCCGATGCACAGGTGATCGGTAAGGTGGTGATCGGCGAGGACGTCGGCATCTGGTTCGGCGCGACCCTGCGCGGCGACAACGAGCCGATCAGGGTCGGGGCTCACACCAACATCCAGGAAAACACCGTCATCCACACCGATCCCGACAAGCCGGTGACGATCGGCGAAGGCTGCACCATCGGCCACGGCGCCATCATCCACGGCTGCACCATCGGCGACAATTCGCTGGTCGGCATGGGCGCGACGGTGCTGAACGGCGCGGTGATCGGCAACAACTGCCTCGTCGGCGCCGGGGCGCTGGTGACCGAGGGCAAGGTGTTTCCCGACAACTCGCTGATCGTCGGCGCGCCGGCCCGCGTCGTGCGCACGCTGGACGACGCGGCGATCGAGGGTTTGAGGGCGTCCGCGGAGAGCTATGTGCGCAACTGGAAGCGCTTCAAGACCGAACTGCGGCGGATCGACTGAGCGCGGTGCCTGCTGCGATGTGCCGTTCCGAAGGGCAATGCGCCTTATGAAGGTCCGCGTCAGGCGCAGCCGGCACAGTGGCCGCGAACCTCGATGGTGGCCTTGCCGGGCCTGAAACCGTGATCGCGGGCGAAGGCGGCAAGCCGCTCCTCGATCAGGTGGTCGTGGAACTCCGTCACCTTGCCGCAGGCTTCGCAGATGGTGAAGGCGGTCAGGCCGTGCGCGCAGCAGCCCTGATGCGGGTGGGCGCAGGCGACGAAGGCGCTAATGCTCTCCAGCCGGTGGACGAGGCCGAGCTCGAGCAGCTTGTCGAGCGCCCGATAGACCTGCAGCGGCGCGCGAAACCCGTCGTCGCGCAGCTTGTCGAGGATCGTGTAGGCGCTGAGCGGCGCTTCGGCTTGGGAGAGCGCGTCGAGCACCAGCGACTGGTTGCGGGTCAGTTGCGGGGCCGTCATCGGTTACCCCCTCCGGTTGGCGCCGCGGAGATGCCGCTGCGCTCGCCGCGCCGCCGCGGCAGCAGGCTGGCCAGGAAGACCGCCAGCGCCGCCACGACGATCGAGGGGCCGGACGGCGTGTCGAACTTCAGCGAGCCGAACAGGCCGAAGGCGACGGCAACGGCACCGAGCAGCGAGGCGAGAACGGCCATGATCTCCGGGCTGGCGGCGAAGCGGCGCGCTGTGGCGGCGGGGATGATCAGCAGCGCGGTGATCAGAAGGATCCCGACGATCTTCATGGCAATGGCGATCACCAGCGCCATCAGCAGCATGAAGGCCAGCCGGGCCCGCTCCGGCTCCAGCCCCTCGGCGGCGGCGAGTTCCGGGTTCACCGTCGAGGCGATCAGCGGCCGCCAGAGATAGATGATCGCGAAGAGCACGAGAATGCCGCCGCCCCAGACGAGGCTGACATCGGCCTGCGTCACGGCCAGGATATCGCCGAACAGGAAGCCGACGAGATCGATCCGCACCCAGGTCATGAAGGAGACGATGACGAGCCCGATCGCGAGTGTCGCGTGCGACAGGATGCCGAGCAGCGCGTCGGTGGACAGCGAGCCCCGCTTTTGCAGCAGCAGCAGCACCATCGACACGGTCGCGGCGACGGCGAAGACGCTGACGGTCAGGTTCAGTTGGAACAGCAGCGACAACGCCACCCCGAGCAGCGCCGAGTGCGCCATGGTGTCGCCGAAATACGCCATGCGCCGCCAGATGACGAAGCAACCGAGCGGACCGGTGGTCAGCGCCAGGCCGATACCGGCAAGCAAGGCGCGGGTGAAGAAGTCGTCAAGCATCGCGCCGCTCCGCCACATTGTCCCCGCCCGTCGCGGCCGGGTTAGAATGAACCTGTCCGCAGCCGCAGTCCGGCCCGTGCGCGTGCACGATGCGCATCGGCCCGGCCCGGCCGGCGTCGCCGTGATGGTGACCGTCGGCGGGGTGACAATGGTCGGTGACGGAGCCGTCGGCGTGCAGCACGCGGCCGTCCGGCAGATGAGTGTGATCGTGGTGATGACTGTAGAAGGCCAGCGTCTGGCTGGCCCGCACGCCGAAGAGACGCAGATATTCCGGGCTCTCGCGCACCACTTCCGGCGTGCCGCGGCAGCAGACGTGACCGTTGAGGCAGATGACGGTATCCGTCTCGGCCATCACGACATGCAAATCGTGGGAAATGAGCAGGATGCCGCAGCCGGTCGTGTTGCGGATCGTCTTGATCAGATCATAGAGCGCGATCTCACCGGCGAAATCGACCCCCTGCACCGGTTCGTCCAGCACCAGCAAGTCCGGCTTGCGGGCGATGGCGCGCGCCAGCAGGGCGCGCTGGAACTCCCCGCCGGACAGGTGTTGCACCTCGGCCCGGGCGAGGTGGCGGATGCCTGTCGCCTCGAGCGCGGCATCGATCTCACGGCCCCGCAGCGACGAGGTCAGCGTCATCAGACGGTCGACCGTCAGCGGCATGGTCCAGTCGATCGCAAGTTTTTGCGGCACGTAGCCGACACGGAGGTTCGCCAGGCGCGAGACATGCCCTTCGTCCGGCCGGACCACGCCGATGGCCAGCTTGGCCGTCGTCGACTTTCCCGAGCCGTTCGGCCCGATCAGGGTGACGATCTCGCCGCGCGAAATCGAAAGGTCCACCCCGCGCACCAGCCATCGACCCTGCCGGCATGTCCCGGCGCCGGTCATGGTGACAAGCGGTGTGGCTTGAACATTGGTTTGCAGCATCGGAATTGTCCGCGGGTTCGGTTGCCCCTTGCTATGGCACACGTTATAGCATAACGCAACAAATGTAATAACATTACATAAACCGTTGGAGACCTCTCGATGAAACTCGCATCCGCCCTGCTGCTTTCGACCACCATGTTCGTCGGTGCTTGGGGAACCGCGCGGGCGGACACCCCGAATGTGGTCGTCTCCGTCAAACCGATCCATTCGCTCGTCGCATCGATCATGCAAGGCGTCGGCGAACCGAAACTGATCGTCGAGGGCGCTGCTTCTGCCCACACCTATTCGATGAAGCCGTCCAATGCGGCAGCGCTTCAGGACGCCGACGTCGTGTTCTGGGTTGGACACGGTCTCGAAGCCTTCTTGGAAAAGCCGCTACAGGCGTTGGCAGAAGGAGCGACGATCGTCGCGCTCGAAGATGCGCCGGGCCTGACCAAGCTGAAGTTTCGCGAGGGCGGTGCCTTCGAGCCTGACGAGCACGCCGACGATGAGGACCATGGTGCACAGGAGCACGCCCACGCAGAGGGCTACGATGCACACCTTTGGCTGGATCCGGCGAACGCCAAGGCCATGGCGGCAGCAATCGAAAAGGTGCTTTCGGCAAAGGATCCGGCGAATGCGATCACTTACGAGGCAAATCTGTCGGCCCTCAATGCCAACATCAACTCCCTCGACAAGGAGATCACCGACACGCTCGCTCCAGTGAAAGACAAGCCGTTCATCGTCTTCCACGACGCCTACCAGTATTTCGAGCATCGCTACGGCGTGCGCGCGGTCGGCTCGATCACGGTCAGCCCCGAAACGATGCCAGGCGCAGAGCGGCTCTCGCAGATCCGGCAAAAGGTCGCCAAACTTGGCGCCTCCTGCATCTTCGCCGAGCCGCAGTTCGAACCGAAACTGATCAATGTCGTGATGGAGGGAACACCGGCCAAGTCAGGCATTCTCGATCCGGAGGGAGCGACCCTGGCGGCGGGCTCCAATCTCTACATCGAGTTGATGCGCACGATGGCAACGTCCTTGAGGCAGTGCCTTGGGTCGGGCAGCTGACGCGCAGCCGGACGCGACGAGCGCCCCTGCCACCGGGCGGGGGCAGCCGTGCGGTGGTCGCCGTGGCAGTGCCGCTGGTAGCGAGGCCCAACCAAACGCATAGGTTTATTGTAGCTACACCTAATTTATCGTAGCCTCATCTGGTTGCAAAAGGTGGGATGGGCTACGCGGAAGAACTGTACTGCCGAAAGCCGCTCTGTTGACAACGGAGGAGCAAGCACGAAGGCAAGCGTGCGAAAATCCAGCATCAAGATGACCATCGCGCTGGAGGTGCAGCGATCGTGTAAAGTGAGATGGACCACCAGTCCAGGCCGTTGGTTCCCATAGCGCCCTGCCTCACCACAAATCTCAACGCATAACTGAAGTTCAGACGCCGCTTGTTCTGCGTGCTGCGGCGAAGGAGGAATCATGACCGCCAGAGCGCGACTGCAGCCGTTGCTTTTCGATTTGACAGGTGCGGAGAGCAATCCGGCCACCTCCTGGGCAGACACCTCCTGGTTCCGAACTTCCCCGACATACCACTTCGAACGCGGCGAATTGCCTTGGCGCGCGCTTCTGCAGACACCGGCACTGCAATGGCTCCGGCAATCCTGGATCGACCACGCCGCGGAAATGCATGCTCAAAGCGATCTGTCGGATGCAATGGCGCACCAGGGACCTGGCGCCACCGCGCCCGCTTCAGCGGCGAACGAAAACGGTACGGCTTCCGTGACGGCGTCGGTGGCCGCCACCGGCAACGCCATTATCGACGGCGTCCTCAGCGGGATACGCTGGAACGAGGCATCGATCACCTACAGCGACACCGATTCTCCGTCCGACTACCCGTCGGACTATCTGGTTGATGATGATGCCGACGGGGTCAGCGCCCAGTTTCAGGATTTCTCGCCGCTGACGGCTGCGCAAAGGCGCGCCTTTCACGCCGCACTGGACACGACGCAATATTCGCAGCTTGCCGGTGCGGTCGGCTTGTCGGTCGAAGGCTTTACCGAACTGGACATCAGCTACGCCGGCCCGGGCGCCGGCGAGGCGACCATCCGGGCCGCAAACTCCGGGGATGCGGCCACCGCCTACGCCTTCTATCCCGACAATGATCCGCATGGCGGCGACGCGTTCTACGGCAATGCCTATGACGGAACGTCCAACAGCTTCAAGGATCCGATCGCCGGCAACTATGGATGGCATGGCGTTCTGCATGAACTTGGCCATGCATTGGGCCTGAAACACGGCCAGGACGCGGGCGGTCCGGGCGACACCGCCCTGCCCGCGGTGTACAATTCGCTCGAATTCAGCGTCATGACCTATCCAAGTTTCATCGGCGACACGACCGAAGGCTATGACTACGAGCCGTTCGGCGCCCCGCAGACCTTCATGATGGCCGACATACTCGCCCTCCAGACGATGTACGGCGCCGATTTCACCACCAATGGCGGCAACACCGTCTACTCTTGGGACCCATCGAGCGGCAACTTCTACGTCGACGGCGCGCTGGCGATTGCGCCGGGTGCCAACCGGGTTTTCTCGACAATCTGGGACGGGAACGGCATCGATACCTATGACCTGTCCAATTATGCGACGCCACTGCGGATTAATCTGAAACCCGGTTCGAGTTCCACCTTTTCGGCTGCACAACTCGCCTATCTGGGCGGCGGGCCGAACGACGGCTTTGCCCGCGGCAACGTGTTCAACGCTTTCCAATTCGAAGGTGATCCGCGCTCCCTGATCGAAAACGCCAATGGCGGCTCGAACAATGATTCCATGACCGGCAATGCCATTGCCAACGTGCTGCGCGGCAATGGCGGCGACGATCGGATCGACGGAGGAGCCGGCAACGACACGCTCTACGGCGGCGACGGCGACGATATCCTGCAGGGCGGGCCCGGCGTCGACCGTGCCTATGGCAACAACGGGAACGATCGCTTCATCATCACCACCGGCTGGACCGGTGGCACGGGCGAAAGCTTCAACGGCGGAGCGGGCACAGACACGTTCGACGCGTCGTCGGTAACCACCGCCGGTTTCAACGCCGTGATCAACCTCGACACAGGCAGCTTCGCCCCTTCGCAAGGTGGCGGCGCCATAAGCCTTTCCAGCGTCGAAGCCGCGATCTCAGGCGGCGGCAATGACACCCTGACCGGGTCGGGGGGCGCCAACCGGCTTCGCTCCGGCGACGGCAACGACAGGCTCTTCGGCCTTGCCGCCAACGACTGGCTCATCGGCGATTCCGGCGACGACCTTTTGATCGGCGGCACAGGCGCGGACATCCTCGACGGCGGAGCAGGCCGCGACACGGCCTCCTACGCCCAGGCATCGAGCGGCGTGACGGCCAGCCTGGCGAATGCCGCGCTCAACGCCGGCGAAGCAGCCGGCGACAGCTTTCGCAACATCGAAAATCTCGTGGGATCAGCCTTCGGCGACCACCTCTATGGAAGGTCCGACGCCAACAATATCAGCGGCGGCCGCGGCAACGACCTGATTTGCGGAGCCGGCGGAAACGACATCCTCACAGGCGGAGCCGGCGCGGACGCATTCCTCTTCAACACCGCGATCGACAAGACGGCGAATATCGACAGGATCACCGATTTCTCTGTGCCGAGCGACACGATTCGGTTGGACAATGCCATCTTTGCCGCACTCGGATCCGAAGGTGTGCTGGCGGCGTCCGCTTTTCGGGCGAACACAAGCGGATTGGCCGCAGACGCCTCCGACCGGATCCTCTATGAAACCGATACGGGCCGGCTGTTCTACGATTCCAACGGCAATGAAAGCGGCGGGCGCGCGCAGTTCGCCTCGCTTGCCCCGGGCCTGGAGATCACCCACCTGGACTTCATGGTGGTCTGACGCGGCACCCCTGACTGCGGCCGTTCCCTTCGGTCCGGCCCAAGCCCCACAACGAAAAAGGCCGCCTGTTCGGCGGCCTTTCCAATTCCAGCACAATCGCCCGAGATTACTCGGCGCTGTCGTCTGCAGCCTTCTTCTTGGCCGCAGCCTTCTTCTTCGGAGCGGCGTCCTCGGCCTCGGCGGCCTCAGTCTTGGCGGCTGCCTTCTTCTTCTGTGCCTTCTTGTCTTCGGACTTGCCTTCCTCGGCTTCGTCGTCAGCCAGCAGATCTTCCTTCGAAACGGTCTTGTCCGTCACGGCAACCTGGCCCAGCAGGTGGTCGACGACCTTTTCCTCGAACAGCGGCGCGCGCAGCGATGCGGAAGCGCCCGGCGTGTTGCGGAAGTAGTCGAGGATCTGCTTTTCCTGGCCGGGGAATTGGCGCAGCTGCTCGAACAGCGAACGCTGCATTTCCTCGTCGCTCACCTGCACGCCGGCCTTCTCGCCGATTTCGGAGAGCACCAGGCCGAGGCGGACACGGCGCTCGGCGAGCTTGCGATACTCCTCGCGGGCTTCCTCTTCGGTCGTGTCCTCGTCGGCGAAGGTCTTGCCGGCCTGCTGCAGGTCGGTGTTGATCTGCCGCCAGATGTTCTCGAACTCGGCGTCGACTAGACGCTGCGGCGTGTCGAACTTGTACATCTCGTCCAGCTGGTCGAGGATCTGGCGCTTGACCTTCTGGCGGGTGACCGAGCCGAACTGGCTTTCGATCTGGCCACGTACGACTTCGCGCAGGCGATCGACCGATTCGAGGCCGAGCTTCGTGGCGAGTTCGTCGTCGATCTTCAGCTCCGCCGGAGCGGCAACGTCCTTGACCTTGATGTCGAAGGTGGCTTCCTTGCCGGCGAGGTGGGCGGCCGGATAGTCGGCCGGGAAGGTCACGGTGATGACCTTTTCGTCACCGGCCTTGAGGCCGACGAGCTGATCCTCGAAGCCCGGGATGAAGCGGTTGGAACCGATCACCAGTTCGGCGTCCTCGTCCTTGCCGCCCTCGAAGGCCTCACCGTTGACCTTGCCGAGGTAGTCCATCGTCACGCGGTCGCCGCTTTCGGCCTTGCCCTTCTTGCTTTCGTAGGTGCGGGCGCTCTCGGCGATCTTGAGGATCTGGTCATCGACTTCCTTGTCGGCGATCTCGACGACCTCGCGCGTGACCTTGATGCCGGAGGCATCCTTCAGCTCGATGGCCGGGATGATCTCGTAGGACAGGGTGAACTCGAAATCCGCCTGGGCGGCGAGGATCTTCTCGGCCTCGGCCTGATCCTCGGTCATCGCGATCTCCGGCTGCGTCGCCGACTTTTCGCCGCGCTCGGACAGAATCGCCGTCGGCTTCTCGCGGATGATCTCGTTGACGAGATCGGCCATCATCGACTTGCCGTAGACCTTCTTCAGGTGGGAGACCGGAACCTTGCCGGCGCGGAAGCCGTTGATGCGAACGCGGTCCTTGGCGTCGGCCAGGCGCTCGTTGAGCCGGGCCTCCATATCCTTGGCCGGGATGACGACCTTGAGTTCGCGCTTCAGCCCGTCTGCGAGCGTTTCGATTACCTGCATGTTCAAACCTTCGTTTCGATATGGTGGTGCCCCGGCCGGAACCGGTCCTTTGGCGGGCACCCCTCCGGGTCTATTTGCCGGGAGTGGCTTTACTGTTATCGGCGGCCTTTTGGCAAGCAAAATGGCGCTGCCGCGCATGATCCGCCCATCGAAATTGCGTTCGATGGATTCTCATGCGCCAAATTCAGGCCGTGCCGCCCCTCCTTCGGAGGTCTGCGGCCGGACTTTATGGGCGAGGCGCAGTATGCCAAGCCAAAGAGCTTCTGGTGCGGGTAGAGAGACTTGAACTCCCACGCCTTGCGGCACCAGAACCTAAATCTGGCGTGTCTACCAATTTCACCATACCCGCGTTCAGAAAGCCGCATCAGCGGTTTTGCCGTCCGGCGCCCACGATGGGCGCGCCTCCCGAGCGCGGCGCCTCTATAGCACCCGTTCGGCAGGGATCAAAGCGAAAATGTGATGGCGACGGCGCTTGCCGCGGCTGGTCCTAAAGGTGCTGGGAACCTCGCGGAAATCATCCGAAAATCCCCGCGACATCAATAGAGAGGCTCTTCATAGACCGGCTTGCCGTCCAGCACGATCTGCCGGATCTGCATCCTGCCGGTCGACGATACGCGCGCGTCCACTTCAAGCGCCTGCGCATTGCGCCCCTCCTCGAGCGCTCTGCCCTCGCCCTCGGGGACGTAGTAGCGCTCGATCCCGTAGGAGATGAATAGCGTTTCGGGCACCGCGCCGTCCGCACCGGGATGGTATTCGAACGGCAAGGTGCGCACCACGACGCTGCCGGGCTGTTCCGGCAGGGAACCGAACGACGCCTGACTTGCACTCCATAGCCCATCGGCACCTGGCACGAGCCGGACCGCCATCATCTGGCGCCCTGGCGTTTTCGGCGTCTCGCCAACGATGATCGACCGTCCGATCGTCGAGATGGCGTAGCCAAGCGTCACGTAGTCGCCCCGTAAAAGATCGCGCGGGTCCACCGGCATGGTTTTCAAACGGACATCCACGCCGTTGCGCAGAATCGATGCCCGGCTTTCGACCATGTAGCCGAGAACGGCCGTCTGCGTCAGCGCGGCCACAACGGCGGCCAGCAAGGGAGAAATCCGTAAGAACGAAACGGGTTTGCTCATTGCCCTGTCTCCAGGTTGGTTCGGACGGCCAAACGCCGCTCCAGGCGGATGACGATCCAGGCGATCGCTGCCACCACCAGGCCGGAGATGAGAAAGAAGCCGGACGTGCCGAGAATGGAGCCGAGCGTTTCCGCCGCCAAGTACAGCACTTCCGCGGCAAAGGCAGCATAGGCGAGATAGCGCACGGCGCCATTGTCGCGCCCGGACAGCGCGATGGCGGCGATGGCGGCGGCAAGCACCGCGATGCCGAGCAGCAGCCGCTCGCCGACGCTGTTCGTCTCGAGATGCAGGATCGCAAGGCCGATCAGCAGCAGCGAGAAGGCATAGAAGGCCGGCGCGGCCCCGGCGCTTGCAGCCAGCGGCCGCAACGGCGAGCCCCGTAGCGTGGCAAGCAGATAGCACGCGCCGCCAATCCCGGCGATTGCCAGCGCCATCGGGGGGCTCTCGTACTCTCCGTAGAGAAGCAGGACCCAGGCCATCATCAACAGATAGGCGAGGTGGCGTGCCCGCGATGCGCCGGTGAAGCGAACGAGGCCGATCACCACCAGCGCCATGGCGGGCATCAGCCAAAGCAGCAGCCTGTCCTCCACGCCAAACGTGCCGGACCACTCCACGCCGGCCACCAGGAATGCCAGGAAGCCGCAGACCGCCGTGGCCGCAACGGATCGGTATAGAAGCGCGGCGATGGTCGCACCGGCAAACCAGGCGAGCGCGGCCTCGGTCGCATCGCCGGACAGATGGTACATCTGGCCGACGAGCGCAATCGCGCCGCCAAAGAACAGCACGCCCGCAACGAGAACGGCCTCAGACAGACGCAGGGCGCCGCGGTTGCGAAGCAGGCCCGCCGCAAGATGCGCAGACCAGATCAGCGCGACGATGCCGACGAGCCTGGCGACCCGCGGGATCACCTCCCAGTTCGCCGCGATCAGCAGCAGCACCGCACCGCCGAGCAGCAATGCTGCGATCACCATCAGCACGCGGCCGAGGCTGAACGAGCTGTCGCGCTGGTCATAGTCGGCCAGAAGCCTGCCGGCCGTCGCCCGATCGATCAGACCTTTCTCGGTCCAAACTCTCAGGTCCCGCTCCAATCGTCCCCGATACATCGATACCCAACCCTTCCCGATAGGCGCACTGGCGGCGCTCGGTCGCCCGCCCTTGCCGGCGACAGACTAGCGCGCAAGCGACAGACAACACAACTGCAGCGGAAGATCCCAGCGGCAGGCCTTCCCTAACCCCTTGCCGGGTCCGGCGCCATTTCCCACCTGAATACGAGCCGCACAATCCTTGAGCCGCAATTTCCGGGCCACCGCGCCCTAGGCCGCGTCTGTGACATGCGTCTGACGCATATCATCCATGCCCATATTGCACTGCACAAATCCGATTCACCGGACTATATTCCAAACATCGGAACGGAAACGAACCGAAGCCGCAGAAATCCAGGCGCCAAGCGCGACGGACGATGCAGCGAAGTGGCACTGGCCAGCCATCTGGGATCCCCGGAAAGGCCCGTCCACCGAAGAGGTGGTCGACAGAATTCGGTGCGGCGCACTCCTCCTCCCAGTGCCGCCCCGATGCGATTGGCAACACTCCTCCTCCCAGTTGCCAATCACCCTTAATGACGCCCGCCGGATCTCCTCCCCCGGCGGGCGTTGTTGATTCCGCCCCGCACCCGTTTGCTGACGATACATGGCGGCACCCGCAGGCGGGTCGATCTGCCCCCCCAATTCAGCCATGTCATTCATGTATCTGTCAAATTTCGATACCAGAGCAACACGTGGCTGCGACATTATTGCATGGGTGGCATTCACCATTGCCCCTTTAAACCGGCGCGACTGGCCTCTATATAGCAGGTGTCAATCGGGCGACGCACTCCTCCTCCCAGCTTAGCCCGATGCGATTGGCAGCACTCCTCCTCCCAGTTGCCAATCAAGATAGCGACGCCCGCCGGATCTCCTCCCCCGGCGGGCGTCGCGCTTTATTGCTCTGCAACAAAATTGCATGCTCAGAGCCGTTGCAAACCCTGCGGCATATGCGCGCCATTTGGGCAGAAATTTGTCAATTTTCTACTTGACATGCGCTGGACGCATGACTGCCATTCGGCTTTGTCTCTGTCATTCGCACCCCGCTCAGCCTATATCTCGGTCATCAGATCAGGGCGACGCCGATAGAGGCAGTCAGCCGCAGAACCCAGGAAAGGGGTACGACCATGAACCTCGCACGTTCCTTCAGCAATTGGCGCAAGTATCGTCAGACGGTCAACGAGCTCGGCCGTATGAGCGACCGCGAGCTCAGCGACCTCGGCATCGGCCGTTCGGACATTCCGTACGTTGCCCGCCAGGCCGTCAAGTAAGCCCGACCGACGGTCTTCGCGATCCACGTTTGAACGCCTTCCGGAGAGATCCGGAGGGCGTTTTTCTTTGCCGCATCATCGCAGCGCAGCATTGTTTCCCCGGCCAGCCCTTGCGTATTCAAAACCGTGCCATTACAAGAACATATCACCCAAACAGCGTGCACGCACATTTGCCGTTCACTGCAATGCACAAATGCATGGCAGCTGCACTTTCTTTGCACTGCACAAAGCCGGGCAAAGTGAGTAAATAGAGATCAACAACCGAGGACGAGACATCCCGGTCAACCCTGTGAGGAGAAGAACCATGAACCCGATTCGCATTGCCAAGAACTGGATCAGCTACCGCCGTACCCTGAACGAACTCGGCAACCTGTCCAACCACACGCTGTCCGACATCGGCCTGACCCGCCACGACATCCGCAGCATCGCAGCCCGTTCCTTCCGCTAAGACAGCCGAATTCCGACGCTGCGGCCGATCACGGCGACGCGCGAGGAACGATCAAACGGCACCATTCGGTGCCGTTTTTGATTCGGGCGATTGGAAGTGCCGCTACCGCGTGATATGCACCCGCCCATGACGAACTCGACCTCCCACTCTCCCATCCATGTTGTCGGCGGCGGCCTCGCCGGAAGCGAGGCGGCATGGCAGATTGCCGAAAGCGGCATCCCGGTCATCCTGCACGAAATGCGTGGCGTGCGCGGTACCGACGCGCACAAGACCGACGGGCTGGCAGAACTGGTCTGTTCCAACTCCTTTCGCTCGGACGACGCCAGCAGCAATGCGGTCGGCGTGCTTCATGCCGAGATGCGGCTGGCGAACTCGCTGATCATGCGTGCGGCGGACGCCAATCAGGTCCCGGCCGGCGGAGCGCTCGCCGTCGATCGCGAGGGCTTTTCCGCGGCCGTCACGGCTGCGATCGAGGGCCACCCGCAGATTACGGTCGTGCGCGAGGAAATCACCGGGCTGCCGCCGGAGGCATGGGACCAGGTGATCATCGCGACAGGACCGCTGACGGCTCCGGGCCTTGCCGCCGCGATCCAGGAGCGCACGGGCGCGGATTCGCTGGCATTCTTCGACGCCATCGCGCCGATCGTGCATACCCACTCCATCGACATGGACATCTGCTGGCACCAGTCGCGCTACGACAAGGTCGGGCCGGGCGGAACCGGCAAGGACTACATCAATTGCCCGATGGACGAGGCGCAGTACAATGCCTTCGTCGACGCCCTGATCGCTGCCGACACGACCGGCTTCAAGGAATGGGAGGGCACGCCCTATTTCGACGGCTGCCTGCCGATCGAGGTGATGGCGGAGCGCGGCCGGGAAACCCTGCGTCACGGCCCGATGAAGCCGATGGGCCTGACGAACGCCCACAACCCGACCGTCAAGCCCTATGCGGTGGTCCAGCTCCGACAGGACAACGCGCTTGGCACGCTCTACAACATGGTCGGGTTCCAGACGAAACTGAAATACGGCGCACAAGCCGAGATCTTCCGGATGATTCCCGGCCTTCAGAACGCAGAGTTCGCCAGGCTCGGCGGCCTCCACCGCAACACCTACCTGCAGTCCCCGATCCTGCTCGACCGTTCACTGACGCTGAAGGGCCGGCCCGGACTGCGCTTCGCCGGACAGATCACCGGCTGCGAAGGCTATGTCGAGAGCGCCAGCATCGGCCTGCTGGCCGGACGCTTTGCGGCGGCCGAACGGCGCGGCAAGGCGCCGTCGCTACCGCCGGAGACGACCGCCTTCGGCGCGCTGCTTGGCCACATCACCGGCGGACACATCGTATCCGACGACGAACCGGGCAAACGCTCGTTTCAGCCGATGAACATCAATTTCGGCCTGTTCCCCGAACTTGAGCCCGGAACGATCACCAAGCCGGACGGGATGAAACGGTTCCGCGGCAAGGACAAGGCCCTCGCCAAGAAACAGGCGACCGCCGCGCGTGCGCTCGAGGCGTGCCGGCAGTGGCTGCAGGCCAGCCAATAGTCAGGACAAAGTAGCGCCGCATATCCGCATCGAGCCCTGCGGCGCCACGATCAGGTATCGGTGATCATCGCTTGCGGCGATTCGTCCGTATCCGTTGCCGGCAACAGGCTGCCCAGCAGCCACAGGGATACTTCGGCCGCCTCGCCGCTCGTGGCAAACTCGAATGTGCCGTTATCCGAGGCGCTTCCGACGAACTCCAGCATCAGACCCATGCCGCTTGCGCTGTTGTGCACGTGTACCGAACCCGGTTCGATCAGGTGGCTGGTGAAATGCTGGCCATGCGCGCGCATGCAGCCGACCTTGCCGTCATGCAGCCGGAGAAAGACGCTGTCGCCGTTTGCCGTGCTGATGACTTCGCGGATGGCCTCGTTCGGATAGGCCCGGCCGAATTCGAGGATCGCCAGCCCCGTGTCGTTTGAGGCCCGCCTGGGCTCTTCGCGAAGGCGCAGGCGCATGAAGACATAGCCCGCAAGGAAAATGCAGGCGATTACGACGGTCCAGATCATCTTGCATCCTCCCGACGGCCGCGTTGGATCGGACCCGTCATACACCGCGGGGCTTGCGCCAATTTTGCGTGTGGCAGGTGCCGCCGAAGAAAATGCCGCAGTGGGCCGATCCAGAGCATTCGACATGGCCCACGATTACGGGCAAGGCGCTGCCGTGGTGCGGGATCCGGATGGGCTCAGAAGCGGCCCGTCCGGAGCGCGCGCCACATCCACCACTGGCGGCGCCACTGCGCCGGCAGCAGCGTTCGCTCCAGTGCGTCGGCACCTGCCCTTTCCGCCAGACGGAACACGTGCGGCGCGATCGCAACCGGCAGGAAGGCCGCGCGATTGGCCGGCGCGATCTCGCCGGCCAAGCTGGCCTTGCGCAGGTGGTCCCGGCCGAGACCGGCGAAGGCCTCCACCGAGCGGGCGATCCGCGCACGATCCGATCCGGCGAGCAGACCCGCAGCGTCAAGCCCGGTTGCGGCCAGAAGGTCACCCGGGATGTAGACCTGCCCGCGGCGGCGGTGGGTCGGCAGCAGCAACAACAGGCCCGCGATCGCCTGGGCGACACCGGCATGGCCGGCGATCGTCGCCGATCGTTCGGCACCGGCTGGATCAAGAATGAGGCTTGCGAGCTGGATCAGCGCCGACGCGGTCTCGCCGGCATACCCTTCCAGCGCGCCGCGATCCGGCATGGGGTCGTCATAGAGATCGAAGATGCGTGCCTCGATCATGTCAGTCAGCACGCTGACCGGCAACCGGTGCTCGGAAATGCAATGAAGCAGGCCCGCCGCAAGCGGGTTCGCGTTGGCATCGCCCTCGCCGCGGCCCTCCAGCGTGTCGCGCCACCACTGCAGGCGGATCTCCCCCGGCAGCGGCTCGTGGACGACATCCCGGACGCGGGCGATTTCGGCATTGAAGGCGTAGAGCGCGGCCAGCGGTCCGCGCCGGCTCTCCGGCGCCAGAAGGCAGGCGAGATAGCGGTCGCGGTCAGTGTCGCGGAGGACGGAGAGGCAGTGGGCGTAGTTCGCCTCGACAGCGGCCTTGCCGTCGCGCCCGTCCGTTGGATGATGCTGCTGCATTGGATTGTCCGGTATCGTGCGCGGTTTTGAAACTAGACCGCGATCAGCGCCGCCGCGACGGCGCGCGATTCGGCGAGCATGACGTTGAAGGTGCGCACCGCAGCGCCGGTCGACATCGGATCGGCGCTGATGCGGTGCTCCCGAAGGATGGCGCGCAGTTCTTTGGAAAGCGGCTTGATCTCCAGTCCGGTGCCGACGAGCAGCACCTCGATCTGCGCCGCCTCCGCCAGCACGCGCTCGAGATCCGTCGCGGTCAGGGATTGCGCATCCTGCTTGTCCCAGCCATAGATGCCCGACGGCAGGAAGATCACGGAACCGCGATGCGACATGTCGGCGAAGCGAAAGCCGCCATTGCCATAAGCGTCGATCGGTGCGCGGCCGGGGAAATGCGCCTGCCGGATTTCGATGCCCTTTGCCATCGTCATGCCTTTTTCGCCCGGGCCCCGCGAGCGCCGAGACGGTAACGATCGGGCCGCAATCCAAACAGGATCAGCACGGGGCCGGCTATATAGATAGACGAGAAGGTCCCCACCGCAATACCGAAGAACATCGCCACCGCGAACGCGCGGAGGATTTCGCCGCCGAAGATGGCTAGCGATGCGAGGGCGATCAGCGTGGTCGCAGCCGTCAGCACCGTGCGCGACAATGTCTGGCTGATCGCCGTATCAATCAGCAACGGCAACGGCATGTGCCGGAATTGCCGGAGATTTTCACGAATGCGGTCATAGACGACGATCGTGTCGTTCAGCGAATAGCCGACGATGGTGAGAAGGGCAGCCACGCTGCCGATGTTGAACTCCATGCCGGTCAGGGCGAACAAACCCAGCGTCAGCAGGATATCGTGCGCCGTGGCGACGACTGCGCCGATGGCGAACTGCCAGCCGAACCGCGCCCAGACGACGCCGATCAGAGAGACGAGCGCGAACGCCATGCCGATTGTGGCGGCCGCGATCAGATCGCCCGAAACGGAGGGACCGACGACCTCGACCCGCCTTATGTCGTAATCGGTCTCAAGCTCGCCGCGTGCGACCAGGGCCGAGGTCTGCTCGGCGTTCTCGCCGCCACCCTGCGGAGGAATGCGAATCGTGGCCATGGCCGGGTCGAGGCCCACCCGCACCGCGACGTTACCGAGATTCATCTCTTGCAGTTGCCCGGCGATCTGCACCGTATCGGCATTTCCTTCTCTCGCCTCGACCTGGAGGAGCGCGCCGCCGGTGAAATCGATGCCAAGGTTGAGGCCGTTCAGCGAAACAAGGAGGGCCACACCGATCGAGACCAGCGCGACAACCGAGAAGACATAGTTTCGGATCGCCATGAAGCGCAGATGCAACCCGCCGAACAGGCCAGTGCGGACGCTTCGGGGCAGATGCGTGATCCGCCGGCTCTCCACCCAGCGCCAGGCGAGCCAGCGCGTCAACGTGAAGGTGACGAAGACGGTGGTGACGATGCCGATGCCGACAATGGCGGCAAAGCCCTTCATCGGCGCCGATCCGAGGAAGAACAGGACGAGGACCGCAATCATGGTCGTCACGCCGGCATCGGCCACCGTCGAAAAGGCCCGGGAGAAGCCGGATGCGAGGGCCTCCGGCAAGGGGCGTCCATTGGCGGCTTCCTCGCGCATCCGCTCATAGACCAGCACGTTGGAATCGACCGCCATGCCAATCGTCAACACCATCCCGGCGATGCCCGGCAGCGTCACCACGGTTCCGGTCACCGCGACGACCGCCAGAATCAGCAACAGGTTGAAAACCAGCGCGATCGCGGCGATGGCGCCGAACGCACCGTACCAGGAAACCATGAACAGGGTGACCGCAACGCCGGCGACACCAACAGCCAGAAGCGCCGAGCGCAACGAGGCCGATCCGAGTGCCGGATCGACCGAGCGTTCCTCGACGACGGTCAGGGACGTCGGCAATGCGCCGCTGCGAAGCACCGCGGCGAGGTTTACGGCGCCCTGCTCGTCGAATTCGCCGGTTATCTGGCCGCGCCCGTCCGTAACGGGCCCGACAATGGTGAAGGCGGTCAACACCTGGTCATCGAGCAGGAGCGCCATCGTTCGCCCGACATTGTCGCGCGTCGCCTCCGCCAGCCGGCCCGTTGCCTCCGGGGCCAAACGGTAGGCGATCGAGGGCGCAACCCCTTGCCCGCCCGAGACGACCTCAGCTGCAACTAGATCGTCTGAGGTGAACACGCTTTCCCGGCTCACGACATAGCCAACCGGCGGCTCGCCCATCGTGTAGGCAACCTCGGTGCCGGGTGGCGGTCCGTTTTCGAGCGAGGCGCTTGGCACGACGAGGCGGGCGGAAAACGCTCCGCGCTGCGCCAGGATGTCCTTCAGCCGCTGCGGATCGGAAAACCCCGGGACCTGCAAGGCGATGCGATCCCGCCCTTCGCGGCGAACGTTCACCGCCAAACCGCCGACTTCGCTCACGCGCCGGCCGACCACGTCCAGGCTCGCGGCCGCCGCCTCGTCCTGTGCGAGCTCGAGCATTTCATCTGTCAGATCGAGCCGCACCACGCCGTCGGCTTCCACGGTCAGCCTGGTCCCGGATAGCGTGGCAAGCGCAGCGCGCGCTTCCTCGGTCCGCGCGCCATCCGTTATCCGGACAGACAGGCTGCGTCCGGTGCCGGAGAGTCCGGAATAGGGGATTTTTGTCGCCCTGAGCGCGGCCCCGGTCGCATTGACCGCGGCCACCAGTCGATCATTCTCGATGTCCGAACGTTCGAGCTTGAGCACGAGCCCGGCCCCGCCGCTCAGATCAAGACCGGGCAAAAGTTGCGCCAGCGACATGCCGGGAAGGTCCGACCGCCGATCTGTGCCCAGGATACTGGGCAAGAGACGACAAGGCTCGCCAAAACGGCAAGCCAAGCGAGCAAGGTTTTCCAGCGGGCAGGTTGCAGCATCACACTCTCGAAATGCCCGGCAATCGTGCCGGCAGGAAACCGGATAACAAGGTTGTCCGGGAGCGGTGGTACACCGCCGCCGGAGCGAGAATCACGTTATTCCTTGACCGGCTCGCCCTTGACGCGAACCTCGGAAATGCCGCCGCGCACGACCCGAACCTTGACCCCTTCTGCAAGTTCGACCTCGAGCTCCTTGTCGTCGATGACCTTCGTCACCTTGCCGACGATGCCGCCGCCGGTCACCACCTGGTCGCCGCGCCGGATGTTCTTCAACAGTTCATCCCGCCGCTTTGCCGCGGCGCGCTGCGGACGGATGATCAGAAAATACATCACGACGAAAATCAGAAGGAACGGCAGCACGGACATCAGAAGATCCGTGCCACCCGGGGCGGCAGCCGGCGCCGTCTGGGCGAAAGCCTCGGTAATGAACATTCAATACTCCTTGAAACTGGTAGCGCCGGGCGAAAATCCACTCGGTGCAGTCGGCGCGAATATAGGCAAGCCAAGCCCGAATGCAACAGAACAGCCCCAATCCTGCCGGAAATTCAGGGATTTCTCTCTTTTCACCCCCAAACCGACATGCTACCGCCCCAGAGCAATGTTTGCCGTGAAGGCAAAGGAGTGAGAAACGTGCAGGAAGAACAAACGCAAGCGATCCTCAATGAAATCGCGGGCCTTCGGGCGGCGCTCGAGCGGCTTGCCGGTCCGCCGCCGGCGAAGAATGACTGGAACGCCGCCGAATGCTTCGTCTGGGTTCCGGCTCGGCAGCATCTGCAGCCGGTTCCCCGGCCGAATCGCGTCGATCTGAGCCTGATCCGCGGCGTCGACCATGTGCGGGACATCCTGGCCGACAATACTCTGCGCTTCGCCAGGGGCCTGCCCGCCAACAACGTGCTGCTCTGGGGCGCGCGCGGCATGGGCAAGTCTTCGCTTGTCAAGGCGGTCCACGCCGCCACGGCGCGCGATACGGGCACGCCGCTGAAACTGGTCGAGGTTCATCGCGAGGACATCGCCACCCTCCCCGCGCTGATGGAGATCCTCAAGTCTGCGCCGATGCCGGTCATCGTCTTCTGCGACGACCTTTCCTTCGACCACGACGACACATCCTACAAGTCCCTGAAGGCGGCGCTCGACGGCGGCGTCGAGGGACGGCCGGACAACGTCATCCTCTATGCGACCTCGAACCGGCGCCATCTCCTCCCGCGCGACATGATGGAGAACGAGCAGTCGACCGCCATCAACCCGTCCGAAGCCGTCGAGGAGAAAGTCTCGCTCTCTGACCGGTTCGGCCTGTGGCTCGGCTTCTACAAATGCAGCCAGAGCGACTACCTGGAAATGATCGACAGCTACGCGGACTACTTCGGGCTGGTGGGCGACCGCGGGGAGATCCATGCCGAAGCGCTGGAATGGGCGACGACACGCGGTTCGCGCTCCGGTCGTGTGGCCTGGCAATTCATCCAGGACCTGGCCGGCCGTCTCGGCAAACCGCTGACGAAATGAAAAAGAGGCCCGGTCTCCCGGGCCTCTTTTCTGCTTTGTCTGCCTTGTCGCTATTCGAGGTAGGTCATCGGATTGACCGGCGAGGCGTTCTTGCGCACCTCGAAGTGAAGCTTCGGTCGGGCGGCGTTGCCGCTCATGCCGGACGCAGCCAGCGTCTGGCCGCGCTGGACCTTCTGGCCGCGCTGGACATTCAGGCTCGATGCGTGGCCATAGACGGTGACCGTACCGTCGTCGTGGCGGACCAGAACGGCATTGCCGAGTTCCTTCAGGCTGCTACCCGAGTAAATAACCACGCCGTTCTCGGCGGCCTTGATCGGGGTCCCCTCCGGAACGGAGATATCGATGCCCTCGTTGCGGCTGCCCTCGACGTTCGCGCCATAGCCGGCGATGACGGCGCCGCGCACCGGCCAGCGATATTTGCCAATGCCGGTTGATTCGGGGGCCGCCTCGGTCAGATCCGCCTTCGTCTCGACCTCGGCCACGGTCTGCGTCTTGGCCACCGGTGCGTAGGCCTCGGCCTTCTTCTCAACCGGTTCGACCGCCTTCTTCGCATCCGGGAGCGAAGCCGTCATCGTCTTGTCGGTCGCTGACGGGCTTGGAATGGTCAACTTCTGCCCGACACGGATCGACGCAGCCGTCAGTCCGTTCGCCTTCTTCAGCTCGTCGACCGTGACGCCGTTCCTGGCGGCGATCTTGGCCAGCGAATCCCCCGGCCGGACCTCGTAACCGCCACCGGCATTGCCGCCATCGCCGGCTGAAACCTTGGTCTTGTCGGCGTCACCGACAGCCTTGTCGCGCCCCTTCGAGGAACCGGGAAGGATCGCCACGTCCTCGCCCGTCTTCTTGTCGGGCAGCGGCTGCCTGTTGTCTGTGTTGAGCGCGGTATCGATCGAGGCCTTGGCGGCACTGGGCGTCGTACCGAAGACCGGGATCGTGATCTTCTGACCCGGCTCGGCGTCAGATGCGCTCTTCATGCCGTTGGCCTTGAGGATTTCCTTCTCCGGCACGCCGTAGCGGCTCGACAGCGTCTTCACGCTCTCACCCGGGCGCATCATGACGACCGGGGCGTTGGCGGTCGACCAGCCATTGCTGCTCTTGCCCCCCTTCGCCGAGCCGGCATCGACAGTGGCCGGCGCCTTCGGTGCCGCCGGAATCGGCTGCGCCATCGCGACTTCCCGCTGGCTGGAGCTTGACCCAACCGTCGGATCGGCCAGTGCGGTGCGCTGCACCTCCATCGGCGTCGTCGCCATGCGGGCGCTGGAGCCGCCGGCGGCGGCACCCTGAGCCGGATAGGGCTGATTCATCGCCACGGCCTGACCGGCGCTGCTCATGTCCCCGCGCGGTACGGGGCTGCTGCTGCCGAACAGCGTGCGTCGCGGGATCGAATTGGTCGTGATGTCGTCGGAAGATGAAAACAGCCCGCCAAAACGGCTGGCATCGGAGCTGCAGCCAGTGGCCGCACCGGCCAGCAACACCGCCACGAGAAGCCGCGGCGCGGTCTTACCAAAACTCGGTGATACACTCTTACGCATGTCTGACTACCCAATCGATACACAACAACAGCCGTGTAATGATTAAAGCGCGTTAGAGTTACTGCCCGGTTAAGGCCCGGACCACCGATTCAGATTCTTGAGACGTTGCTAACCATGATATCGCTGATAAGCGGGACCGGACCGGCCAGATCCCGGGCAACAGCGGTCAAAAGCTGCCGAGATACATGGACGTGGCGCGGGAAGCGGCGAAGCTCTGTCGACCCGAGCCATCGGCACCGTGAATCGCGGCACCGGGCGAGACCATCTGCGGAACATCGCGACGAATCGTATTGCCGCTCGCAAGGATCGTATCCAGCACCGCCGGCACCTCGGTTCCAACGTCGTCTTCCATCGCCTTTTCCGCATAGGCGAGCGAGCGCAACG
This sequence comes from Mycoplana ramosa, assembly GCF_041930185.1. Classification (NCBI taxonomy): domain Bacteria; kingdom Pseudomonadati; phylum Pseudomonadota; class Alphaproteobacteria; order Hyphomicrobiales; family Rhizobiaceae; genus Mycoplana; species Mycoplana ramosa. The sequence continues at coordinate 254,763 of NZ_JBHEEW010000004.1, read as the reverse complement.
CGGAAACGGCAATCTGGCGGCTGCCGACATAACGCGGGCTCGATTGGTCCTGCGGCCTCAGCTTGTCGAAGTACTCGATAAAGGCGCGGTAATAGCCCTTCATGTCGCCGTCATCGCGGAAGTGGCGGAAGGCGGCGTACTCGCGCTCTTCAAGCTCCGGCGATACGATGTTGTTGCGCTCATCCTCGGTCAGCGGCGGAAAGCGCTGGGTATCGCGGGACGCACTCAGGACCAGAAGGGCTTCGACGGAAAGCGAAACCTGGTCGGACGGATCATACGAGCCGGCCGTGAAGCCATTCTGCCGCGCGCCGTCGGCCGCCTCTTCCGCTGCCTTGCCCGCAGCCCTGGCGGCGAGATTTGCAAGGCTGTCACTCGTTTTGCTGCCGGCGATCCTGTTCGAGATTTGCATGCTCATCTCCATCGGATGGCGATCCATTGCTGGTTCGTTCGACGTGTGGATACATGTCGCTAGACAACCCGCTTAGAGTTCGAAGCTTGCGCGAAGCTTGCATCGGTTAACAAATGATTAACGTTCGCCATTTGCCGACCTCGCCGCCACCGCGGGAGCAATTTTGAGCTGGCGGCAAGCGGATGCGCACCAGTCAAGATCGCCAGTCAAATCGCGGCCGATGAAACGGGGATCGATCAGAGGGCCCGAGCCTGATGGGGCACGATCGGCAGGTAGGGAACCTCGAACAGGTCCTCGCGATCAAAACGGCTGCCGGTCTTGACCAGCTTCACCATCCGGCATGTCTCGTCACTGACCATGACCGGTGCGAGCAGCATGCCGCCCGAGACGAGTTGATCGACGAACTGGCGGGGCATCGCCGGGAAGGCGGCAGTGACGAGAATCCGGTCGAACGTTCCCTCGCCCACCAGGCCGTTGCTGCCGTCCGCCTGGCGGACGATCACGTTGCGCACTCCGGTCTTTTCGATGTTCTGCTGTGCACCGGCCACGAGCGTCTTGTAGCGGTCGACGGTCAGCACCCGCTCCGTCAGGCGCCCCATGACCGCCGCCGTGAAGCCGCTGCCGGTGCCAACCTCGAGAACGCGCTGGCCGGATTTGAGATTGAGCAGATGCAGGAGGCGGACGGCGAGGTCGACCCCCTCCACGAAAGAGCCGCAGTCGATCGGCAGCAGGCGGCTCGAATAGGCGTCCCCGGAAAACTGCGGCGGCACGAAGAGTGTGCGCGGCGTCTGCTCCACGGCGGTCAGGAGATCGAGGTTGTTGATACCCTCGCCGCGCAGCCGCAGGGCGAGCGCCGCGAAGCCTTCCTTCTCAATCACCCGTGCCGTGTTCAATCGCAGCCTCCCCCTTAGCCAAGCGCACGCTTGACGCGGTCGAGGACCGCGTAGTCCGTCAGATCCAGCTTGAGCGGCGTGACGGAAATCGCATTCTCCCTGAGGGCATGAATGTCCGTCCCGGCGCGGAAATCACCCTGTCGATCGCCGAATCGCAACCAGAAATACGGGTAGCCGCGACCATCCTTGCGCTCTTCGATCGTGATCCCGAAATCCAGCTTGCCCTGGGAGGTGACCTCGATTTCGGAAACGGCATCGGCAGGGCAATTGGGAAAGTTGAGATTGAAGAACGTGCCATCGGGGAGATCGACGTCCATCAGACGCCGGATCAGATCCGGCGCATACCGCTCGACGACTTCCCAAGGCACCATATGCCCCTCCGCATGGCGGAAGGCCTGACTCAGCGCCATCGACCTTATTCCCTGCAAGGTGCCCTCGATCGCACCGGCGATCGTTCCCGAATAGGTGACGTCGTCAGCCATGTTCGCGCCGGCATTGACCCCGGACAGCACGAGATCAGGACGGCCCGGCAGGATCTCGCGCACCGCCATGATCACGCAGTCGGTCGGCGTGCCGCGCAGAGCAAAGCGCTTGTCTGCCACCTTGCGCAGGCGCAGAGGTTCGGACAGGGTCAGCGAATGCGCAAGTCCGCTCTGATCTGTCTCCGGTGCCACGATCCAGACATCGTCGCTCAGCGTGCGCGCGATCCGCTCCAGCACGGAGAGGCCTTCGGCGTGGACACCGTCGTCATTGGTCAGCAGAATGCGCATTCGCTCTTTCGTCCCCTCAATTCGCCTTTTCGATCTTCTTCAGCCCGCCCATGTAGGGCAGCAGCACGTCCGGGATGGTGACCGAGCCATCCTCGTTCAGATAGTTCTCGACGACGGCAATGAGCGCGCGGCCGAGGGCGACGCCCGAACCATTCAGCGTGTGCACGAATCTCGGGCTCTTGTCGTCCTTGCCGCGATAGCGCGCGTTCATGCGCCGCGCCTGAAAATCGCCGCAGACCGAGCAGGAGGAAATCTCCCGATAGGCGTCCTGCCCCGGCAGCCAGACTTCGATGTCGTAGGTCTTGCGGGCGCCAAAGCCCATGTCGCCGGTGCACAGCGTGACGACGCGATAGTGAAGGCCAAGACGCTTGAGGATTTCCTCGGCGCAAGCGGTCATCCGCTCATGCTCGGCCACCGAGCTTTCGGCGTCGGTGATCGAGACCAGCTCGCACTTCATGAACTGGTGCTGGCGGAGCATCCCGCGCGTATCGCGGCCGGCCGAGCCCGCTTCCGAGCGGAAGCACGGCGTCAGTGCGGTGAAACGCAGCGGCAGCTTCTCCTGGGCGAGGATTTCGTCGCGGACGAGATTGGTCAGCGGCACTTCGGCGGTCGGAATCAGCCAGCGGCCATCGGTGGTCTTGAACAGATCCTCGGCGAACTTCGGCAACTGGCCGGTGCCAAACATCGCATCGTCACGCACCAGCAGCGGTGGCTGGACCTCGATGTAGCCATGTTCCTGCGTGTGGGTATCGAGCATGAACTGGCCGAGTGCGCGCTCGAGCCGCGCCAATTGACCTTTCAGGATCGTGAAACGGGCGCCGGCAATCTTTGCCGCGCCTTCGAAATCCATCCAGCCGAGCGCCTCACCGATCTCGAAGTGTTCCAGCGGCTTGTGGTTCCAGCCTGGCTTTGCGCCCCACTTGTGCTTTTCGACATTGTCGTTTTCGTCTATGCCGACGGGAACGTCGTCGAGCGGGACGTTCGGGATGCGCGACAGCGCATCGTTCAGTTCCGCCGTGATCCGGCGCTCTTCCTCTTCGGCCGCCGGCAGCATCGTCTTGATCTCGGCGACCTCGGCCTTCAGCTTTTCGGCAAGTGCTGCGTTCTGCTGCGCCATCGCAGTGCCGATCTCCTTGGACGCGGCATTGCGGCGCGACTGCATGTCCTGCGCCTTCTGGATAACGATGCGGCGGGTCTCGTCCAGCGCGATCAGGCTTGCCGAAAGCGGCTCGGCGCCGCGCTTTGCCAGCGCGGCGTCGAGGGTCTCGGCGTTTTCGCGGATCCATTTGATATCAAGCATTGTCGCTCCAGGCGTAACAGGGTTGTGCCCCTCCGCCCGGCAGCGTCCGCTTGCACCAGCTATCGTGTCAAGCCTTGTCGGCCTCCTGCGATGCCGGCACGTCCGCCGCATCCTTTTCGGAGTCCGAATCCTGGGCGGCGCTCGCCCGCTGCCGTTCGATGAGTCGGGCCGTATAGATGCCAATCTCGTAGAGAAGGATGGTCGGTAGCGCAAGGCCGATCTGGGAGATTGGATCGGGCGGCGTAAGGACCGCAGCCGCGACGAAGGCGATCACGATCGCATACTTCCGCTTCTCCACCAGCGACTGCGAGGAGATGAAGCCGGCGCGCACCAGAAGCGACGAGATCACCGGCAGCTGGAACACCAGGCCGAAAGCGAAGATCAGCGTCATGATCAGGCTGAGATACTCAGACACCTTCGGCAGAAGCTGGATGGAGACCTGCCCTTCGCCGCCGCCCTGCTCCATGGCCAGGAAGAACCACATCACCATCGGGGTGAAGAAGAAATAAACGAGCGCGGCGCCGATCAGAAACAGGATGGGCGAGGCGATCAGGAACGGCAGGAAGGCGGCGCGCTCGTTCTTGTAGAGACCGGGGGCGACGAACTTGTAGATCTGCTGGGCGATGATCGGAAAGGCGATCACCAGCGCGCTGAACATCGCCACCTTGATCTGGGTGAAGAAAAACTCCTGCGGCGCGGTGTAGATCAGTTCGATGTTGCGGTGCGACATCCCAGCCCACTCGACCGCCCATTTGAACGGCAAGACGAGCAGGTTGAACAGGCCCTTGGCGAAATAGAAGCAGACGAGGAACGCCACGAAAAACGCACCGACGGCCCACATCAGCCTCCGGCGCAGTTCGATGAGGTGCTCGATCAGCGGCTGGGGCTTGTCCTCATAATCGCCGCTCATGCCTGGTCCTTCTTGGGCTTGCGTGTCGTGGCCTTCTTGGCGGCTTCGCCGGCGGTCTTGCGCGCTGGCTTGACAACCTTATCCACGGTCTTGGCGGCGCTGCCGGGCTTGGCGGAGGCTTTCGCACTGGAAGGCTTCCTTGCCGTCTTCTGCTCCGGCTGCTTGGCCTCTGTGCCAGCCGCCGGCTTTGTGGTTGCCGGCCTTTTCGCCGTTGCGGCCTGTTCGATCGCCTTCGCGGTCGCCTCGACCGGATTGATCGGAGCGGATTGCACCGGTTGAACCGGAGCCGCCGCCACAGGCGTAACGGCGGTTGCCGAAGCCAAAGTCCCGGCGGCGGGCGCTGCGGCAGCGTTTTCGGCGGCAGCCGGTTGAGCCTCACCGGGTGCCTCCGTCGAGAGCGAGGAAGCGGCAGTCGATTCCATTTGACCGATGCTCGTCGCCTTCTGCAGGTCCGACTTGATCTCGTCGCCCACCTGGCGAAGCGGATTGACCGCATCGCGGATCGCGTTCATCGGATTGAGCTTCTGCGCGTCGCCGATCGTTTTTCGGACGTCGTCGAGATCCGCTTCCCGCAGCGCCTCGTCGAACTGCTGACGAAACTCGCCGGCCATACCGCGAAGTTTCGAGACCATCTGGCCGAACGTCCTGAGCATCTGTGGCAGGTCCTTCGGGCCCACCACGATAATCAGGACGATGGCAATGACAAGAATTTCGGTCCAGCCGACTTCAAGCATAAGAGCGTTTCCTCAGACCGCTGCGACTGCCGCGGCAGGCCGATCACTTGGTTTCGTCGGCCTTGTGCTCGACAGTCTTGGCCTTGTCGGCGGCTTCCTCGTCCGACATGCCCTTCTTGAAGTTCTTGATGCCCTTGGCGACATCGCCCATCAATTCCGGAATCTTGCCACGGCCAAACAGCAGCAGCACCACCGCAAGAACAATCAGCCAATGCCAGATGCTGAAAGAACCCATTCCCGTACTCCTTTAGAATTCCATCGATGTAAGACGTTCAGCCGTCTTTTTCAAATACTAGTATATCCCGCTCGTTAGCCGAAAGCTTGACCTCGCGCAATCCAAACGGCAGTTGGCCCGCACGAATACGGGCGCGAACCGGCTGATCGGTGCCGGGCACTGCCAGTTCCAGCAGTTCCACGACCCCGAGGAAACGCCGTGACAGCACGCGCGCCGGGACGGCCCCCTCCGACTGCGACACCGCGACACCCGAAAGCCGCACGGCGATGCGCACGTCCGCGCCGTCCGGAAGCGGACCTGCCGGCACGTTTCCCAGCGGGGTCTCCACCTTTCCGGCCTGAACAGACCCGCGAAAGATGTTGATTTCGGAAAAGAACCCGGCGGCGAAAAGGTCCGCCGGCTTCAGATAAAGTTCCTCAGCCGTTCCGACCTGCACCAACTTCCCGTCGCGCAGCAGCGCAATGCGGTCGGCCATCCGCATCGCCTCCTCGGCGTCATGGGTGACGACGATGGCGGTTGCACGGGAATGGCGCAGGATCGCCAGCGTATCGGCGCGAATGGAGTCCTTCAGCCGCGAGTCGAGACCCGAAAACGGCTCATCCATCAACAGCACCGACGGGCGTGGAGCGAGCGCGCGGGCAAGGGCGACGCGTTGCTGCTCGCCGCCGGAAAGCGCATGGGGAAACTTGTCCGCGTAGTGCGCAAGCCCCACGCGCTCGAGCGCCAGGTGGGCTTCGGCCACGGCCTCGTTCTTGGGCAAGGCCGTCAGCCCGAAGCGGACGTTGTCCAGAACCGACATGTGCGGAAAAAGGGCAAAATCCTGAAACATCAGGCCGACACCGCGCCGTTCCGGTGGCAGGAAGACCTTGGGGCCGGCGATCTCCTGATCGTTCAGGAGCACGCGCCCGACCTGCTGCGCCTCGATTCCGGCCGCAATTCGCAACAGCGTCGTCTTGCCCGAGCCGGACGGGCCGAGCAAGCACAGCACTTCGCCCGGCTGCGCCGACATCGTAATGCCGCGGATCGTCTGCTTGCCCTGATAGCTGTGGTGGATGTTCTCGAAGGACAGCTTTGCGGCAAAGGTGACCGCCGACGCGGTGCGCATTTCGCTCCCGTTCAACTCCGACGAAGCCATGCCTTGCCAATCCTGCCTTCATTCTCGAGCCCGGGGAGACCCCCTGCCGCTCCTGCCCGTCGCCCGAAAAGCGCAGGCAATTCAGGACGACGATAAGCTTCCGCTATTCGTCTTCTTTTCCGCCCGGTGTCAAGAGGCCAAGTTCCTCCAGGTCCAGCGATGTGATCGGATCCTCGTCCTCGTCAAGTTCGTCCTCCCCGAGCGGCAGCGGTATCTGGAAGTTCGACGGGATGCGACCGGACAGGAGACCGGCCCCTTTCAATTCCTCCAGGCCCGGCAGGTCCCGGAGCTCCTCCAGCCCGAAGTGATCCAGAAAATCCTTGGTGGTTCCGAAGGTTACGGGGCGGCCCGGCGTGCGCCGGCGACCGCGAAACCGAACCCAGCCGGCCTCGAGCAGCACGTCGAGGGTCCCCTTCGACGTCTGTACGCCGCGGATGTCCTCGATCTCGGCGCGCGTCACCGGCTGGTGATAGGCGATGATGGAAAGGACCTCGAGCGCCGCACGCGACAATTTGCGTACCTCGCCCTCTTCGCTGCGCACGACAAAGGACAGGTCCGCCGCGGTGCGGAACGCCCAGTGATCGCCGACCTGAACGAGATTGACGCCGCGCCCCGCATACAGCGTCTTCAACTGACGCATCACGTGGCCGACGTCGACGCCGGCCGGCAGGCGATCGGCGATGTACCCCTCAGCCACCGGGCCGGCAGACGCGAAAACCAGGGCTTCGGCAATGCGCGCGGCCTCATGCAGGCGACGGGGATCGACAATCGTCGCACTGTCGGACGCACTGGCCTTGTTCTCTGCGTCGCTTGCTTCAGACAAGGTCGCTATCCTCAACGCTGCCTGTGCGCGGCAGCAGGCCGCGGCGCAGATAGATCGGCTGGAACGCGCCCTCCTGCCGGATTTCCAGGTGTCCCTCGCGCACCATTTCCAGCGAGGCGGCAAAGGCACTGGCGATCGCCGTCTTGCGCTCGGACGGATCCGTCATGTAGCGCAGCAGAAAATGGTCAAGGGCCGTCCAGTCATCGATCTCGCCGACCAGCCGATGCAGGACCTCGCGCGCATCGGCCAGCGACCAGACGTTGCGCTTTTCGATCGTGACCTGGGTGATGGCGTGGCGCTGACGGAGCGAGGCATAGGCGCTGAGCAGGTCGTAAAGCGAGGCGTCGAAGGCCGACTTGCGCTGTGTCGGGATGTGCTCCGGCGCACCGCGGGCGAAAAAATCGCGGCCGAGCCGGTTGCGGTTGATCAGCCGAGTGGCCGCGTCCCGCATCGCCTCCAGCCGCTTGAGCCGGAACGCCAGCGTCGCCGCCATCTCCTCGCCCGTCGGGCCTCCGTCCTTCGGTGCCTGCGGAATGAGAAGCCGCGACTTGAGATAGGCAAGCCAGGCCGCCATGACCAGATAGTCGGCAGCGAGCTCGATGCGGATGCGTTGGGCGCGATCGATGAAGTGGAGATACTGTTCCACAAGCGCAAGAATGGAGATGCGCGCGAGATCGACCTTCTGGGTCCGGGCGAGGTGCAACAGGAGATCGAGCGGACCCTCGAAGCCGGCGATATCGACGACGAGCCCCTCTTCGTGCAGCCCGCGGCGGTCGTCGTCCTGCCAAAGTTCCTCCATCGGCGCACCGTCCGATGCTTGAACCTTCTGCGGCTTGAACCTCGATCCGGACACCTGTGCTCCTTGGCGCACCCTTCCCTGCCGCGCCGCCTCAGGCAATCGCGATCAGGGCATTGAACTCCTCCCGCAGCGCCTGTTCGTCCGCGCCATCGGCCTGCGGGAAGCCCGCGATGACAGCGTCAGCCCGCTGGCGGCTTTTTCCTACCAGCGGCGGCACATTCTCCGCAACTGCAATCATTTCTTCCATGATGCCGTGGCAGTGCAAGACCAAATCGAGACCGGCGGCGATGATGCCGCGCGCCCGTGCGGCGATATCGCCGCGAAGGGCGTTCATCGACACGTCATCGGACATCAGCAGTCCGTCGAAACCGATATGGCCACGGATGATGTCGCGGACGACCTTCGCCGACGTCGTCGCCGGGTTGTCCCGGTCGATGTCGGTGAAGACGATGTGGGCCGACATCCCCATCAGCTCGTCCTTCATGCGCCGGAACGGAACGAAATCGACCGCCTCCAGCGCCTCGATCGGCGCGTTCACCACCGGCAGGTCGTGATGCGAATCGACCATGGTGCGGCCATGGCCGGGCATGTGTTTCATCACCGGCAGCAGGCCGCCCGCCTTCAGGCCCTCGGACGCCGCCTTCCCCATCGCCGAGACGATCTCCGGTTCCTGTCCGTAGGCGCGGTTGCCGATGACGTCGTGCACGCCTGGAACCGCCACATCCAGCACCGGCAGGCAATCGACGTTGACGCCGAGGCGCGAGAGGTCGAATGCGAAGAGCCGCGACATCAGCCAGGCTGCACGAAGCCCCTTTTCCTCGTCCTGTCGATAGACGGCCCCGAGCGCTGCGGCACTCGGATACTGCGGAACATAGGGAGGTTTGACGCGCTGGACGCGACCGCCCTCCTGGTCGATCAGCACGGGGATGCGCGGGTCGCCGCCGATGGTCTCGCGCAACGCCGCCGTCAGATCGGCGACCTGCGACGGCTCGCCGATGTTGCGGCCGAACAGGATGAAGCCCCAGGGACGCTCGTCCCTGAAGAAGGCCTTTTCGTCATCGGTGAGGGTCAGCCCCTTGCAACCGGAAATGAAGGATTTCGATTCGCTCATGGGGTCGAATCATACGACGCCTGACGCGAAAGGCGAGAGTTGTCACGGCGATTTCACAAAAAAGCACGCCCCAAACGCAAATGGCGCGGGATCACCGCGCCATTTGCAACATGCCTTGCCGTTCGGCCTACCGCGTCACGAGGCAGCTGCCGCCCGCACTCTTGTACTTGGCGCACAGCGCGTTGGCCTCTTCGCGCGATCCAGCCGGAATCCGCACGCGGAAGTAGGTGCCCTTGTTCGGGATATCGGCGCGCTTGATGTCCACGCCGCGACCGCCGATCACTCCGGAGAACTTTGCAGACAGGCTCTGGTAGGACTTTTGCGCTTCCTCTGCCGACGGCAGCGACGCGATCTGGATCACGTAACCGCCCGGATTGTCGACAGCGGCCGGCTGCTCGCCCCCCGTCTGCGCGGCGGCATCGGATGCGAGCGATGCGGTCTCGGTCGGGCTTGCCTCCGACACGCGGCCGCGTTCCGTCACCGTTCCGACGACATTGACCGGCTGATCGGCCGGCCGCGTCACGGGGACCGGCGCCCCATTGGCCACCGTCCCGGTGGTCTGAACGCCGCCGGCCACGGCCGGTGCATCGGCGACAGCGCCGGGGGTCGTCGTTCCGACGACGCCAACAGGCGCGCTGTCCGCAACAGAGACGTTGGCGGCTTGCTGAAGTGCGCTCGCATTTTCATCCGCAGCCGCGGCGACTTCGCCGGCACGTTCGGCACGCAGACCCGCTTCTGCGGTCGCAGACGGGACGGCCGAGGCGCCCGCCGCACTCGCGGTTTCGCCGGTCGAATTGCTCGCCGCCGGTAGTGCGGCATTGTCGGGCGAAGCGAGCGCGCTTTCCGGTTCGGTCACGGGCTCCTCGCGGGCAACGAGCGTTCCGTCGGGCTTGACGATCATCGTGCGGACCTTGCGCGGCGAGACGATCGGCGACCTGTCCTCCTGATGGCCGGCGTCCGCCGCGACGTCGTCGACGCCCGGCAGGAGACGATCGTCCGCCGCCGTCGCGTCGTCGGCCGGCATCTCGTCTTCCGGTCCGTCGAAGGGCAGCGATTCCGGCGCCAGGGTGCGCTGGACCACGTCAACCGGCTCTTCGGTCGACGTGACGAGTTGCTCCTGCTGCGGTCGTGCTTCGGACGCCCCGGCAACGCGATCATAGACCGCCTTGTCCTGGTTCGGCACCGTCTTGCCGCCCTTTTCCTCGGGCACGATCTTCACCGGTTCCTTGTCGGCCAGAATGACGCGCGGTTCTCCGCTGCCCGTCCCGACCACGCCCGAACTGGCCATGAAGGCATAGACGCCCGCACCGCCAAGGACGACAAGGGCCGCCGCCGCGGCAACCAGCATCCCCTTGCCGCGACGCACCGGTTCGTCATAACCGTCGCCGAGGTATTCGCCGTCAACCTGTTGCGCATCGAGCGGGATGGCGTGGCGCTCAGACTGGGACAGCGAGCGACGCAGATCCTCCTCCAGCGCCTTGTCGAATTCGTCGGTCTCGACGGATCCCACCTTCGCCGCAGTCGCAGCGGGCGCGGCAGTGCCGGCCCGCTCGGCACCGCGAGCCGGCTCCCCGGCCGCCGGATTTGCAAACAGCTGCGCCATCTCGGCATCGATGTCGAAATCGAATTCCGGCGGGTGAACCGGCGGCTTTTCCTTCTCGATGGCCGGCAACTGCGGCACATCCAATTCGGCGACGGGCGCAACGCTGGTGTCGGTTTCGGCGATCAGCGACGGATCGAACGGCAATGCGCCATCGAACTCGAGCGGTTCCGGCGCGCGTGTTTCCGCCGCCTCGACCGGCAAGGCAGGCTCGAACCTCGCCTGTTGGGCCTGAGGTGAAACCGGCGGCGCCGGCACAGCCGCAACACCCACCGTCTTGGCTTGGGAAATGGATGCAGAACCGGGTGCGGGTTGCAGCGTCAATTGCGCGGCCGCAGGCTTCGCCTCATCCCCCAGCACGAGATCAGAAGGATCCAGGTCGAACTCCACGTCGGAGAAATCGATCTCGAAATTTGCGAAGGCGTCCTCGACCGCGTCAGCGGCTACGGCAGCGTCGTAGTCGTTCACCGGCTCCGCCGGTCGCGGCCCGACAGGGCGCGGTGCTGCAATGTCCGGCATCGGCCCGACGGCCGGGGCGGCCGTAGGTTCGGCCGGCGCAACGACCTGTACCGGCGAAACCGGCGCCGGCATCGGCTGTGCCGCAGCACTCGCCTGTTGCCGATCGAGCGCGACCGGGGTGGCGCGGCCGAACTTGATGCTTGAGAAGCCGTCCAGCGATCCGGCGCGCGGGCGCGGCGTCTGCAACGGGGTCGCAACCGGCGCAAGGTTTTCCGGCACAGGGAAACGCTCGACCTCGGCCAGCAGTTCATCGAACTCGTAGCCAGTTGCCGCGCGCGCAGCAGGTGCAACCTCGTAGGACGACGCGGGCTCGAACGTTTCGATTGTTTCCGCCGCCGTATCAGCCGCGGATGAAGCCAGCACATCCTCGGCGATCGCCAAGGGAGCATCGACCTGCTGTTCGGGCATCCAAGCCGGCACGAAATCGACCGAGCCGACCTCGACGGGGAGTTCCGCCGCCTCGAAATGGGCGCCATCGCTGCCTTCCGAAACGACCGGTAGCGGCTCGGAATAAGCCAGCGGCGGCAGATCCGCCACCACGCGATCGGGCACGTCGACCGTGAAATGCGAATCAATGGTCGAGCCACTCACCGCACTGGCATTGGCCCCGCCGCTGCCAGCAACCAGGCCGGCCGCCGCCGCGTCATAGGACGGAGCCGCATCGGACAGGCGCGGCGTCTCGGCAGAGTGCGTCTGCGGCCGAACATGCGAGACGTCCGGAGTTTCCCCAAGGACATCGCCGAGCGACAGCTCCAGCTCACGATCGAGGTCGAGAGGAGCCGGCTCGGCGGCTGCTTCAGGATACTCGGCGGGCTGCAGTCCGAGGAACACGGGCTCAACAGCTGGCGATGCGTCGGGAGCGACCACAGACAGGGGCGCGGCAGGCACGGGCGTTGCAGCCACCGGCGTTGCGACCGGCCACCATTCAACGTCGGAAGCCGACAGCTCCGGCACCTGTGCGGGCGCCGCCGATGCCGAGCCAGGATTATCGGCCACGATCGGGCGTAGCCCCTCGTCAGAGGGCAAAGAGCCAGCAGCCGGAAGCGGTTCAGACCGATCGGCGATCGGCAACCGGGTTGCCTCAGAATGAACATCGGAACGCGAAACAGCGGCGTCCGATAGGTCGGCGACACTCAGAACGCCGTCACCGGGCATCCCGGTCGCGGCGCCGCGGTCGACATCTGCGACTGGATCAAGCGGCGGCGCGTCATAGCGCGCAAATTCGCGCAGCAGCTCGCTTTCCAGGTCGAAGACGGGCTCCACCAAGGGTTCCGGCGGCACGGGGCGCGCCGTCGTCGGCACATTGCGTGGCTCGTAGCCGACAATGCGTGCGAGTTCCGCCAATGGATCATCGTCCGACAGAAGGCCGATGTCGGCGGCTCCGCTACGCGCAAGATTGTTGTCTGCCATACTGCTCCACTCGCAAGCTACAAAACGCGTTTGCCAGCTTATTGTGGGCAAATGGTGACACTACCGCATCTCGTCCGGGGCGACAGTGCCTGTAATGGCAAGGCCCGACTTTAGAACAGATGCGACGGCATACACCAGCCCGAGTCTGGCTATACTCAATTCTCGGTTTTTATCATTAACAAAACGTAAGTCGGGCTGATCCTTGCCCTTGTTCCAGTGCGCATGGAAAGCGCTTGCCAGATCATAGAGGTAGAAGGCAATGCGGTGCGGCTCGTGGGCCGACGCCGCCGCCTCGACCACGCGCGGATACTCGGCAAGCTTGGCAAGCAACTGCAGTTCAGCGGGGTCGGCGATCTTGTCCTTCACTGCCGAAGCGAGATCAAGACCATCGAAATCAACGTCCGGGAAGGCTTCCGCCGCCTGGCGGAAGACCGACATGCACCGCGCGTGCGCGTACTGCACGTAGAATACCGGATTGTCCTTCGACTGCTCGGTCACCTTGGCGAAATCGAAATCGAGCGGCTCGGAGCTCTTGCGATAGAGCATCATGAAGCGCACCGAATCACGACCCACCTCCTCGACGACATCGCGCAGCGTGACGAAGTCGCCCGAGCGCTTCGACATCTTCACCGGCTCGCCGTTGCGATAGAGCTTGACGAGCTGGCACAGGAGAACCGTCAGCTTCGCCTTGTCCTCGGAGATCGCGCGGCAGACGGCTTCAAGCCGCTTGACGTAACCGCCGTGATCGGCGCCGAGCACATAGATCATCTCGTCGAAGCCGCGATCGAACTTTTCCTTGAAGTAGGCCACGTCGGCGGCGAAATAGGTGTAGCTGCCATCGGACTTGATCAACGGCCGGTCGATGTCGTCGCCCACCTCCGTCGAACGGAACAGGGTCTGCTCGCGGTCTTCCCAATCCTCCGGCAACTGCCCCTTCGGCGGCGGCAGCACGCCCTTGTAGACATGGCCCTTGAAGGTCAGATCGTTGATCGCCGTCCGGATCGGTGCGCCGCCATTGGCGTGCAGCGTGCGCTCGGAGAAGAAAACGTCATGGGAGACGTTCAGCGCCAGCAAATCGTCGCGGATCATCGCCATCATCGCGTCGATGGTGCGGTCCTTGACGATCGGCAGCCACTTTTCCTCCGGCATCAGCCGAAGGCTCGAGCCGAACTCGGCTGCCAGCGCTTCGCCGACCGGGACGAGATAATCGCCCGGATACAGGCCGGCCGGGATCTCGCCAATGGTCTCGCCGAGCGCCTGGCGATAGCGCAGGAACGCCGACCGGGCGAGGACGTCGACCTGCGAGCCGGCGTCGTTGATGTAGTATTCCTTGGTCACGCCGTAGCCGGCGAAAGCCAGAAGATTGGCCAGCGCATCGCCAACGACGGCGCCGCGGCAATGACCGACATGCATGGGACCGGTCGGGTTGGCCGAAACATACTCGACGTTGATCTTGCGCCCCGAACCCACCTGGCTGCGGCCGAATTCCGTGCCCTGGCGGATGATGTCGGCGAGCACCTTCTGCCAATAGCCGACCGACAGGCGGACGTTGATGAAGCCGGGACCGGCCACGGAAACCTCGGCCACTTCCGGGTCCTCGCGCAGCTTGCCGACGATCAGTTCGGCCAGCGCGCGCGGATTGGTGCCGAGCGCCTTGGCCAGCACCATTGCGGCGTTCGTCGCCACGTCACCGTGGCTGGCATCGCGCGGCGGCTCGACACCGACTCGAGAAAAATCGACCTCGGCGCGCTTCTCACGCACGACATCAAGTTCTTCCAGTACGCTTTTGATTCTGGTCTCGAAATCGACAAAGAGGTTCATGTCATCCATCCGTGCGCAAAGCGCGCCACACGCTCAAAGCGCTGAAATTCCGGGTTGGCCGGGTGACTATCGCAATTCCGGGGTGCGGTCAAACAGCCGTCTGTGGGTATCGATTGCATAATTGTCGGTCATGCCGGCCAGGTAATCACCGACGTGGCGCGCCTTGGCGGCCTCGGGCATCTCGCGGATATGGTCTACCCAATAGTGGCCCCGCATCTGCTGCGGGTCGTTCATGAACGCATGGAACAAGTCCGTGACGATCGCAGCGGCATCGGCGCGCACCCGCATAACCTCGGGATGACGGTAGATGCGGGAGAACAGCATCTTCTTGATCGCCTTGTCGGTCGCGGCAAACGAATCGGAAAACGTCGCCAGGACGCGCCCGGCCTGGCGCACGTCGTCCACAGATTCCGGCCGCACCTCCCGCAGCGCCGCCTGCGCATAGCCGATCACGTCCTCGACCATGGCGGTGATCTGCCGGCGCATGATCTCGTGGGTGAAGCGGGATGGCTCCAGCCCCGGATAAAGGCGCCGCACCTCCGCCATCAGCCCGACGAGGAAGGGCACCTCTTCCAGCATCTCCAGCGTAAGATAGCCCGCCCGAAGTCCGTCATCGATATCGTGGGTGTTGTAGGCAATGTCGTCGGCAATGGCGGCAACCTGTGCCTCGAGGCTGGCGTAACTGGCAAGCTCGAGATCGTGCAGGGCGCAATAGTCGAGGATCGGCTGGGGCACGGGGCCGCGGGTGCCCTCGCCTTGCGGCGTCAGCAGCGGCCCATTGTGCTTGACCAGCCCTTCCAGGCTTTCCCAGGTCAGGTTCAGCCCGTCGAACTCCGCATACCGCCGCTCCAGCTTGGTGACGATGCGCAGCGACTGCGCATTGTGGTCAAAGCCCCCGTAGGGCGCCAGAACCTCGTGCAGGGCGTCCTCGCCCGTATGCCCAAACGGCGTATGGCCGAAATCATGCACCAGCGCCACGCCCTCGGCGAGATCCTCGTCGAGCTTCAACGCGCGGGCAAGCGCGCGTGCGATCTGCGCCACCTCGATCGTATGGGTCAGTCGGGTGCGGTAATGGTCTCCGTCGGCGGCAATGAAGACCTGGGTCTTGTGCTTCAGCCGGCGAAACGCGGTGGTGTGGACGATCCGGTCGCGGTCCCGCTGGAAGTCGGAGCGAGTCGGACTTTGGCTCTCTTCAAAAAGCCTTCCGCGACTCGACCATGGATCGGCCGCATAGATTGCCCTCTGGCCTGCGCCGAACCCGAGGGCGTGTCTGTCCAGTGTCATAGCTCACCTGCTTCGGGCCGCCCATTGACGCGGCCCCGACGCCTTCATACCTATAGTGTGCACAGCGTAAAGGCGCACTGCAAGAAGCATGCTTCTTTATATATGAGATCAATCACTTATCTCAGCGCACTTTGACGGTGCAGCAGCCGATTGGCAAGGATCGGCAAGGGAATCGAATCTCGGCGGACCTTGACCCCGCCCGGAGGCCGCCATGAGCGACAGGAACGTCACCCTTTCGGACGCAGCAGCCAAGCGGATTGCCACCATTCTCGGCGCCGATCCGACCAAGACGGCGATGCGCGTGTCGGTCGAAGGCGGCGGCTGCTCCGGCTTTTCCTACAAGTTCGACCTGGTGGACGACTCCGAAGCGGACGATCTGGTTCTGGAGAAGGGCAACGCGCGCGTGCTGATCGATCAGATCTCGCTCGTCTACATGGACGGCGCCGAAATCGACTTCGTCGACGATCTCATGGGCCAGTCGTTCCAGATCAGGAATCCCAACGCGGTCGCAAGCTGCGGCTGCGGCACCAGCTTTTCAATTTGACCGCTTCGACGGCTTCGCCGCCATATTCACCCAAACCGATCGTCCAGAAAGACAGATGCCGATGAAGATCGCGACCTGGAACATCAACGGCGTGCGCGCCCGTATCGACAATCTCCTGACCTGGCTCAGGGAATCGGCCCCGGACATCGTGGCGCTGCAGGAAATCAAATGCCAGGACGACGCCTTTCCGCGCTTCGAGGTCGAGGCGCTCGGCTATCACGTCGAGACGCACGGCCAGAAGGGCTTCAATGGCGTCGCACTTCTGTCGAAAATCCGCCCGGACGAGATCAGCCGCGGACTACCCGGGGGCGATGGCGACGAACAATCGCGTTTCATCGAGGGCGTGTTTTCCATCAATGGCGGCGTCATTCGGGTCTGTTCGATCTATCTTCCGAACGGCAACCCGCCCGAGGATCCGACGAAATACCCCTACAAGCTCGCCTGGATGGACCGGCTGGTGGCGTTCGCGCAGGACCGGCTGGCGCTCGAGGAACCCATCGTGCTCGCCGGGGACTACAACGTCATTCCCGAACCTCACGACTGCTGGGACGTGAAGGTCTGGCAGGGCGACGCGCTCTATCTGCCGCCCACGCGGCAGGCGTTCCGGCGACTTGAGAACCTCGGCTACACCGATGCCGTGCGCGCGTCGACCGACGAGACACCGCTCTATACATTCTGGGACTACCAGGCCGGCTGCTGGCAGAAGAACAAGGGCATCCGCATCGACCACCTGATGCTCTCGCCCGAGGCGTCCGATCGCCTTGTCTGCACCGCCGTGGAAAAGCACGTGCGCAACTGGGAAAAGCCGTCAGATCACGTGCCGGTGGTCGGCCATTTCGCCTGACGCGGCGATGCCGCCCTGAGCGAGGCGGCTATCGGAGACGGGGATCGAACCTCAGGTCTAATTGACGCCCTGCTTCATCTGCTGCGTCATCGAGACGGCTGCGCGGCGGTCTTTCTCGCTGGCGAGCGAAAAGGCCTGCTCCTGCATCTCCTGCAGCCAGCCGCAATCCTTCGGGGCGCAATTGTCGACAGCCGCGGTCATCATGGCCAGTCCGCGAGCCGACTGCCCTTCCTGGAAGATCAGATTGCCCAGCAGGCCCATGGCGCCGGCATGGCCATGCTTCTGGGCCCTGTTCAGCCACTTCTTGGCCTGATGGACGTTGGCCGACCCGCCCTCTCCGGACAGGATCATGCGCGCCAACTCGAACTGCGCCTCCGGAATGCCGAAGGTCGACGCGGCCTGGAAATAAAGTTGTCGCGCCTGCCCCAGATCGATCTTCACCGGCGTGTCCGGGATGCCGCGGCGGTAGTAACCGGCGAGCGCAATGAGCGCATTGGCGAAAAAGCCGGTGTCGTCCGACCCGGGCTCCACGCCCTGGCTGGCAATCGCGCTGTACATCTTGAAGGCCTCGAGATCGTTCTCGGCCACGCCGTCGCCGTCGGCATACATGTTGGCGAGCGCCCAGCGCGAGCCGGTGTGTCCCTTCTCGGCCGCATAGCGATAGGCTTCGATGGCGTCTTCCTTGCGGCCTTCCTTGTAGGAAAAGAAGCCGAACTTGAACAGGTCGAACGGGCGGCTCTCCTTGTTCACGCCCGACGCCGGATCGAGGGCGTAAGCTTCCGTCGCCGCCAGCCCGTTGCCCAAAGACAGACAGAGACCAAAGGCCAGACATTTTATCGAAAGTGACTCAGACTTGGACATGGCTATAACGATCTTCCACCCTGCCCCTTGTCGGGGTGGATGCGGTTTTCGAAAGGACAAACAGTGACTTGAAGAGGACTACCGATGGACCGCACGCTTGCCAGGCGCCATGCGACTTGTCTGCCGATGCCACGCGCAACCCGCGCTTCTCCGGCAATCTTGTCAACAACGGCATCACCAATGGCACCACTCGGTTCATCGTTTCCTTCGGCGCCTTTCCAGCGCGCTCTCGGGCCTATCGCTGCTCCCCGTTTGTGGCGGGAAATGGACAAGACGGTCCGCCGTTCCTGTCTAGCAAACTATCGCAAAGAATGTGTTGCCAAATCGGCACAGACACCGGAAGGCGAGTCCCGCCTGCCGAGCAGCGCTCTTTGCGACCGTCGCAGAGCATCGGATACAAAAAAGGCCCGGGTATGACCCGGACCCCGTCTCGACTGTTGGCCCCGGGATCAGAACTTGACCTTCAACTCGGCCGACAGGGCCGAGACCAAGTCAGTGCCGTACTCGTAGCTGATGGAGGTCAGGCTGACCGGATTGGACTCGCCGCTGGTCAATAGGCCGAGCGCCCCGGCGAAACGCAGCTCGACGTTCTCCGTGGGCGTATAGGCGGTGCCAAGACCGACGGTCCAACTGTCCGAATGCGCGCCGGTCACGGTGCTCGTGCCGCGGTCCCAGGTGAGGCTCACGCCGCCGCTCCACTGTTCGTTGATCTTGTGGCCGACGCCGCCCGTCACGGTCCAGCCATCGCGATAGAAGAGGTCGAGCGCGGTCAGCGGCACCCCCGTCGCATCGCCACAGAAGGCCGCACTGCCGTCGCAAGTGAACGCGACCGACTGCAGCAGGCTCCAGTTCGTCCACTTGACGGAACCGAAAGCAAGCCAGTCAGGGGCGATGCCGGACTGCAGCTTCAGTTCCAGCGAATCCGGCAAGGTCGCTGAACCCGTTACCGGAGTCTTCTGTCCGAATACACGCTCGTAGATTGCCCGTTTCAGCGGGTTTGTTTCCAGCAACGCCGTGGCCGCAGGAACCCCGGTCAGGTCGAGCGTTCCATCAATGCTGTCATACTTGACCCTGCTATTGTAGACGAGGCTTGCGCGAATGGCATATTCGGGAATTTCGTAACCGACACCCAGCCGCCATCCGCCGCTGCGATCCTCCATGTCTTCAAGCCGGCCAAGCCCGCTGAAGCCGGAGAAATCCAATCCCCCAAGCATCGCCCCGAGGGCCGGCAGTACTTCCGGCGCGAACACGACAGCCTCCTTGTGGCCGCCGATCTCCTGGTAAAAGCCGCCACCGATCACCCGGAACTGGCCCGGTCCGGCATCGAACTTGTAGGAGCACGCGCCGCCAAAGTTGCGGCTGAACACCTCGATCTCGGACATATCCTTGGCGCCGGCCCAGAAGCGCCCGGGATTGGAGCTGGCGCCCCATGGCTCCGAATAGTCGATCATGCAGTCGATCGAATCGCCAATTGCCGCTTTCGCGCCGACATAAGGATCGACGTAGTTCTCAGAGCCGTCCGCGGAGGTGGAATAGCCGATGCTGTTGAGGTTCGTCTCTGCCGGAACGCTGTGATCCACCGCGTTCTTGATCCTGCGGTTCGGCATCACGTAAATCACCGTGCTGTCGAAGACATAGGGCGATTTTTCGAACAGCAGGTCGACGTCGTAGCCGTGACGTTCGAGTCCGCCGGCGAGCGCGGTGCTCGACAGCGCGAACGCGGCAAGCCCCAAAGCGCCCGACCTCAGTGTATTTCTGTGCATGGAGTTCCCCTGGCAATCACCGCGCCGGCCAGCTCAAACCGTCGCAGCGGCCGGAGTATCGGAAAGTGCGCGTGGCTTTGCAAACGGGCGGACTGTGCAGGACGCTCCGAGGAGACCGATCGGATTCCGCAAGCTTTATGCGGCGATGCCAGAATTGCAGCGTTCTAGAATTTTTTTCGCCCAAACCGCGCGCAATGCTGCAAGCTGAGGTACCACATTCCACAATCGCGGTGGCATGTCACATTTCGACCACATCGGCTGTTTTGGTCGGGCTCAACAAGACACAACCGCGCCACCAAACGGCGCGGTTGCATTGTTCCCGTAAAGATGGCGGCCCTGACCGACTCAGCCGGCCTCGGCGACCCGGGCAAGCGCGATGCCGAGGCTCGACAGTTGCTGCTCCAGTTCGGCAAGCCTCTCGCGCTCGGCTTCGACCACCTCAGGCTTCGCGTTGGCGACGAACTTGTCGTTGCCGAGCTTGCCGCGAATGCGATCGGCCTCGGCGCTAGCCTTGGCGATCGCCTTCTCCAGGCGCGACGTCTCGGCGGCGAGATCAATCAGGCTACCGAGCGGCAGGCACGCCGTCGCCTCGCCGACCACGATCTGCGCGGACCCTTTCGGCGCGTCGTCGGCGAGCGTGATCGCATCGACGCGGGCAAGCCTGCGAATTGCCGGCTCGTGACGCTCCAGGCGGATCCGCGTCTGCGCGTTTGCACCGACGACGACCAGCGGCGCAACGGCCGCCGGGGGGACGTTCATTTCGGCGCGCGCGGAACGGATGCCGGAGACGAGATCGACCAGCCAGTTGATCTCGTCGGCGGCTGCGTCGTCCGCATAGGCCGGCGTCGGCCATTCGGCATGGCAGATCAGGCCAAGGCGCTCGTTGCCCTCGCCCGCCGTATGTGCCCAGAGCTCTTCGGTCATGAAGGGCATGAAGGGATGGAGGAGCTTGTAGGTCTCCTCAAGCACATAGGCGGCGCAGGCCTGCGATTCGGCCTTGGCGCCCTCGTCCTCGCCGTTGAACACCGGCTTCAGCAGTTCGAGATACCAGTCGCAGAACTGGTTCCAGATGAAGCGATAGAGGGTTCCGGCCGCGTCGTTGAAGCGGTAGCTCTCGATCGCCTCCGTCACGTCTCGGGCGGTGCGAGCGAGTTCGGTGAGGATCCAGCGGTTGATCGTCAGGGAGGCCGCTTCCGGCACGAATTGCGGATCGATCTTCACGCCGTTCATCTCGGCAAACCGGGTGGCGTTCCAGAGCTTGGTGCCGAAATTGCGATAACCGGCGATCCGCGCCGGGTCGAGCTTCACGTCGCGACCCTGCGCGGCCATGATGGCCAGCGTGAAGCGCAGTGCGTCGGCGCCGTACTCGTCGATAAGGTCGAGCGGATCGATGACGTTGCCCTTCGACTTCGACATCTTCTGCCCATTCTTGTCGCGCACCAGCGCGTGGACATAGACGGTGTGGAACGGCTCGACCGGGTTGCCGAGTTCGTCCTTCATGAAGTGCAGGCCCATCATCATCATCCGGGCAACCCAGAAGAAGATGATGTCGAAGCCGGTGACGAGCACATCGGTCTGGTAGTAGCGCTCCAGCTCCGGCGTTTCCTTCGGCCAGCCGAGCGTGGAGAACGGCCAGAGCGCCGACGAGAACCAGGTGTCGAGCACGTCCTCGTCGCGGGTCAGGATCTCGCCGGGCTTGAAGTTTTCCAGCTTCTCTTCGACCCAGGCCTTCCACGGGCCTTCATGGGCGATGTAGTGCTGGATCGCGGCGTGCAGCGCCTCTTCCTCGGTCTTCTCGACGAAGACCTGGCCGTCCGGGCCGTACCAGGCCGGGATCTGATGGCCCCACCACAGCTGGCGCGAGACACACCAGGGCTGGATGTTCTCCATCCACTCGAAATAAGTCTTTTCCCAGTTCTTCGGCACAAACTTCGTGCGACCTTCGCGCACCGAGGCGATCGCCGGCTTGGCCAGCGTCTTGGCGTCGACATACCACTGCTCGGTCAGGCGCGGCTCGATCGGCACGCCGCCTCGGTCGCCGTGCGGCACCGTGTGCTTGTGCGGCTCGATCTTGTCGACGAGCCCGGCTTCCTCGAGGATCTCAACGATGATCTTGCGCGCCTCGAACCGGTCCTTGCCCTCCAACTGATCCCAGGCGCCATGCAGTGCTGCGGGATGATCGAGGCCCTCGAGGAAGTCCTCGTTGTCCTTGATGGTGATCCGTCCCTCGATCGTCAGCACGTTGATGGCGCGCAGGCCGCGGCGCTTGCCGACCTCGAAGTCGTTGAAGTCGTGGGCGGGCGTCATCTTGACGGCGCCGGTTCCGGCCGTCGGGTCCGGGTATTCATCGGCGACGATCGGAATGCGTCGGCCGACGATCGGCAGGATGACGTGCTTGCCGACGATCTTTTGGTAGCGCTCGTCGTCCGGGTGGACCGCCACGCCGGTATCGCCGAGCATCGTTTCCGGTCGCGTCGTCGCCACCACCAGATAGTCGCGCGTTTCCCATTCAACCGGCTTGCCGTCGTCATCGAAGGCGACCGGATGCTGATAGGTGACGCCCGGCTCGAGCGGATAGCGAAGGTGCCAGAGGTTGCCGTTGACCTCGACCTGCTCGACCTCAAGGTCGGAGATGGCGGTCAGAAGCTTCGGGTCCCAGTTCACAAGGCGCTTGTCCTTGTAGATCAGCCCTTCCTTGTAGAGCGAGACGAAGACCTCGAGCACGGCCTCGGAGAGACCCTCGTCCATGGTGAAGCGCTCGCGCGACCAGTCGCACGACGCGCCGAGACGGCGCAGCTGGTTGAATATCAGGCCGCCGGATTCGGCCTTCCATTCCCAGACCTTTTCGATGAAAGCCTCGCGGCCCATCTCGCGACGGTGCTGCTGCTTTTCCATCAGCTTGCGCTCGACAACCATCTGGGTGGCAATGCCGGCATGGTCCATGCCGGGCTGCCACAGCACGTCCTTGCCGCGCATGCGCTCGAAGCGCACCATGATGTCCTGCAGCGTGTTGTTGAGCGCGTGGCCCATGTGCAGCGAACCGGTCACGTTCGGCGGCGGAATCACGATCGAGAAGGTTTCGGCGCCGGGCTTGGCGCCGGCCCCGGCGCGGAAGGCATCCGCGTCCTCCCAGACTTTCGCAATTCTCGGTTCTACGGCCGCGGAATCATAGTTTTTCTCAAGCATCTTACTGGCCATACCCATTGTTGCAGTCATCGGGTTCTAAACCGGATGCCCATATTGAAGTCAACAACAACAAGAGAAAAGCCACGCCAGCCGACGCGGCCCCGTACCGACCCGCGCCGATATTGCCCTGCCGCAGGAACCTGTTCGATTCCGTTTCGGCTCCATGCAACCGGTCGATATTCGCGCGGGCCTATTGCGCCTGGCGGATCCGATCGGATCCGCAAAGGAGGCGTTAGCATCAGAATCCGCGCAAAATGCGATCCGAACCAACAGGGCGTTCTGCGCAGGCGCGGGTGGGAATGATTGCGGGATCGCCTACCGGCGCGGGCCGCGCGCCACGCGGGCGATTTCCTCTCGCACCAGCCGCTCCACCAAGGTCGGCAGATTGTCGTCGAGCCACTCCTGCAGCATCGGCCGAAGCATTTCCTCGGCGATCTCGTCGAATGACCGGCGCGGACCGGCCTCGACGGCCTCCGCCAGCGCACCGAAAGAGTTGGCGACCTGCGCACCCACGGCCGGCGAGACGAGGGATACGGACGCAGCCGTCAGCGCCACTTCGGATACCGGCGCAGCAGCGGCAACGTCGGCTCCGTCGGCGACATCAAACCCGGACGGCCGAAAGTCCTCTTGCGCGATCGCGTCTTGCGGCCGAACGCCCGCGGTCCCCGATGGCATCATGCGCGCCGTCGTCAGCGGACTGGTGTTCTGCCGGGGCGCCGTGTCGACGGACAGTTCGACCCTGCCGACATTGTCTTCGCGCGGCTGCATGCCGCCGCGCTCCGAGGCCGCACGCACGCGCGCAGCAACGTCGGCCAGCGACATTGCCGGCTGCGGCGTGCGCGGTTCCGGCTGAGCCGGGGACGTTGCGGTCACCTCGATCTCGTTCGTTGCAGCGGCGCGGCGCGCCTCCTCGGCGTGAAAGTCGGCGACAATAGTCTCCTCATCGAAGCTATCGCCGCTCGATGACGCCTCGGCGTCAGCCGTCTGGATCAGCACCGGCGGGGGCCCCAGGGGGGGCTCGTTGCTCTCGATGATCCGACGGATCGACGCCAGGATCTCGTCCATCGAGGGTTCACGCGCTACATTTGGCTGAGCCATTTTCATCCCCGTTCACTGCAACTCGCAACCGATGACGAACACGATACGGGGTTCGATGCGGTGCGAATAAGCAAGAGCATAGGCCACTCGCGAGGGCAAAAAAATCGTCGCGAATCAACTCTTAACAGTGATGCACAGAATTGTGGGCCCTGCCAATGCGCGGGGGATCAGCGGCCGTCGACGGTGCGCAGGCCGAACCACTTGTCCTTGACGGCTTCGTAGTGGTCGCCGGCGCGATATTCGGCAACCTGCAGGCCCTGGTCGCGGACCGTCAGACGCCCAATCGATGCAAGCAGCGAATAGCTGGCCACGACCGCGATGCGCTGGGAAATCACCAGCCGCTCCTGTGCGTCGAGCACGGTCTGCTGGGCGATGAGCACGTCCAGCGTGGTCCGCTGGCCGACATTGCGCTCCTCGACGACGCCCGCAAGCGCCAGGTTCGCTGCTTCGATTTCCGCCTCGTTGGCCTTGATCGCAGCAAGTGCGGCCTCGAACTGCGTGTAGACGGAAATGATCGTCTGCTGCACCTCGAGACGGGCCGAATCGACGAGGATGCGCTGCTGGCCGAGCCGTTCCTTGGCCTGGCGGATCTGGCCGTATTCGGCGCCGCCCTGGTAAAGCGGGATCGTCACGCGGGCGGAGATGCTGCCGGCAACGTTGTCGTTCGTGCTGCCGCTGTCGTTCACCGACTTGAACACGTCACCCTGGAGGGAGACGCCCGGCAACATTGTGCCCTCGGCGGCCTTGACGTTGTAACCGGCCGCATCGACGCTGCGTTCCGCAGAGAGAATCTGCGGATTGTCGCGCAGTCCGGCCGCAACCGCCTGGTCGAGGTTCCGCGGAACGCCGCGCGTGGCCGGCGGCGGCTGCTTGATGTTCTTCGGCTGGTCACCGACGATCTGGAAATAGACCGCCTCGCTCGATTTCAGCGCCGCCCGCGCGGAAACCAGTAGGGCCTCGGCCTCGGCGAGCTGGGCCTCGGCCAGGCTCACGTCCGTCTGGGTTCCCTCGCCGACATTGAGGCGGGCCTTGGAAGCGTTGAGCTGCTCGCGCAGGAACGCCAGGTTCTTCTGGCGGATGACGACGATCGCCTGGTCGCGGGCGATGTTGGTATAGGCCTCGACGGCGGCAAGAAGGATCGAGATTTCCTGCGCGCGCAGCGCCTCGCGGTTGGCGAGCACGTTTGCCTCGGCAGAGCGCACCCGATTTAGCGTCTGGAAGCCGTCGAAGATCTGTTGGGTAATTGAAATGCCGTAGGAGGAGGTAAAGGTATCCCTACGCCCCAGCGGCTGCGAACATCCGAACACCGGTGAAGGAGTAACCGCACAGTCTTTGTCGAATTGCCGTCTCGTCGCATTCGCTTCCGCCACGCCATTAATCTGCGGGCGCATGGCGGCCTTGGCGATGGTCACATTCTCGTCGATGGCGCGCAGCGCCGCCCGAGCGGCATTCAGATCCGGGTTGTTCGCGTAGGTCTTTGCCATGGCGCCCGCGAGCGTTTCGGCCGAAACTGATTGAGTCGTCGCCAGCAGGAAGGGAACGAGCGCCGCTGCCAGGGCGGTCTTGCGAATCATGGACACGTACAACTCCAGACTGGACCGGCGGACCGGTCCCGCTTTACGCAACAACGACACCGACCGGTGTCGCGACACGCATGATTTCCCCGCGACTGCAGCGCTCGCATCGGTCGCCGCAGTCAAGTTTCAAGCCGTCACCTGTATCTTTTCCCCACCCTCAGCACAAGTGATGAGGGACCATTGCACTTTAATTCCGACCGCATCAGAGTAACATTCCACAGGGCTGTCGCAACTCCAATCCTACGCACACCAGTGCGCTCGGTGCGCAACGCACGTGAAGACATGCTAAATTACAACAAAATCCTTTCCGAAATCCGACTCGAATTTTCGGCGAATTTTCAGAACACGAACTCGGCAGCCTTGCGGAAGCCCGGCAGCGGCTTGACGGCCGTGTTGAAGGCGGCGCGCTGCGAGACAACACCGCGCTCCTTGACGAAAAGCCGCGCCTGCGACGCGTTGCCGTAGCCCTGCACGACAACCAGCCGCCCGCCATCCCGCAACTGGCCGAAGAGCGCCTCCGGAATGATCTCGACGGCGCCATCAACGACAATCACGTCATAGGGGGATTCGGCGCCATAGCCTTTTTCCAGATCGCCGGTGACGACAGCGACATTGTCATAGCCATGCTCGGCCAGGGTCTCGCTGGCCTTCACCGCAAGCGCTTCATCGCTCTCCAGCGCAACCACCGAACCGGCGAGCGTCGACAGGATGGCCGAGACATAGCCGGTCCCGCAGCCAACCTCGAGAACCAGGTCTTCCTTGGTGATCGCGGCCAATTGGACAAGTTTTGCCAGCGGCGACGGAGACATCAGATAACGACCCGGCGCAAGCTCGATGTCATTGTCGATGTAGGCGAGCGGCTTCATTGCAGCCGGAACGAACGCTTCGCGGGGCACAGACAGGAACGCCTCGAGCACGGAATGCGATGTGACGTCCGTGGTCCGGATCTGGTTGTCGACCATTTTGATGCGCGCTGCGGTATAGTCCATCATTGCTGCCCTGTCAGAAGCTCGCGGCCGTTTGTCCGGCCGGCGGATATATTCAGCCTGTCTTAATGCGCTTTCGCATTGGGTGTCCATATCCATTGCTGCCACCTATGGGCAAAAAAATGACGCAGGATGACAACGCTGCCGACAAAAAACATGAGTATCTACCTCATATTAATATTGCCGGGCAGTGAAATTTCGTTGTATCGATCACCTGGACATCAATCCGCGCGGGGCGCGCTCACCGCGCGCCTGGCAAGCGGAGCATCAGAGGATCCAACCTTGACGAAACGGCCCCAACTGGCCGCGGCGTTCGCCGCATTCGGCCTCGTGTTCTCCACCATGCCGGGCCTGGCCCAACAGGCCCCTCCCGCCAGCGGCGACGCGCAAACGCAAACCCGCCCGACGGCCGCGGCTGCAGGGCGGGCTTCGAACGGGGCGATATCGACACCCGGATCGGTTGCCACCGTGGCGGCAGACGCGGCGCCAGCGGCGCCCGCCCCCACCGCGGCCACAGCGCAGAACCTACAGTTCGGCACCTCGTCCGAGGTGAAAGTGCCGGTGTCCGATCACGAGGCACGTCCGGCAGCCAATGCCGAAATCGCCACCGCCGCGGCCGTACGTCAGACCGACCTGCCGCATAACCTGTCGGCCTGGGGCATGTTCATGGCGGCCGACAGGGTCGTCAAGACCGTGATGATCGGCCTCGCCGCCGCGTCCGTCGCCACCTGGACGGTGCTCATCGCCAAGATCATCGAACTCGGTGCGGTCCAACGCGCGCTCGGCCGTGCCATGCGTTGCCTGACCGCCGCACCGGGGCTCGCGGCGGCCGAGGAAATGCTCGCCGGCCACCGGGACGCCCCCGCCCAGATGGTCAAGGCGGCGCGCGAAGAAATGGACGGTTCGGACGCGGTGATCGACCTGATTTCCGACGTCGGCGTGAAGGAACGGGTCGCCTCGCGCCTCCAGCGAATGGAGGTCCGGGCCGGAAGACGGATCGCCAAGGGAACCGGCCTGCTCGCAACGATCGGCTCGACTGCGCCTTTCGTCGGCCTCTTCGGCACCGTCTGGGGCATCATGAACGCGTTCATCGGCATCTCGAAGGCGCAGACGACCAACCTCGCCATCGTCGCGCCGGGCATCGCCGAGGCTTTGCTGGCAACGGCGATCGGGCTGGTGGCGGCCATCCCCGCCGTCGTCATCTACAACGTTCTGGTCCGCGCCATTACCGGCTACCGGCAGGGATTGACCGACGCCTCGGCGGCGATCGAGCGCCTGGTCAGCCGCGACCTCGACAGGCGCCGGGCGAAGCTTGCGGCCCAACGCGGCACCGGCAACGCGCGCCCCGATCCAGCCCTCGTCCGGATCGGGTGAACCATGGCCGGCAGGATCAGGGACCCCGAACGCGACGATCTTGGGGAAAACAGCGAGATCAACGTCACCCCGTTCATCGATGTCATGCTCGTGCTGCTCATCATCTTCATGGTGGCGGCGCCGCTTGCAACGGTCGACGTTGACGTCGACCTCCCCTCCTCCGCCGCCAGGCCCGTCCCGCGGGATGATGACAAGCCGGTGTTCGTGACGCTGAAGAATGACCTGGCACTTTCGCTGGGCAACGGCACGGTGACGCGCGAGACATTCGCCGCGGAACTGGATGCGATCACGCAGGGCAACAGGGAGACACGCATCCTGCTTCGCGCCGACAAGACTGTCGATTATGGCGCCGTCATGGAGGTGATGAACCTGCTGCAGGCAGCCGGCTATCCGAAGATCGCCCTGGTCGGCCTTGAGACCGCGCCCAACTGACCTCGCCAGCCGCGGCAGCGTTCCGCTCCGCCCGGTGCCAATTCATCGCCCAACCCCTGCGACTGCGGCGATCCTCTTGCCACCCAACGGCAACGAGAGGTAGATTGACCAATGCCACATGCCCGGCAATGGAGGACGCCATGACCTACCGTGCTACGATCACCATGCTTGTTCTGGCGCTTCTTGCACTGTCCGGGTGCGCCACGCAATCCGGCGCCTACAATACGACCTACGCGGATTATCCAGGCCCTTCGCCCGATGCGGAAATCACCGGGATGCGCACCGGGACGATCAACGCCCAGTACTAAAGCGGGTCGCGATCCTTCGGATGCGCATCCCGCGCTTTAAGTCCTTGTTTTATCGCATGTGGTTTTCGCAAAACCGCTGCGCGACATGCCTTAGACTGCGACCGGTGCGGGGTCTGGGACAGGATCGTCTTAATATCCGAGGCGCGCGACCAATCCCGAAACATGTCGGTTGAAGAGAATCCCTCAACGCGACCGGCGGACCGCCGGTCGCATTCTTTCCGGCCACAGCAGCTGTTTCCCCTCTGATTGCTCCCCCTTTGGCGGGGTTTCTTTCTTGCAAACGGCAGCCCGGCCGTCACGCTGAATTGATCGTCAGACACCGTGAAGTTACCGCCCCTCTTACACACGGGGTATATAGTATTGTTTGCCGTCCATTACTACAGAAAGACTGGCGTTTACTGTCCGGCATGTGGTTTCGCTGGGCATCTGGAGATGTGTCATGCGCCTAGCCCTGACAATTGCAGCCATTGCAACAATAGCCCTCGCTGCTTCGCCTGTAGCCTTCGCCAGGGAAAGCAACTCTCAGCACGATCATAGCGAACATAGCGACCATCATGACCATGGCGATCACGAGCATGGGGATCATAATCATGGCGATCATAACCATGGGGATCACGACCATGGGCACCAGGTGATTCGCGATAACAGTCTGGTTACTCAATCGAACCAAGGGGAAGATCACTACGTCAACCAGTTCTGCAACCAGCCATGGTGCCCGTGGCATCTACGCTAGTTGAACCACCACGCCGGCACTGGCCGCGGAGTATCGCGTGGTGCACGAGGCCAATAGCAGGAAGTGCGAGGTCGCCGACAAAAAGCCAGGCAATCGCCGGCGCCGTACCCTCATCAACATATTGAATTTCTGAAGAAAATAAGGTGGAGGCCTCGCCCGGAATCGAACCGGGGTGCAAGGATTTGCAGTCCTCTGCGTAACCACTCCGCCACGAGGCCGTCCGTTTGCTTAAAAGCGAGTGGTGCCGGGCGTTTAGAACGAATCCGATAAGGAAGCAAGGGGCTCCTTCTGAAATTGCGCCTTGCCAATCGAGAAACGGCGTTTCCCACAGATCGGGCCGGCCCTGCCGGCCCTGAGATCGGGGCCAAACGCGGCAGTATTCCTGTGTCATTGCCACTCGCTGAGGCGCGTCGGCTGCACCAGGCCGGCCGGGGAGGCTCCCGTCCGGCCTGGTGCCTCGCGCGGCCTCGGCATTCATTCGCGCGGCAGCACCGTTCGCACCCGGACGATGAAGGCGTGGAAGTGGGCCATGTAGTTGCGCAGAAAATCCGTGGTCGAATCCACCGTGACTTCGCCGTCGTCGGTGATCAGTCCGGGGGTGAACTGGATATAGGCTTCCGGCGCATTCATCTGCGGCGCATTGCAGAAGCTCAGAACGCTGCGAAGGCTTTGCTGGGCGACGGCCGTGCCGATCGAGCCGGGCGAGGTGCCGATGACCGCCGCTGCCTTGCGGGAAAAGGAATTGGTGCCATAGGGCCGGCTGGCCCAGTCGATCGCGTTCTTCAAGCCACCCGGGATCGACCGATTGTACTCCGGCGTGACGAAAAGTATCGCATCCTTGCTGGCGATCGCGTCCTTGAATGCAAGGGCAACCGGCGGATAGTTCGCATCGAAATCCGGGCTATACAGCGGCAGATCGCGGAACGAAATTTCTTCAAATTCCAACTCCTTCGGCGCAAGCCGCACCAGGGCCTTTGCCAGCTTGCGGTTCAGCGACGTGCTGGAGAGACTCCCGACGAAATATCCGACATGGTAGGTGGTCATCGCCTTGCTCCTTCAAAGCCCCAGCCGATCAAGATATGGTCGAAGTGCGCAAAATCGAGGGCGCCGCCAACCGAATTACGACCGTCCGCGTCGACCTGACCCGAGGGGCGCGCGTCCGCCTGCCGCCTGTTGCAGATGGAACAACGGTTTAAGTCCAGGAAAAAACCTGTCGGCCTACTGGCGGCGGCGCATCTTGCGCGTCGCCCACCAGACGGCCAGCTTGCGCCGCTGTCGACGGATGAGGGGCGAATCGTGTGACAGAACGAGAAGACCCAGCGGAATCATCCAGAAACCGAGGACCGGCAGAAAGCCGAGCATGCCGAAAAAGATCAGCAGGATTCCGACCACCATGCGCAGTATGCGCGACTGCGGCAGCCGCTGGCGGAACGGGCCGATCACGATCTCATGGGTTCGGTGATCAATGCCGAAGCGGGTTTTGGTCGTCTCTTTCGGTTTCATCCGTGCAGGTCACAACTCAGGGAGGCTAGATTTCCAGAGGGTTCAGCCTGTCATCTGGTCCTTTCTCCACAATCAATCAAGGAAGTTGCGCATTTTTCGCAAAAAGCGCTTGGCAAATCGGTCCAGCGTTTGTATTACGCGCTCACTCCGCAGCGAGCGGATGATCCCTGGTAGCTCAGCGGTAGAGCATTCGACTGTTAATCGACAGGTCGCCGGTTCGAATCCGGCCCGGGGAGCCAGTTTCAGAGGGGCTGCGCGTCAATCGCGCGGCCCCTTCTTCGTTTCAGCAGCTTGCCCCAGCTTGGTTTTGCCCGGCCCGAGCCGACCGGTTCGCGCGTGCGACCGATGCCGCCATTGAGCGTGGATCAAAATACCGATAATCCAGGCGACGTTCCCTCCTCCACGCAAATGTCACGAGGCCGTTTATGATCACCCCTGCCCAATGCCGTGCCGGCCGAGCTCTGATCGACTGGACGAAGGATCAACTTGCGGAAGCGGCGAGCGTTTCACCACGCACCATCTCGGATTTCGAGTGCGGCAAGAAGGGCGCAAGCGAAGCCTCCCGCAGAGCGATCGAAGCGGCGTTGTTCGACGGCGGCGTCTTGCTCGTCGGCGAAGACGAGGCCGGGGTGGGTGTGCGATTGAAGTTCACGCGCAGAGAGGTAAAGGCCATCGACGTTCTGGAGAACGAGGGCGGACCGACCGGGGAAGACGACCAGTTGCCGCTATGATGATACCGATTCCGCTCCTCGCGCCCGTCATCGTCTGGTTCCGACGGGATCTGCGATTGACCGACAACCACGCTCTCGCTGCGGCGATCTCGAGCGGCCGTCCGGTGATTGCGCTGTTCATCCTCGAACAGGGCAACGACGGCGCCCTGCCCTACGGCGCGGCGCAGGCCTGGTGGTTGCATCACTCGCTTTCAGCGCTCAGCGCCCGCCTCGCGGCGGCGGGCAGCCGGCTGGTGCTGCGCCGCGGCGCAGCGCTGGAGGTTCTGCAAGCGATCCTGGCGGAGACCGGCGCCTGCGCACTCTACTGGAACCGCCGGCACGACCCGGATGGGATCAGCGTCGACAGCGCGGTCAAAGCCGCGCTTCGCGCCTCCGGCATCCAGGCCAGCAGTTTTGCCGGCCAACTGCTGCACGATCCCTCGCGGCTGAAAACCGGCAGCGGCGGGCCGTACAAGGTCTTTACGCCGTTTTGGCGGGCGTTGTCTGACGGCGGCGAGCCGGATACGCCGATCGACGCGCCATCGCACATCCCCGGCCCCGAGCAGTTCCCGCACAGCGAGAGACTGGAGGACTGGCGACTGCTTCCGCAGAAGCCGGACTGGGCCAGCCGCTTCGGCGAGACCTGGACTCCGGGCGAAGCGGCGGCACAGGAACAGCTTGCGGCATTCGTTCGGCAACGGCTTGGGCGATACGGTCAAGCGCGCGACTTTCCGGGGCTCGACGGCACATCAAGGCTGTCGCCGCACCTCGCCTTCGGCGAAATCTCGCCGGCGCAGGCCTGGCATGCGGCGCGGGGCGCCGCGGACGGATCCGATGCGGAGGGCGTCGCCGTCTTCCGCAAGGAGCTGGCATGGCGCGATTTTTCCTATCACCTGCTGTTTCACAATCCCGAACTCGCCACCGACAATCTCGACCGCCGTTTCGACGCCTTCGAGTGGCGCGACGACGCGCCGATGTTCGACGCCTGGACCCGCGGCATGACCGGCTATCCGGTCGTCGACGCCGGCATGCGCGAGCTCTGGACGCACGGCTACATGCACAATCGCGTGCGGATGATCGTGGCTTCTTTCCTGATCAAGGATCTCATGGTGCACTGGCGCAGCGGCATGTCCTGGTTCCGCGACACGCTTCTGGACGCCGATCCCGCCTCGAACGCGGCCAGCTGGCAGTGGGTGGCCGGCTGCGGGGCGGACGCCGCGCCGTTCTTTCGCATCTTCAACCCCACGCTTCAGGGCGAGAAGTTCGATCCCGAAGGCGCTTACATCAAGCGGCATGTTCCCGAACTTTCCCGCGTGCCGGCGAAATATATCCACTGCCCATTCAAGGCTCCCGCTTCGGTGCTCCAGGCGGCCGGTGTGCGGCTCGGCAGCGGCTACCCCGGCCCGATCGTGGACCATGCTTCGGCGCGAAGCCGGGCGCTGGAGGCCTTCAGCCGCATCAAGGCTTCAAGCCCTTGAGGCGTCAGGCGAAGCGCCCAAGCGGCGCGAAAATATGCCCCCGAAACGGGGAGACAGGGAACGGATTTTCTTGCAAAGCATTGCTTGCGGTCCGAAAAGTCGCTGCCTAATCTAGATGCAAAATGCGAGGTTCGCAGGCCATGGCTATTCTTTCTTCGGTGTTGGACGCAATCGGCAACACGCCGCTGATCCGGCTGAAAGGCGCCTCCGACGCGACCGGTTGCACGATCCTCGGCAAAGCCGAATTCCTCAATCCGGGCCAGTCGGTCAAGGACCGCGCGGCCCTGTGGATCATCCGCGCGGCGGAGAAGGCCGGCCAATTGCGTCCGGGCGGAGTGATCGTCGAGGGCACCGCCGGAAACACCGGCATCGGTCTTGCGATGGTCGCACAGGCGCTGGGCTACCGCACCGTGATCGTCATCCCGGAAACGCAGAGCCAGGAAAAGAAGGACGCGCTGAAACTGCTTGGCGCCGAACTCATCGAAGTGCCCGCCGTGCCGTACAAGAACCCGAACAACTACGTGAAGCTTTCCGGCCGGCTGGCGGACGAACTTGCAAAGACGGAACCCAACGGGGCAATCTGGGCCAACCAGTTCGACAACGTCGCCAATCGCGAAGCCCACATCCATACGACCGCTCCGGAAATCTGGCGCGATACCGACGGCAAGGTCGACGGTTTCATCTGCGCTGTCGGTTCCGGCGGCACGCTTGCCGGTGTGGCGGCGGGCCTGCGCGCGAAGAACCCGGCCATCAAGATCGGGCTTGCCGATCCCGAAGGCGCGGCTCTCTATAACTATTACGCGCACGGGGAACTGAAGGCCTCCGGCAGTTCCATCACGGAGGGAATCGGACAGGGCCGGATCACCGCCAACCTGGAGGGATTCACCCCGGATTACGCCTACCAGATCCCCGATTCCGAGGCGGTCCCGCTCGTCTTCGACCTGATCGAGCACGAGGGCCTGTGCGTGGGCGGCTCGTCGGGCATCAACATCGCCGGCGCGATCCGGATGGCGAAGGACCTCGGCCCGGGGCACACGATCGTGACGATCCTCTGTGACTATGGTAACCGATACCAGTCCAAACTGTTCAATCCGGACTTTCTCGATTCGAAGGGCCTGCCCGTCCCGGGCTGGCTGACGGCGACATCGAGGATCAAAGTCCCCTACCAGGCCGTTGAATGATCCATGACCCAGCCCGTTGCCCCGCTCTTTCGTGACGACTTCTATCTTTCGACGACTGAGGCGGTGGTGACGGCGGTTCACGAGGACGGCGGCATCGAGCTCGACCAGACCTGCTTCTACGCAACCTCAGGCGGCCAGCCGGGGGATACCGGCTTCTTCGAGCGTGCCGACGGCAGCCGGATCGCACTCGGCCCAACCGTGCACGGGGCGACGAAAGACATCATCGTCCATCGGCCGCTGGAGGGCGCGCCGCTGCCGATCGTCGGCGAAAAGCTGGTGCTCCATATCGACTGGCCCCGCCGCTACCGGCTGATGCGCATGCACACCGCCTGCCACCTCCTTTCCGTCGTCTGCCCGTTTCCGATCACCGGCGCCGCAGTGGGCGAGGAGGAAAGCCGGGTCGATTTCGACATGAGCGAAACGATCGACAGGGATGAGGTCACGGAAAAGCTGATGGCGCTGGTGGCTGCCAACCACCCTGTCTACGTGCAGTGGATCACCGATGCGGAACTTGCCGCCAATCCGGGCATTGTGAAATCGAAGAACGTCCGTCCGCCGATGGGGATGGGGCGGGTCAGCCTCGTGTGCATCGGGGAGAACTCGGCGATCGACAGCCAACCCTGCGGCGGTACGCACGTCTCCGAAACACAGGAGGTCGGCGCCATCCACATCTCGAAGATCGAGAAGAAGGGCAAGGAAAACCGCCGCTTCCGCATCCAGTTCGGCTCGCCAACATCGGCGGCTTGAGGAGGACCATTCGTGACAGCCGCCAGAAGCAAATACGTCGTCACCGCCGATTGGGTGCAAAAGCAGCTCGGCGCGCCGGAATTCAGGATCATCGACGCATCCTGGTATCTTCCGGCACAGAACCGCAACGGCGCCGCCGAGTATGCGGCCGGGCACATTCCAGGCGCCGTCTTCTACGATCAGGACGCCATCGCCGATCATTCCACCGGCCTGCCGCACAGCATCCCCTCGCCTGAGGAATTCGCCAGCGCCATTGAGAAGCTCGGGATCTCCGATACCGACACGATCGTCGTCTACGACGGTCCGGGGATCTTCACGGCACCGCGCGTGTGGTGGCTGTTGCGAACGATGGGCGCCAAGAACGTCTACGTCCTGGACGGCGGCCTCGACGGGTGGAAGAAGGAAGGCCGGCCGCTCGAGACCGATCTGCCGGAGCCGGCGCCGGGGCATTTTCGCCCGCATTTCAATCCGGCGGCAGTGACATCCTTCGACGAGATGCACGACATCGTGTCGTCAGGCTCCCGCCAGATCGCCGACGCCCGCGCAGCCGGGCGCTTCACCGGCGAGGAGCCGGAACCGCGCGCCGGCATGCGCGCCGGACACATGCCGGGCGCACGCAGCATGCCATCGGGCATTTTCTCGGTCGACGGCAGGCTGAAGGACCTGGACGCGCTCAAGGCAGCGTTCGACAGCGCCGGGATCGACCTGGACGAACCGGTCGTGACCACCTGCGGCTCGGGGATCACGGCCGCCATCATCACGCTCGCCCTTCATTCCCTCGGCCACGAGAACAATACGCTCTACGACGGCTCGTGGTCGGAATGGGGCGGTCGGGCCGACACGCCGGTGGTGACGGGATAAGGCTGACGCCATGACATTGCGCAAGCAGCCGGCTCCGATGCCGGTCCACATCACCGAATTGCGCATGAGCGCACCGCCGAAGCAAAGCCTACCGGTGCCGGTCAACATCCAGACCGCCATCATGCGCGTTCCCAAGATACCGACAGCGTTCTATCGCTTCCTCTACACCCAGGTCGGTAGGCGCTGGCACTGGGTGGAGCGGTTGAGGATGGACGAGGAGACCCTGGCCGCGATTCTCAACGATCGCCGCACCAATGTGACGGTGCTCTATGTCGACGGGGCGCCGGCCGGCTTCTTCGAGCTGTTCCAGCACGACGCCGAGAGGATGGAACTGGTACATTTCGGCCTGTTCGAACACGCGCTGGGGCTCGGGCTGGGGAAATGGTTCCTGCTCCAGACACTCTATGCCGCCTGGTCGACCGATCCGGCGTTGCTGACCGTTACCACGAACAATCTCGATCATCCACGCGCGTTGCAGCTCTACCAGATGTTCGGCTTTTCCCCCGTCAGCACGCGCGAGGCGACAATCCTGCCGCTGTCCGATGCTGAGCTGCTTGAGCTTGCACGGCGCGGCTGACCTCGCAGGCAATCGCGCGTCTCGATCCCAGGTCGGCTCAACGGCCGCAGCCTGTTTCATGCGGTCGCGCCGTCAAGAAAGGTGGGATGCTGCTTGCCACGGCTGGAAACGGCTGCGCGTTTAGGTCATATACGGAGCCGATCACAGCTCCGGACAAAGCCTACCGACACTGGAGCGCACGACATCAGGACGCATCGCTTCAGCATGATCAATCGCCATCCCAGCATAAGCGAATTGCTCGCCGGGCAAGCCGACGTCCTGCATTCGAAGTGGCGTTTCAACATTCGCAAGCGCATTGTCGAGCTGAACCAACAGAAGTACGTCCTCTACCGGTTCCGCACCAAGCGGACGATGGAACATTTCGAGCAGACGATCCACAGACTTGCCGGCGCCGGAATCG
Source organism: Mycoplana ramosa (assembly GCF_041930185.1). Taxonomy (NCBI): domain Bacteria; kingdom Pseudomonadati; phylum Pseudomonadota; class Alphaproteobacteria; order Hyphomicrobiales; family Rhizobiaceae; genus Mycoplana; species Mycoplana ramosa. The sequence continues at coordinate 217,847 of NZ_JBHEEW010000004.1, read as the reverse complement.
CCGTTCAATCGGTCTGTGCGCGGACATCGTCCTTCGGACAATATCTGCGCCACGGCCATTGGCTTGCGCTTTCCTATCTGCCGGGACGCCCACTTCCCAATAACCCGAATCGCGACGGCCTCATCTCCCTGGGGCAAACGCTTGCAAAGCTGTATTCGCTCGAGGGGCCGCCGCAGCGCGCCCTGTTCGAGCGAAGGCAGCCGAAGCTGCCGCATGAGGCCTATCTCGCCGCCGAAACGCAACTGAGCGACAAGCATCGAACCTGGATCCGGGAAAGCATGGACCGGCTGCGTCGACTGCCCGCCACGCAGCTCACCCATGGGGATCTCTTCGGCAACAACATCATCCAGAACGACGATCAGTCGATCGGCCTGATCGACTACGAACTGCTCGCCTATGACCTTTCGGGCATCGAACTCGCCGCGACCCTGCTGCGCCCCTTCTGCCGAAGGGGGCAGAAGCGGCGCATTCTTATGCGCGCCTACCTCACTTCCTGTTCCCCGCAACTCCGGCAAGTCTGGAGGCAGTGCGGCCGCGACCTCGTTTTCGCCGCCGCAGCGCGCCTCGCCCTTGCCCGGCAGGACCGGGTGCGCCACGTGACCCGCAAAAATCGACTGTTGAAGATCGGGCAACTGCTGCCGCACCGCCCGGTGCGGGAGGCGGCAACGCGGCAACTGGAGGCCAATGTCCGCATCATCCGCGCGGCAATGCGGAACGAGGCCTACTATCTTAACATAACCCGGACGATGATCGACCTCTGCCTTGCCGAGCCCGACGCCGATCCGATCAGCCTGCTCCAGCAATGCGACCTGCTTTTCGTCAGACCGGTCTGATACCGCGGCGTCTAGAGGTCTAAAAGCGCAAGCGGCAGAAAACGGGTGTCGCCGGCCATGGACCTGGACGATGGTGATCGGATCGACAGCCGGAGAACAGTCATGGCCATCCGTTTTCTGCCCGTCCCGACCGAAACCGCCGCAGCGTTATGGGATGGCGGCACCGACTCATACGGCATGCGTCCGGAACGCCGGATTTCGGACGGTGATGGCGTACCCTGCCGCCATTGCCTCGAAGGGGTGCGCGCCGGAGAGCCCTATCTCGTCCTGGCACACAGGCCCTTCCCGGAGTTGCAGCCCTATGCCGAGACCGGGCCGATCTTCCTCCACGCCGAACCTTGCGCGGCATTTTCGGGCGCCGGGGTGCCATCGATTCTCGACAGCCGCGACTATATCGTACGCGGCTATGATGCGGACGACCGGATCGTCTACGGCACCGGCGCGGTGACGCCGACGGAGGAAATCCCGGCCTACGCGGAGACGCTGCTGGCCCGGTCGGAGATCGCCTATGTTCATATCCGCTCGGCCCGCAACAATTGCTATCAATGCAAGGTCGAGCGGACATAATGGCGGCACACCATGGTTGTCGGCGTGTCCACGGGCAAAGGCCCGTGGATCCGCAACCGTAAGGCTACGCCACGTTCAGGACCGCCTCCGGGGAGACCAACTCGTAGCCGAGCGCTTCGGCCACCGCCTTGTTGGCGATGCGGCCGCGGTGGACATTGAGACCCGCGCGCAAATGCCGGTCTTCGGCGATCGCCTTCAACCCCTTGTCGGCCAGTTGCAAACCATAGTGGAGGGTTGCGTTGTTGAGCGCCTGGGCCGAGGTGATCGGCACCGCGCCTGGCATGTTGGCCACGCAGTAGTGGATGACGCCGTCGACCTCGAAGGTCGGTTCGGAATGGGTCGTGGCATGCGAGGTTTCGAAGCAGCCGCCCTGATCGATGGCCACGTCGACAATCACCGAGCCCTTCTTCATCGCCGACAGCATTTCGCGGGTGACGAGCCTGGGCGCCGCCGCACCTGGGATCAGGACCGCGCCGATGACGAGATCGGCGGCGAAAACCTCCTCCTCGATCGCATCGATCGTCGAATAGCGCGTATGGACCCGGCCGTTGAAGATGTCGTCGAGCTGGCGCAGACGCGGAATCGACCGGTCGAGAATGGTGATATCCGCCCCGAGACCCGCCGCCATCTTCGCCGCATGCAAGCCGACGACGCCGCCCCCGAGGATCGCAACGCGCGCCGGCTCGACACCGGGTACACCGCCAAGAAGAATTCCGCGCCCGCCATTCGCCTTTTGCAGGGCGGTCGCGCCGGCCTGGATCGACAGTCGTCCGGCCACCTCCGACATCGGCGCCAACAGCGGAAGACCGCCGCGATCGTCCGTCACGGTCTCATAGGCGACCGCGGTGACGCCGGATTTGAGCAACCCCGCAGCCTGATCCGGATCCGGCGCGAGATGAAGATAGGCATAGAGGATCTGACCTTCGCGGAGCTGTGCCCATTCGCCGGGCTGCGGCTCCTTCACCTTGACGACCATATCGGCCTTCTCGAAGATCTCCTTCGCCGTCGTCACGATCCGGGCGCCGGCGGCGCGGTAGGCGTCGTCGTCGGCGCCGATCCCGGCGCCAGCCTTGGTTTCGACCATCACCTCGTGTCCATGTGCCACATATTCGCGCACAGCACCCGGCGTCAGGCCGACACGATATTCATGGTTCTTGATTTCCTTCGGGCATCCGACACGCATTCTTGCGTTCCTCTCTCCATTCGTGTGCCAATCATGATGGTCCGCCACTCCCTGCGGATCTGAAGATTGGATCAGAACTCCCGCGCAATGTCCTTGCGAAGAATCTTGGAATGGATCGGCATTTTCGCATATCCTTGTGCAAGCCCAGTCTTCTCTCGAAGGAAATGGCGTTGAATGCACTCGATACAATAGATACTGCGATGCTGCGGATTCTCCAGCAATCCGGGCGCATCTCGAACGCCGAACTTGCCGAGCGCGTCGGGCTGTCGCCGTCCGCCTGCTCGCGCCGTCTCGACATCCTGGAGAAATCCGGCGTCATCAGTGGCTACCATGCCCACCTGTCGCAGAAGGCGCTCGACTACACGATGATCGCCATCGTGCATATCTCGCTCTCCGGACAGTTCGCCAAGACGCTCGCCGAGTTCGAGACGGCCGTCAAACTGTGTCCGAACGTCCTCGTCTGCTATCTCATGTCAGGCGAATACGACTATATCCTGCGGGTCGCGGCAAAAGACCTTGCCGACTACGAACGGATCCACCGCGACTGGCTTTCCGCCTTGCCGCACGTGGTCAAGATCAATTCGAGCTTCGCGCTGCGCGAGATCATCGATCGCCCGAATGTCGGCGTCTGACCACCGCCCAGCGGTCGCCCGATGGTGATCTGCTTCAGACTATAATTGGACCAGCTTGCGGGAGCGTCATCGCCGGCAGCCGGAGACCGCGCCAGCCCTCAGACCGATCGCGACTGCGCCCCGTCGGCGAAGAGCGAGGTGCCACTCTGGTCGGCGATCTGGCGGGCCTTGCGAAAGGCGGCAGCGACCGTGTCGTCGCGGCTGGTAAAGAGGTCGGCGCGAATGAAGGTGCGAACGAGGAGGACGTCGCCTTCCTGTTTTTCAATCCGGCCTGCAAGCCGGAACTGCGACCCCTCCGCCATCGGCGTCGCGACGAGAACGAGATCCTTGTAGATCTCCTTCTCCTCCGGCGTTACCGTGGGAGCGTCGGTCTTGCCCGACCGGCCGAAAAGCCTTGATAGAAACGATGCCATGGCGGAGTGGTAGCACAGCGTGCCCCGCTGTCAACGACCATGTGCCGGTCAGATGATCAGGTTCGACAGAATCTCGTTCTCCGTAATGTCCTGATATCGCAGGCCCGCGCGATCGAACGCCTGCTTGAGAAGCGCAAAGTTTTCGGGCGACTTCGTCTCGATGCCGATCAGGATCGAGCCGAAATTCCGCGCCGACTTCTTCAGATATTCGAAGCGGGAGATGTCGTCCTCGGGGCCGAGCAGATTGAGGAAATCCCGCAAGGCGCCTGGGCGCTGAGCCATGCGCAGGATGAAGTACTTCTTCAAGCCGCGATGCCGCATCGCCCGTTCCTTGACGTCCGGCAGCCGCTCGAAATCGAAGTTGCCGCCGGAAACGACGGCGACGACCGTCTTGCCCTGCAGTCTCTCCCGGCCAAGTGCTTCCAGCGCGGTGATCGAGAGCGCGCCGGCCGGCTCCAGCACCACGCCTTCCACGTTGAGCATGTCGATGATCGTCACACAGATCGCGTTCTCCGACAGGAGCATCGCCTGATCCGGCTTGAATTTCCTGAGCGATTCGAAGTTCAGATCGCCGATGCGCCCGACTGCGGCGCCGTCCACGAAATTGTCGACCTGATCGAGCGTAACCACCCCGCCCGCCTCCAGGCTCCGGCGCAGGCTCGGCGCTCCTTCCGGTTCACAGAAGAGAAAGCCTTCCGGGGCGACGCGATCCTCCATATACCCGGTGACGCCCGCCGCCAGTCCGCCACCCCCGACCGGCAGAACCACCAGATCCGGCCGGAGATCATCGCCGAGTTGCGCCAGGATCTCGGCGGCGACGGTCGCCTGCCCCTCGATGATGTCCGGATGGTCGAAGGGCGGCACCATTACCGCGCCGCTGTCGCGCGCATGCTCCTGCGCGGCCTGATAGCACTGATCGAAAATGTCGCCTACGAGACGGATCTGCACGAAGTCGCCACCAAATATCCGCGTCTTGTCGATCTTCTGCTGCGGCGTGGTCACCGGCATGAAAACGACCCCCTGTACGCCGAAATGCCGGCATACGAAGGCAAAGCCCTGGGCATGGTTGCCGGCCGACGCGCAGACGAACGACGCCGCCTTCTTTCCCCCGGCAAGGACCTTGCGGAAGAAATTGAAGGCGCCGCGGATCTTGTAGGACCTGACCGGCGTCAGATCCTCTCGTTTGAGGAAGATCCGCGCGTCGTAACGCGCACTCAGATGCTCGTTCAACTGAAGCGGCGTTTCGGGAAAAAGTGTGCGCACGGCTTTAGTTGCGCGATCCACATCCTGTTTCATGGCCTTGCTGCCGTTCTTGAGTTTGCCTCTGGCTCCCGCTATTGCATATCGCAGCCGCGGAGGCCACCGCCCTTTCAGAAGCGGATCGTGCCAACTACAACGAGATGCCCCTTGAACGCCACGATCTACCGCTCCGCCATCAACATCGCAGCCACCTGCGGCCTCTATCTGTCGCTGTCGATGCTGATACCTGTCGCCGTCAATCTCTACTATGGCCATCACGACTGGAAGAATTTTCTGATCTCGGCTGTCGTCGTGGGCGGCTTCTCGCTGATCACCGCGGCGGCGACCCAGGCCGGTCCACCGCCTTTCACCAAGAAAATGGGCTTCCTGCTCGTCAACCTGCTGTGGGTGGTCTTTTCGCTGGTGGGCGCCATCCCGCTGTGGCTCTCATCGATCGACCTGGACTTCTCCCAGGCGCTGTTCGAGGCGGTCTCCGCCATCACCACCACCGGTTCCACCGTGATCGTCGGGCTTGATCATGCGCCGCCGGGACTGCTGATGTGGCGCTCGATGCTACACTGGCTGGGCGGCATCGGAATCGTTGCGCTCGGCCTGTTCGTCATGCCGTATCTGCGTGTCGGCGGCATGTCTTTCTTCAAGATGGAATCATCGGAGACGAACGAAAAGCCCTTTGCCCGCATAGCGACCTACACCCGTGCCTTCATCGTGGTTTATATCGGCATCACGCTTGTCTGCGCGATCACCTACAACGTTCTGGGCATGAGCCGCTTCGACGCGATCAATCACGCCATGTCGACCGTTGCGACCGGTGGTTTTTCGACGCATGACGCCTCGTTCGGTTACTTCAACAATTCGGCGCTCTTGTGGGCCGGTACGTTCTTCATGACCGTGTGCAGCCTGCCGTTCTCGATCCTGATCGTCCTGGTGGTGCGCGGCAGGCTCGACACGCTGCGCGATCCGCAGATCGTCGTCTTCCTCGGCTATCTCGCCGCCTTTGCGATCGCCATTGCCATTTACCACCGGATCGCCAACGGCGTGGATTTTCACGACGCCATTACCCATTCCTTTTTCACCATGGCGTCGATCCTGTCGACAACCGGCATGGCGAGCCAGGACTATACACAATGGGGTCCGTTCGTGGCCGCGCTTTGCCTCTTCGCCACCTTCATGGGCGGATGCGCGGGTTCGACCGCCGGCGGCATAAAGGCCTATCGCTTTGTCATCATCTTCAACTCGATCCGCTCGGGCCTCTACAAGCTGATCTATCCGAACGGCATTCATGCCGTGCGCTACGGCAAAATTACCGTGGAACAGGACACTCAGCGGACCGTGTTCCTGTTCTTCTGCACCTACCTGCTGCTCTGGGTCATCGGCAGCGTGGCGCTCAGCGCCCTTGGCCATGATGTCCTAACTGCGCTCTCCTCGGTCGTCACCGCGCTCTCGAACGTCGGCCCGGGAATCGGCCCCGTCGTCGGTCCAGCCGGCAATTTCTCCACCTTTGACGACGCCTCCCTCTACGTCCTGTCGCTGATGATGCTGCTCGGCCGCCTCGAGGTGTTGACCGTGCTCGTCATCCTGACGCCGCTGTTCTGGAAGAGCTGAAAGCACCTCCTTGACTGCCTGCCGGCACCTGCGCATCCTTCGCGGACAACGATCCGGGGGAGCCGCATGCCAGCCAAGCCTTGTGTGTTGATGTCGCTTGCCGTCGCGGCCGGCTTGTGGGGGTCGGTGTCGCAGGCCGGTCCTCTGGTCGAGGCGGCGACGAGGGCGGAGCAACTGGCAACCTCCGGCGATCCGGTCGGGGCCCACGGCACGATGCGCGACGCGTTCGGCATCTTTGCCGCAACGCTTCCCTTCACGATCGGCAAGGCCGCGTTCGTGGCCGAGCCGCCCGAGGGTTACGGCATGTATACGCCGCGGCCAACCTCCACCTACAAGCCGGGAGAGCCGCTGATCTCCTATGTCGAGCCCGTCGGTCTCAGTTGGCGGCCGATCGAGGACGGGCGGATGGAGGCGCAGTTCACGGTTGACCTCGAGCTCCTGAACAACAAGGGCGACACGCTTGCCGAGCAGAAGGCCTTCGGCTCGTTCACCTTCCGCGGGTTCGTGCGCAACCAGGAGGTCTTCGCCAAGCTGACGCTGAACGTCGAGGGCCCTCCCGCGGGCGACTATGTTCTGCGCTACCGCTTTCGCGACGCCCTCAGCGGCGCCGTTGCCCTCTCCGACCAGAAGTTTTCGATCGCCCCTTGAAGCGGCGGGCGATCGCAGCCGTTCTCTAACGTCTGATCTTGGTGCGGACGACGGGGGTCGAACCCGTACGGATCACTCCGAGGGATTTTAAGTCCCTTGCGTCTACCAGTTTCGCCACGTCCGCACTTGCAATTTCAATAGCTTGGCAAGGCGCTGTTTAAAAGGTCTGCACGACGCATTTTTTTGTGCACTTCAGGTTCTCACACTCAAATGCCAATCGGACACCGTGAACGGAACGGCGGATACAGGCGGAAGCTCACCATCGTACGAAACCAGCACCGCCGCGTCTGTCATGACACCTTGTCGTGCTGATCGGTGAGCAACGAGAGAATGTCGCCGGATATCATGGCGGTCTCGTCGAAAAGGTTTCCGGCCATGGAACGATCCCATGTCACGTCATGTTTCAGGATACGCGCGGGGGATCCTGCCGCAATGCTGCACGCGGGAACGGTCATGTTCTGGACATAGGACCTTGCCCCGATTATGGAGCCGTTCCCGATCCTGGTTCCTCGGCAAACAATTGATTGCATGCCGATCCAGACATGATCACCGATCTCGACCGGACCCGCCTGATTGACCATGTTCCCTGTGTGAATGTCGTAAATTCCGTGACCATCATGCGTCCGGATGTTCACCGGGAACGAAAGCATGCAATCCTGTCCGATAGACACTTGAGAACCGATCGCAAAGATCGACGCATTCATCACTGAGGTCTTGTCTCCGATGGACACCTTGGCGCCGGCCTTGGCGAGAACACTCAATTTCTTCGCAAACCGCAGATTGCCCAAGTGGATCTCACAACCATCGCCATCGACGGTAATCGAGAGCCCACCGGTTGAAAAATTTCCAACACTGATGCGATTGTTGTTTCCGGTGACAGTGATCGTCACGGCGCGAGAGCGCGGACCAGCAACATTAATGACATTCCCAGAACCCTTTTCCTCGATCTGCATGTACCTGGCACCTCAAGTTTTGTGCGCTGAAGCTTCTAGCTGGGCACGCGGCGCACCGCTCTGTGAATAGGATAATTCGGCTGACCGCAACACACGGGAAGCAATACTATCCGCGCTCAATTCCATGATTCTGTGCAGCGTGCAAACCGGCACGTTTGTGCATTTGGGCCGCCCAGCGTCGCCGACGCCGCCGTCAGACCATCTCCACATCGATGACACCGGGCGCGGAGCGCAGGGCGGCGGCGATCTCCGGCGAGATGCGATAGCGCTCGCTCAGTTCCACCTCGATCTCCCGCTGGCCGTCGTCCTTGATGACGATGAAGGACACCAGGCCGTCGCCCTTGGCGTTGAGGTGGGCGGCGATCGAGCGCAACGGCCCAGAATCGCGGACATAGACCCGCAGCGCCTTCTGCTGCTGCAGCGCCTCCTCCTCCAGCGAGCGCAGCGTCTGGATCCGCAGGCCGATTCCCTCGGGGCGCTCCTCCGCCTGCACCGTCATCACCAGCGACTTGCCCGGCTCGAGCAAGTCGCGATACTGGTGCAGCATTTCGGAAAACAGCACCGCCTCGAACTGGCCGGACGCGTCCGAGAACGCGACGATCCCCATCTTGTTGCCGGTGCGGGTCTTGCGTTCCTGCTTCGATGTCACGGTGCCCGCCAGCCGGCCCGCCGTAGCGCCCTGCTTCACGGCGACGGCGAAGTCGGCGAAATTCTGCACCCGCATCTTGGCAAGCATCGCATTATACGTGTCGAGCGGGTGGGCGGAGAGATAGAACCCGAGCACCTGGAATTCGCGGTGCAGCTTCTCCGACGCCAGCCATGGCGAATATGACGGAAAGGCAATCGTCTCCGGCCCGGTTGCCGCACCCGTGCCGAACATGTCGCTCTGGCCGCTGGCCTTGTTCTCCTGCGCCCGCTGGGCGTAACCGATGATGCGGTCGAGGCCGGCGATCAAGGCCCCGCGGTCGTGGCCGAAGCAGTCGAAGGCGCCGGCGCAGATCAGGCTCTCGAAAACCCGGCGATTGACCTGCTTCGGGTCGATCCGCAGGCAAAAATCCTCCAGGCTTTCGAACGGGCGATCGCCGCGCGCCTCAACGATGTGCTGCACGGCCGATTCGCCCACGCCCTTGATCGCCGCCAGTGCATAGTAGATGCAGTTCTCGCCGGTCTCGAAATGGGCGTAGGACGTCTGGATCGACGGCGGAACGACCTTGATGCCAAGCCGAGCGGCGTCCTGGCGGAAATCGTTCAGCTTGTCGGTGTTGGCCATGTCGTAGGTCATCGACGCGGCGAGGAACTCGCAAGGGTAATGCGCCTTCAGATAGGCCGTCTGGTAGGACACGATCGCGTAGGCGGCAGCGTGCGACTTGTTGAAGCCGTAGTTGGCGAACTTGGCGAGCAGGTCGAAAATCAGATCCGCCTGCGGCTTGGACACGCCGTTCTTCATCGCACCGTCGACGAAACGGGCGCGCTGCTTGTCCATCTCCTCCTTGATCTTCTTGCCCATGGCGCGGCGCAGAAGGTCGGCTTCGCCGAGCGAGTATCCGGACAGGACCTGGGCGATCTGCATCACCTGCTCCTGGTAGACGATCACGCCCTGGGTCTCCTTCAGGAGATGGTCGATCATCGGATGGATCGATTCGATCTCCTCTTCGCCGTGCTTGCGGGCGTTGTAGACCGGAATGTTCTCCATCGGCCCCGGGCGGTAGAGCGCGACCAGCGCGATGATGTCCTCGATGCAGTCGGGCCGCATGCCGATCAGCGCCTTGCGCATGCCGGCACTTTCCACCTGGAACACGCCGACCGTTTCGCCGCGCGAGAGCATCTCGTAGGTGAGCTTGTCGTCCAGCGGCAGGCTGCCGAGATCGATCTCGATGTCGCGCTTGCGGGCAAAGTCGACGGCCGTCTTCAGAACCGTCAGCGTCTTCAGCCCGAGAAAGTCGAACTTCACCAGCCCCGCCTGCTCGACCCACTTCATGTTGAACTGGGTGACCGGCATGTCGGAGCGGGGATCGCGGTACATCGGCACGAGCTGCGACAGCGGCCGGTCGCCGATCACGATGCCCGCGGCGTGCGTCGAGGCGTGCCGGTAGAGACCCTCGATCTTCTGGGCGATGTCGAGCAGGCGTCCGACAACCGGCTCCTTCTCCGCCTCTTCCTGCAGCTTCGGCTCCTCCTCGATCGCCTTCGACAGCGGGGTGGGATTGGCCGGATTGTTCGGGACCAGCTTGCAGATCTTGTCGACCTGGCCATACGGCATTTCGAGCACGCGGCCCACGTCACGCAGTGCGGCGCGCGCCTGCAACGAGCCGAAGGTGATGATCTGCGCCACCTGCTCGCGGCCGTACTTGCGCTGGACGTAACGGATCACCTCTTCGCGCCGGTCCTGGCAGAAGTCGATGTCGAAGTCCGGCATCGAGACGCGTTCCGGATTGAGGAAGCGTTCGAACAGCAGCGAGAAGCGCAAGGGGTCGACGTCGGTGATCGTCAGCGCATAGGCCACCAGCGAGCCGGCGCCCGAGCCACGTCCTGGACCGACGGGAATGTTCTGCTCCTTGGCCCATTTGATGAAGTCGGCAACGATGAGGAAGTAGCCGGGGAACTTCATGCGTTCGATGACGCCGAGCTCGAAGTCCAGCCGCTCGCGGTAGTCCTGCTCGCTGAAGCCTGTCGAAAGGCCGAGCGCGGCCATGCGCCGCTCCAGCCCCTCCACCGCCTGACGACGCAGTTCCGCCGCCTCGGCCCGCTCGGCTTCCTCGGGATCGGCCGTGGCGCCGGTGAACCTTGGCAGGATCGGTGCACGGGTCTTCAGCACGAACGAACAGCGCCGGGCGATCTCGACGGTATTGTCCAACGCCTCGGGCAGATCGGCGAACAATTCCGCCATCTCAGCCCGGCCCTTCAGGTAGTGGTCTGGAGACAGCCGGAAGCGATTGTCGTCCGACACCATGGCGTTATGCGCCACCGCCATCAACGCGTCATGCGCCTCATAGTCGTCCGGCGACGGGAAGAAGGGTTCATTCGTCGCCACCAGCGGCACGTCGTGCGCATAGGCCAGTTCGATCATCCGTCGCTCGTGCCGCCGGTCATAGCCGGCGTGGCGCTGCAGTTCCAGATAAAGCCGGTTGCCGAACCGATGCTTGAGCTCCCTTAGCCGATCCTCGGCCATCGCGGGCTGCCCGGCAGCGAGCGCCATGTCGACCGGTCCGGTGGATGCCCCGGTCAGTGCAATCAGCCCCTCCGTGCCGTCATCGAGCCAAGACCGCCGAATGTGGATCGCATGGCCCCCCTCGCCCTCGAGATAGGCGCGACTGACAAGATCCATCAACCGCGCGTAGCCGGCATCCGTGGCAACCAGAATGACGAGGGACGGCAGCTTGGCAAGCGACTGCGCCGGACTGCGCCGCTCCCCCTCACCCTCGTCTTCCATGTCGATTGCGAGCTGGCATCCGATCAGCGGCTGGATGCCATCGGCCACCGCCTTCTGTGAGAACTCGAGGGCCGCGAACAGGTTGTTCGTGTCTGTGATTGCGATCGCCGGCTGGCCGTCGCTGACGGCCTTGCCGAGTATCTTCTTGATCGGCAGCGCGCCCTCGAGCAGCGAATAGGCCGAATGCACGCGCAGATGCACGAACTGCACCTCGCCGCGCCCTGCTTCCGTCGCCGCCATTTCCGCCATGCTCGCCACCTCGATTCAACAAGCGGGAAGGATAAGCGGATTCCTGCCGGGAAAGTCCAGCCGGACACCGGGCGGAAGGCATTTATCCCCTGTTGCCGATCCGGCTCGATCGGACAACGGGCGCCGCCGTAACCGAATGCCCTACAAGCCGAGGGCGAGCACCGACAGGCTCGCGACAAACATCGCAATGGAGGCAAAAGCTGCGACATCACGCATGAATTCGGTCATCGTAGGTCTCCCTTTCTCAACACGGAGCCATTTTGTTCTTGTTTTGTTCCGTCGTCAAGCCCATCTCTGGCAGATCTATCCGACTCTGCCTCCTGGGGTCGCAGCTGGACCGCATCGACACAATTTCCTAAGCTGCTTGCCGATCGACGCGGGGTGACCGGATGAAACGTGTGCTGCCACTCTTGATGGTTCTGCTGGCGCCATGCGTCGCCGCGGCCGAGGACTTTCCCGCGGACCGGATCGTCGCGGCGGCAACCGGTGACTGGGACAGGGACGGCAATACCGACCTGGCGCTGATCGCCCGCCCGGCCGAGGGCAGCGACGAGGACAACGCCGTCTTCATCTACCTCGCCAATCCGGGCGAATCGCGCCTGGCACTGAAGGTCTCAGCCCCCAACAAGATCTCGGGCAACCTCACGATGTTCGGCCAGGAGCCCACAGTCGCGGCGCTGGCGAACGGGTCGATCAAGCTGACGTCGCAGAACAGCTCGATCGGGCGGGATCGCTGGAGCCAGAGCCTGACGCTCGCCTATCGCGGCGGCCGCTTCATCGTCGCCGGCTACACCTACTCGTCCTACGACACCCTCGACAACGACAACACGCGCGCATGCGACCTCAACGTGCTGACCGGCAAGGGGACCGCGAACGGAAAGCCGATCACCACGGCGGGTGCCCAGATCGCTTACGAGGACTGGAGCGACGAGATCGGCCGGAAGGCTTGCGGCTTCGGATCGCAATAGGACGGCTTCGATTCCAAGGCGGGGTACTGCCGTTGCGAAGCGGCGGCGAGGCTGCCGCCGACGGTACCGGACCGCCGGATCCCGTCAGGTCATCTCTCGGACCTTGCCATCCTCTATCGTCACGCGGCGATCCATGAGGGATGCGAGCTCGTGGTTGTGGGTCGCAATCAATGCAGCCAGACCCGACTGACGAACGAGTGCCTCCAGCGCCTCGAAGACATAGCCAGCCGTTTCCGGGTCGAGGTTGCCGGTCGGCTCGTCGGCGAGCAACACGAGCGGCGCATTGGCAACGGCGCGGGCGATCGCCACGCGCTGCTGTTCGCCGCCCGACAGTTCCGACGGCCGATGCTCGGCGCGATGGCCGATCCGCATGTAGTCGAGCAACTGGCGCGCCCGCTCCCGTGCCTCCGCCTTGGGCAGCCCCGCGATCAGCTGCGGCATCATGATGTTCTCCAGCGCGGAAAATTCCGGCAGAAGATGATGGAACTGGTAGACGAAGCCGATGTCGTTGCGGCGGATCGCGGTGCGCTGGTCGTCGTTCAGACCCGCGCAGGCGCGGCCATTGATGATGACGTCTCCGGCATCCGGTTTCTCCAGCAGGCCCGCCACGTGCAGAAGCGTCGACTTGCCCGTTCCCGACGGTGCAACCATCGCGACGGTCTCGCCGCTGCGCAACTCGAAGTCCGCCCCCTTGAGAATGCTCAGGATCGTTTCGCCCTGGCCGTAATGGCGCTCCACGCCGGAAAGCTGCAATGCGACGCGCGCGTTCATCGATGGTTTCCTATTCGTACCGCAGGGCCTGGACCGGATCGAGCTTCGAGGCGCGCCAGGCCGGGAAGATGGTCGCCAGGAACGACAGCGCCAGCGCCATCACGACGATCGAGATCGTCTCGCCCGGGTTCATGTCGGCCGGCAACTGGCTGAGGAAATAAAGTTCGGGGTCGAACAGGGTCTGTCCGGAAAGCCAGGAAAAGAACTGCCGGATCGATTCCACGTTGAGGCAGACCACCACGCCGAGAACGACACCGGCAATCGTGCCGACGGTGCCGATCGTCGCCCCCGTCATGAAGAAGATGCGCATGATGGCGCCCGAGGTCGCGCCCATCGTCCGCAGGATCGCGATGTCGCTGCCCTTGTCCTTCACCAGCATGATCAGGCCGGAAATGATGTTGAGCGCGGCGACGAGGACGATCAGCGTCAGGATCATGAACATGACGTTGCGTTCGACTTCCAGTGCGGAAAAGAACGTCCGGTTGCGCTGCCGCCAGTCGGTCACATAGATCTGGCGCTCGGCGGCGGCCTCGATCGGCTGGCGCAGCGCGTCCACGTCGTCCGGATTGTCGACGAACAATTCGATCGACTGCACCAGGCCGTCGGCGTTGAAATAGAGCTGCGCCTCCTCGAGCGGCATGTAGATGATCGACGCATCATATTCCGACATGCCGATCTCGAAGATCGCCGACACCGGATAGGTCTTCACCCGGGGGTTGACACCAAGCGGGGTCACGTCGCCTTCGGGGGCGACCAGCGTGATCGAGTCGCCGGCGACGATGCCGAGTTGCTCGGCCATGCGGGCGCCGATTGCAAGCCCGGTTCCCGACGCGAAGCCGACGAGATCGCCCGACTTGATATGGTCGGAAACGGCCTTCATCTTCACCAGATCGTCGGCGCGGACGCCGCGCACGAGCGCTCCGGTTCCAGCGCCGCCCTTGCCGGAGGCCAGCGTCTGCCCCTCCACCAACGGAATTGCCGCCTTGATACCTGGGACTTTGGAGAACCTGTCGGCCAGATCCGCGTAATTGTCGAAGGGGCCGTCGATCGGCTGGACGATCATGTGGCCATTGACGCCGAGGATGCGGGAAATCAGCTCTGTCCGGAAACCGTTCATCACCGCCATCACGATGATCAGCGTCGCGACCCCCAGCATGATGCCGATGAAGGAAAACCCCGCGATGACCGAGATGTACGCCTCTTTTCGCCGCGAGCGCAGATAGCGCCAGGCAACCATGCGCTCGAACCCGGAAAACGGCCGGATCGCGGGCGTTTTTTCCGCCGGTCCCACGGTGCCCTCGCCCGTCGCTTCCGCCATGATGCCTCCGGATCAGTCTCTATTTGCACTGCGCGCCCGGCCGGGCGCGCGAGGAATCGGTATCCGCTTGAGCCGGCACGCTCCTTGCGGACGGTTCGGCTCCGACATCCAGATCAAACGCCGGCCGTCAAACGGGCGATTGCCGCATCCACGCTCAGCGTCTCGCGCGCTCCCGTCTTGCGGTCCTTCAGCTCGACCTCGCCGGCAGCCACCGAACGCGGACCGACGATGACCTGGAACGGCGCACCGATCAGGTCGGCGGTGGCAAACTTCGTGCCCGCCCGCTCGTCCTTGTCGTCCAGGAGCACGTCGACGCCGGCCTTCGACAGCGCGCCATACAGCGTTTCGCTGGCCGCATCGCAGGCGGCATCGCCAGCCTTCATGTTAATGACGACGACCTCGAAAGGCGCCACCGACTTCGGCCAGATGATGCCATTCTCGTCATGCGAAGCCTCGATGATCGCCGGCACCAGGCGCGTCGGCCCGATGCCGTAGGAGCCCATATGCACGGTGTGCTCCTTGCCGTCCGGTCCCTGCACCTTGGCGCCCATGGCCTCCGAATACTTCGTGCCGAAGTAGAAGATATGCCCGACCTCGATGCCGCGGGCGGAGACGCGCTCGGCTTCCGGGATGGCGTTGAACGCGGCCTCGTCGTGCATTTCGGAGGTGGCAGCGTAGCGCGAGGTCCACTTGTCGAAGATCGCCTTCAGGCCGGCGACGTCGTCGAAATTCGTGTCCTCGCCCGGAATGTCGAAGCCGAGGAAGTCCTTGTGGCAGAACACCTCGGATTCGCCGGTGTCGGCGAGGATGATGAATTCATGGCTGAGATTGCCGCCGATCGGCCCGGTGTCGGCGCGCATCGGAATGGCGCGCAGGCCCAGGCGCGTGAAGGTGCGCAGGTAGGCCGCAAACATCCGGTTATAGGCATGCTCGGCGCCTTCGCGGGTCAGGTCAAACGAGTAGGCGTCCTTCATCAGGAACTCGCGCGAGCGCATGGTGCCGAAGCGCGGACGGATCTCGTCGCGGAACTTCAACTGGATGTGATAGAGGTTGAGCGGCAGATCCTTGTAGGACTTGACGTAGGAGCGGAACACATCGGTGATCATCTCCTCGTTGGTCGGGCCGTAGAGCATCGGCCGGTCCTGACGGTCCTTGATGCGCAGCATCTCCTTGCCGTAGGCATCGTAGCGCCCGCTTTCCTGCCAGAGTTCGGCCGACTGCAGCGTCGGCATCAACAGCTCGATGGCGCCGGAACGGTTCTGCTCCTCTCGGATGATCGCATTGACCTTGTCGAGAACGCGCTTGCCGAGCGGCAGCCAGGTGTAGATGCCAGCCGACTGCTGCTTGATCATCCCCGCGCGCAGCATCAGCCGGTGCGAGACGATTTCCGCCTCCTTGGGATTTTCCTTGAGGATAGGCATGAAGAAGCGGGAAAGGCGCATGACGGGTTCCAAAAAGACAGGTTTCGCCTAGCTCGGGAATCGGGCGAAAAGAGGTTGGTTCGTTGCGTTCATAAACGCTTCGCCGGCGGAAGGAAACCCGCACGGCTGCAGCGAAGCAAACAGCATCGTCGAACCCGACCCTCCGTTTTCCTCAGGCGCGTTCGTACTCGCGCTCGCGCCGCAACTGCCGGACTTCGTCGCGAAGCGCCCGGATTTCGTCGAGCAGAAGGCGCGTCTCGGTGTGCATCGACACGCGCTCCACCTCCGCGACCGTTTCTTGCTGATCCTGCATGGCCGAGACGATCACGCCGATGAACAGATTGAGTACCGTAAAGGCCGTGCAGGCAATGAACGGCACGAAGAAGGCCCACGAGTAGGGATAGACCGCCATGATCGGGCGCACGACATCCATCGACCAGCTTTCCAGCGTCATGATCTGGAACAGCGTGTAGTAGGAAGCGCCGATGGTGCCGAACCACTCCGGGAAGGCCGCACCATAGAGATTGGTGGCCATCACCGCGAAGACATAGAACACAAGCATCATCAGGACGAAGATCGATGCCAGCCCCGGCAGGGAGACGATCAATCCGCCAACGACCTTGCGCAGCGAGGGAATGACGGAGATCAGGCGCAGCACCCGCAGGATGCGCAGGGCCCGGAGGACCGAGAATGCACCGGACGTCGGCAGCATCGCGATTGCCACGATGGCAAAATCGAAGAGACTCCACGCGTCCCGGAAGAAGGACGATCGGAATGCGAAAAGCCGAAGTCCGATCTCCAGGACGAAAAAGCCGAGGATCACCTGGTCGACGAGGTGGAGAAGCCTCCCGTAGTCGGCCATCACGACTGCGGACGTTTCCAGCCCGAGCGTGATCGCGTTCACAAGAATGACTGCAATGACAAATTGCTCCCACGGTGGGAGACGAGAAGCGCTGAAAGTCTGGCGTGCATTGCACAACTGTCCGTCTGATTCCGATTGGCGAGGAAAATCGAAACAAAATCAACAAGTCAAGAACTTCATTCGGCGGCGCCGCGCTCCAATCGCTTGTGCCGGGCGCCTCCGCAGGATTGCAACCAACTGCGACCAACCCACCTGTGCTGATCGTGCGTCTCGCTCCGAAAGGGGCGAAAAAGCAACGGCAGCCATCACAATTCGGTCAACGGAAAAAATTTTCCGTCTCGGTGTGTCAAATATGCAAAAAACGAGATGACAACGCCGAAGCTTTGAGCTAGCTTCACGCCACAAAACAGGCAGGGAGCACAAATTCTTGCCATTTCGCGGTCAAGTCTTGGGAGGATCAGATCTTTGGCGCGCGCAGACGCTGCCACCGGCAACGGATAAAGATCACGCGACACTTTAACAACAAGGCTTTCAGCCTTGTTTTTTTTTGACTTCACACGCCGATGCACGCCGCTTCGAGATAATCCTGCCGCGCTTCAGGTGTGGAGCAGCCGAATGTCCTTGCCCATTGCTTTCGGACACACGCTTTAGACAGCTTCCATGACGGTGGGATGACTATCGCAAGGGCGACTTTCGCCATGGGCAACTTTTCAGCTTTGCAGACTGTGTCCCGGACATTCCCGCGCGTAGGCATAAACCCGCGAACGGTCCGCGGCCCGACTCCGCTCAAGCGCACATGGCGAACGCGCCATTCATATTCGTTTGTCACGCTTTAGCCCGGCTGGGTGCCGAATCCGGTTCCCACTATCGGAATGCATGCTGCAGGGTCAATCGAACCGGGGGTAGATCTGCGGAACCGAGTCGATGCCATAGCCCAGTTCGACCGACAGCACCCACCAGGCCGCATAAATCGCGGCAGCCACGATCGTGGTGGTCAGCATGACCTTGCCAACGCGGAACTTCGACGGCGCGCTTTCCGTCGTCCCGAGCACCACGTCGTTCTCTTCCGCCTGCGTGCGCATCCCGAAGGGCAGGACGAGGAACAGCGTCAACCACCAGATGATGAAATAGACGGCCAGGATCGAAAACAACTGCATGGCAATACCCGGTGTGCCGCGCCATCGGGCGAACGGCAATGGCGTTCTATGGTCGATCTGCGGCGCGATGCCCCTGTGGCGGAGCGTGCGACGCAGCGAAGACTGGCTAACAGCTCCGTTCTGCCCCGCCGCATACATCGGTGATGTTGCGGCTGCGGCCAGCCCGTTGCTTTTACCCCCCTCGAAACGGCAATTCAAATCCGTTTCTAGCGGCGCACTGTCACACTTCCTCCAACTCGATCAATGTGCCGAAGAAGTCCTTGGGATGCAGGAACAGGACCGGCTTGCCATGCGCGCCGATCTTCGGGCTCCCGTCCCCGAGAACCCGCGCGCCACCGGCGACGAGCCTGTCGCGGGCGGCAAGGATGTCGCTGACCTCGTAGCAGATGTGATGCATCCCGCCGCCGGGCGATTTTTGAAGGAAAGCCGCAATCGGCGACGCCTCGCCGAGGGGTTCCAGCAGTTCCACCTTGGTGTTGGGCAACTCGACGAAAACGACGGTGACCCCGTGCTCCGGCAACGCCTGGGGTGCTGTCACGGGTGCGCCCAGCACGTCGCGATAGGCGGCGACTGCGGACGCCAGATCGGGGACCGCAATGGCTATGTGATTGACGCGTCCAAGCATTGGTCACTCCTTCCATCCTGCCGTTCCGCGACAGACACCGATGAACGGCTTCGGGAGGCAGCAAACTTCACATGGCGCACCACAGGGCCGCGCCGCCGACCGGCCCGAGCTACACCCTCGTGACAAACACGGTCACCACCGGCTTCTTCCCCCAGACCTCGTTGGCCGTGGCGCGCACCGCGCGACGTACGGCCTCGCGGACCGTTTCCAGATCCTTGCGCCGTGTCCGCGGGATGCTTTCAACCGCACCGAGCACGGCGTCGTAGAGGGTGTCGCCCATGTCCTCGCCCTCGTCGTCGAACTCCGGCAGCCCGTAAGGCTCGACCTCGGGGTCACCAAGGAACTCGTACCGCGAATCGAGCACGATGTTGACGGCGACATGGCCGACAAAGGAGAGCTTGCGGCGGTTGCCGATCCCCATTTCGTCATAGTCGCCGACGAGGTTTCCGTCCTTGAAGATGCGGCCATATTGCACCTCGCCGATCACTTCCGGCAGCCCCGGCGCAAGCCGCAACATGCGTCCGTCGCGCGCGCGGGGCACATTTGGAATCCCGGACTGTTCTGCGAGTTCGGCCTGGGCGACCAGGTGAGCCGCCTCCCCGTGCACCGGCACCAGGATCTGCGGCCGCGTCCAGGCATACATCTGTTGCAGTTCGTTGCGGCGGGGATGGCCGGAAACATGCACAAGCGCCTCGCTGTCGGTCACGACATGAATGCCCTGGTCGATCAGCCCGTTCTTGATGTCGTTGATCGCCTTCTCGTTGCCCGGAATGGCGCGCGACGAAAAAATGATCGTGTCGCCGGCGACAAACGAGACATTGCGCATCTCGTCGCGCGCAATCTTCGCCAGTGCGGCTCGCGGCTCACCCTGGCTGCCGGTGAGGATGACGACCATCTTGTCACGCGGAACGTAGCTGAATTCGTCTTCTTCGATGAACGGCTTGATGCCCTCCAGCAGGCCGATGTCGCGCGCGACGTTCATCACCCGCTTCATCGAGCTGCCCAGCAGCAGCACTTCCCGCCCGGCGGCTTCGGCAGCCTTTGCCACCGACCGAATGCGCCCGACATTGGAGGAAAAGGTGGTGATCCCGACGCGCCCCTCCGCGCTTTCGATGATCTTCGTCAGGCTCTCGGAAACCTCCAGCTCGGACGGCGATACACCGTCGCGCAGCGCGTTGGTGCTGTCGCAGACGAGCGCCAGGACACCCTCGTCGCCGAGCTGGCGCAAACGGTGTTCGTCCGTCAGCGGACCGAGCGAAGGTTCCAGATCGATCTTCCAGTCGCCGGTGTGGATCACCGTTCCTAGCGGCGTCTTGATCGCCAGCGACATCGGCTCGGGGATCGAATGGTTCATGCCGATCGCCTCGATCTCGAACGGCCCCACATTGATCCGGTCGCCCTGCTTGAAGATCGTCACCGGGATCTCCGTGCGGCTACGCTCGTAGTCGCGCTTTGCCTCCAGCATGCCGGCGGTAAAGGGCGAGGCATAGACCGGCACGTTGAGCCCCGGCCACAGATCGTTCAGTCCGCCGTAGTGATCCTCGTGCGCATGGGTAATGATGATGCCTTTGAGGTTCTTGCGTTCCTCGGCCAGGAAGCTGATGTCGGGCAGCACCAGGTCGACGCCGGGCAGTTCGGGACCGGGAAAGGTCACGCCGCAATCCACCATGATCCATTTTCGATTGCCCGGTGTGCCGTAGCCATAGAGCGCGAGATTCATGCCGATCTCGCCAACGCCGCCGAGCGGCAGGAACACCAGGTCTTCTTGATTTGCCATTGTAGGTAAAAGTCCGATCACTCAAAAAAAACATCGCCGGCTGCGATCAGTCGCATGCCGCCGTCATCCGTCTGCAGTTTCAGCAGACCCGTATCGTCAATTCCGACGAACCGCCCGGAAATCGACTGGTTCGGCAGATTGACGGTTATCGCTTCACCGACGCCGTCAGCAGCCTTCCGCCATCTGGCGACGATCTCGCCGATGCCGTTGGCGCTGTCCCACAGACGAAGAATGTCCGCCATCTCCCGGAAGAGGTGAGCAAACAGATCGGCCGGCGACACCGTGCAACCATAATCCGAAAGCCGGGCAATCGGATAGAGGCCCGCATCCGGCGCCGCCGCGACATTGATGCCACAACCGATCACGATCGCCTGCCGCCCGTCGGCGAGCGTTTCGCTTTCCACCAGGATGCCGCAGACCTTCTTGCGCTCGACCAGGATGTCGTTCGGCCATTTGATACGCACGGCGGGCGAGCCGGGCGGCATAACCGAGGCAATTGCCGCCTGCACGGCGACCGCAACTGCGAGCGGAAGCGAACCGAGCCGCTCGATCGGCGCCGGGTCGATCAGCAGCAGCGACGCATAGAGATTGCCTGCGTCGGACGTCCATGGGCGACCGCGCCGCCCCCGGCCCCCGGTCTGGCGCGCCGCCGTAACCCAGAGACCGGAAAGCGCGCCCTTGCGGGCGCGCTCGAAACATTCCGTGTTCGTGGAACTGGTTTCGACCAAGGCTTCGTGCCGGAAATCATCCAGCGTCAGCCGGCCGGTTCCCGCCCCGCGCGTCAAAAGAAGGTCCGCGCGGCGGCTTCGGCCGCATCTCCGATCGGGCCACCGATCAGCACATAGCCCAGAATGAACAGCCCGGCGAGACCGAAGACCAGCTTCAACTCGCCCGGGGTGCGGGCGAACTCGTCCGTCGCGGCGTCGAACCACATGACCTTGACGATGCGAAGGTAGTAATAGGCGCCGACCACCGAGGAAAGAATCCCGATGATGGCAAGCGCGTACAGGTGAGCCTCGATCGCCGCCATGAAGACGAAGTACTTGGCAAAGAAGCCAGCCATCGGCGGAATCCCGGCCAGCGAGAACATCATGACCGTGAGCACACTCGCCATGAACGGGTTCGTCGTCGACAGGCCGGCGAGATCGTCGATCCCCTCGACGTTGCCGCCCTGGCGGCGCTGCATGGCGAGAATGCAGGCAAAGGTGCCGAGCGTCATGACCATGTAGATCAGCATGTAGAGCGCCACGCCGCGCACACCCGCCATTGAACCGGCGGCGAGGCCAACCAACGCATAGCCCATGTGTCCGATCGACGAATAGGCCATCAGGCGCTTGATATTGCGCTGACCGATTGCTGCGAACGAGCCGAGCAGCATCGAGGCGATCGAAATGAAGACGATGATCTGCTGCCAGTCGGCCACGATCGGCTCGAACGCCTCGATGACGATACGGACGATCATGGCCATGGCGGCTACCTTCGGCGCTGCGGCGAAGAAGGCCGTCACCGGGGTCGGCGCGCCCTCGTAGACGTCCGGCGTCCACATATGGAATGGCACGGCCGAGATCTTGAAGGCCAGGCCGGCCAGCACGAACACCAGCCCGAAGACGAGGCCAAGCGAACGCCCTTCGGCGGAAAGCGCTGACGCGATCTGCTCGAAACCGATGTGGCCGGTGAAGCCATAGACGAGCGACATGCCGTAGAGCAGCATGCCCGAAGACAGCGCGCCGAGCACGAAATACTTCAGGCCGGCCTCGGTCGAACGGACGCTGTCGCGGTTGATCGCGGCAACGACGTAGAGCGCCAGCGACTGCAGCTCCAGCGCCAGGTAGAGTGATAGCAGGCTGTTGGCCGATATCATCAGCATCATGCCGAGCGTCGCGAGCACGATCAGCACCGGGAACTCGAAACGATCCATTTGCCCCGAGCGCGCGTGGCCGACGGTCATGACCATGGCCGTGATCGACCCGATCAGCGTCAGCACCTTCATGAAGCGGGCAAACGGATCGGAGATGAAGGCACCGCCATAGGCGAGCCCGTCCCCGCCGCGCATCACCAGCCACAAGCCGGCGAAAATCAGCAGCGCGACCGCAAGTCCGGTCACGGTCGTCGTCGACCGTTCACCGGAGAAGACGCCGATCATCAGCAGCGCCAGCGCGCCGGCGGCGAGTATGACCTCGGGCGTCGAGAGCTGAAGGCTGGCAAGAATAAGTTCAGCAGTCATTTTCGAAAGATCCCGTCGTCAGTTCGCCGAGAGCGCAATGGATTGCGCTGCTTCGAGGGCCGCAGTGTAGTTGTTCAGCAGCGCGTCAACAGAGGCTGCCGTCACGTCGAATACCGGAATCGGGTAAACGCCGAAGAAAATCGTCAGCGCGACCAGCGGATAGAGGATCGCCTTCTCGCGTCCCGACAGGTCGAGCAGAGCCTTCAGGCTCTCCTTTTCCAGCGGGCCGAAAATCACCCGGCGGTAGAGCCACAGCGCATAGGACGCCGAGAGGATGACGCCGGTGGCAGCAAACAGGGCAACCCAGGTATTGACGCGGAAGACGCCGATCAGTGTCATCACCTCGCCGATGAAGCCGGAGGTACCGGGCAAGCCGACATTGGCCATGGTGAAGATCATGAAGGCAACCGCATATTTCGGCATGTTGCTGACCAGACCGCCATAGGCGGCGATCTCGCGGGTATGCAACCGGTCATAGACCACGCCGACGCAGAGGAAGAGCGCCCCGGAGACGATGCCGTGCGACAGCATCTGGAACAACGCGCCCTGCACGCCCTGCGCGTTCGCCGCGAAGATGCCCATGGTCACGTAGCCCATGTGCGCAACCGAGGAATAGGCGATCAGCTTCTTGATGTCCTCCTGCACCAGCGCGACCAGCGAGGTGTAGATGATCGCCACGACCGAGAGCGTGAAGACGAACGGCGCGAAGAAATCAGAGGCAAGCGGGAACATCGGCAACGAGAAGCGGATGAAGCCGTAGCCGCCGAGCTTCAGCAGGATGCCGGCCAGGATGACCGAGCCGGCCGTCGGCGCCTGGACGTGTGCGTCCGGCAACCAGGTGTGAACCGGCCACATCGGCATCTTCACCGCGAAGGAGGCGAAGAAGGCCAGCCACAGCCAGGTCTGCATCTGGCGCGGGAAGTCGTAGGCCAGCAGTTCCGGAATGCTGGTGGTGCCGGCCTGCCAGTACATCGCCATGATGGCGAGCAGCATCAGCACCGAGCCGAGCAGCGTGTAAAGGAAGAACTTGTAGCTCGCATAGACGCGGTCCTTGCCGCCCCAGACGCCGATGATGATGAACATCGGGATCAGGCCGGCCTCGAAGAACACGTAGAAGAGGACGATGTCGAGCGAGACGAACACGCCGACCATGAACACTTCCAGGATCAGGAAGGCGATCATGTATTCCTTAAGGCGCTTTTCGATCGAGGTACTGGCGAGGATGCAGAAGGGCATCAAAAGCGTCGTCAGGATGACGAACAGCATGGAGATGCCGTCCACGCCCAGGTGATAGCTGATGCCGGTGCCGAGCCATTCATGCTTCTCGACCATCTGGAAGCCGGGGTTCGAATAGTCGAAGCCCGCCCAGATGAAGAGCGACAGAACGAAGGTGAACACCGTCGTCAGCAGCGTGACGTTCAGAATGTTCCGCCGCCCATAGGGGCTGTCCTCGCGCGTCAGCAGCAGCAGCGCCACGCCGACCAGCGGAAGGAAGGTGACCGCGGAAAGAATGGGCCAATCGGTCATCAGATGGAACTCCCGAGCATCATCCAGGTAACGAGTGCCGCAATCCCAAGCAGCATCGCAAAGGCATAGTGATAGAGGTAACCGGTCTGCAGGCGGACGACGCGGTTGGTTACGTCGATCACCCGGGCAGCGACACCGTTCGGACCGAGGCCGTCGATAATGGCGCCGTCGCCGCCCTTCCAGAACAACCGGCCAAACCAGAGCGCCGGGCGGACGAACAGGAAGTCGTAAAGTTCGTCAAAGTACCACTTGTTCAAAAGGAACTGGTAGAGGCCGCGATGCTGGTCTGCCAGGTACTTCGGCAGGTCCGGCCGCCGGATATACATGTACCAGGCGGTGAACAGGCCGAGCGCCATCGCGACGAACGGACTCCACTTCACCCACAGCGGCACGTGGTGGAACTCCTCCAGCAGCTTGTTCTCCGGGCCGGTGAAGAGCGCACCCTGCCAGAAGTCGGCATAGTGGTGGCCGTAGAAGTACTCGACGGCAATGAAGCCCGAGAAGATCGCACCGACAGCCAGCAGGTAGAGCGGCACCAGCATCACCGCCGGCGATTCATGCACGTGGTGCATGACGTCGGAAGAGGCGCGCGGCTTGCCGAAGAAGGTCATAAAGGCCAGGCGCCAGGAATAGAAGCTCGTGAACAGGGCAGCCACAACCAGCAGGGTGAAGGCGAAACCGGCAACTGCGCTCTCCGAGGCAAAGGCAGATTCGATGATCGCATCCTTCGAGAAGAAGCCGGCAAAGCCGATGACCGTGCCCGGGATGCCGACGCCGGTCAGTGCCAGCGTGCCGATCGTCATCATCCAGAAGGTGATCGGGATATGCGTGCGAAGGCCGCCCATGTAGCGCATGTCCTGCTCGCCGTCGACGGCGTGGATCACCGAGCCGGCACCGAGGAACAGCAGCGCCTTGAAGAAGGCGTGGGTGAACAGGTGGAAGACTGCCGCACCGTAGGCACCGATGCCGAGGGCGACGAACATGTAGCCGAGCTGCGAGCAGGTCGAATAGGCGATCACGCGCTTGATGTCGTTCTGCACCAGGCCGACGGTCGCGGCGAAGAAGGCCGTGATCGCACCGACGATGGTGACGACGGTCAGCGCGTCGGGCGACAGTTCGTAGAGCGGGGACATGCGGGCAACGAGGAAGACACCGGCGGTGACCATCGTCGCGGCATGGATCAGGGCGGAGACCGGCGTCGGCCCCTCCATGGCGTCCGGAAGCCAGGTGTGCAGCAGGAACTGCGCCGACTTGCCCATCGCGCCCATGAAGAGCAGCAGGCAGGCGCCCGTCAGGGCGTCGGCCTTGTCGAGCTGCATGCCGAACAGCGTGATCACGGGGTTCGCCGCGTCGGCGGCACCCTCTGCCGGAAGATAGGTGGCAGCCGTAGCGAAGATCGTCTCGAGGTTGATCGAGCCGAACAGCACGAAGACGGCAGCCATGCCGAGCAGGAAGCCGAAGTCGCCGACGCGGTTGACGATGAACGCCTTCATCGCGGCCGCGTTCGCCGAAGCCTTCTTGTACCAGAAGCCGATCAGCAGGTAGGAGGCAAGCCCCACGCCTTCCCAGCCGAAGAAGATCTGCAGCAGGTTGTCCCCCGTGACCAGCATCAGCATCGCGAAGGTGAACAGCGACAGATAGGCGAAGAAGCGCGGCCGATGCGGGTCGTGATGCATGTAGCCGACCGAATAGACGTGCACGAGCATCGACACGGTGTTGACGACGACGAACATCACCGCCGTCAGCGTGTCGACGCGGAACGCCCATTCGACGTCGAAGCTGCCGGACTGGATCCAGTGCAGCACCGAGACCTTAACCATTTCCTCCTCGCCGAGCGCCACCTGGAAGAACACCAGCCAGGACAGCGCGCAGGCGATGACCATGAAGGCGCAGGTGACGAACTCGGATGCCTTCGCGCCGATCGTGTTGCCGCCGAGACCCGCGATCAAAAAGCCGATCAGCGGAAGGAAGACGATTGCCTTGATGATGGTATCCATGACCCGATCAACCCTTCATCACGTTGACGTCTTCCACGGCGATGGAGCCGCGGTTGCGATAGAAGACGACGAGAATTGCCAGACCGATCGCCGCTTCCGCAGCCGCGACCGTCAGGATGAACAAGGCGAAGACCTGCCCGACGATATCGTTGAGGAACGCCGAGAACGCGACCATGTTGATGTTGACGGACAGCAGGATCAGTTCGATCGACATCAGGATGACGATGACGTTCTTCCGGTTGAGGAAGATGCCGAACACGCCGAGCGTGAACAGGATGGCGCTGACCGTGAGATAGTGGGAAATACCGATTTCCATGATGCGAATTCCTTAAGTCCGGCGCCTCAAATACCTTGGCCCGGCTTGACCTTGACCACCTCGACGGCGGTCTCCGGCGAGCGGGCGACCTGCCTGGACACGTCCTGGCGCTTGACACCATCGCGATGACGCAGCGTCAGCACGATCGCGCCGATCATGGCGACCAGAAGAACGAGGCCGGCGATCTGGAAGAAATAGACGTAGTTCGTGTAGAGCACGTCGCCGAGCGCCGCGGTGTTGGTGCGTTCGGCCACCGGCGGGATCGGCATCGCCGAATTGTTTGCGATCTCGGGCGAAAGCGTCGATCCGCCGACGACGACGATCAGTTCAACCGCCAGCACGAGCCCGACCAGTGCGCCGACGGGGGCGTGTTCGATCACGCCGGAACGCAGCGCGGCGAAATCGACATCCAGCATCATGACGACGAAGAGGAAAAGGACCGCGACCGCGCCGACGTAGACCACAAGCAGGATCATCGCCAGGAACTCCGCGCCGGTCAGCAGGAAAAGCCCGGCGGCGTTGAAGAACGTCAGGATCAGAAAGAGCACGGAGTAAACCGGGTTCTTGGCCGCGATCACCATGAACGCGGACGCCACCGCCACGAAGGCGAAGAGATAGAAAAAGAGAGCCTGCAGACCCATGTTGGTGCCTTTTCGTCTTCCCCGGAAAGAAGCAGGCGTTTGCGCCGCCTTTCCATCGAAGCTTGGCGGCCCTGCGCCACCAAGCACATAACTCGTTCGATCGGTCGTCGCGCCCCGAGAGGCATTCGAACCTGCCCCGCGACTTAACGGTAGGGCGAATCCATTGCAATGTTGCGGGCGATTTCCCGTTCCCAACGGTCGCCGTTGTCGAGCAGCTTCTGCTTGTCGTAGTAGAGCTCTTCGCGCGTTTCCGTGGCGAACTCGAAGTTCGGCCCCTCGACGATGGCATCGACCGGGCAGGCTTCCTGGCAGAAGCCGCAATAGATGCATTTGACCATGTCGATGTCGTAGCGCACCGTACGACGGGTGCCGTCGTTGCGGCGCGGGCCCGCCTCGATGGTGATCGCCTGCGCCGGACAGATCGCCTCGCACAGCTTGCAGGCGATGCAGCGTTCCTCGCCGTTCGGATAGCGGCGCAGCGCGTGCTCGCCGCGAAAACGCGGTGACACCGGCCCCTTCTCGAAGGGATAGTTCAGCGTCGACTTCGGCCGGAAGAAATAGCGCATGGACAGGAGGAACGCGCCGACGAACTCCTTCAGGAACAGCGAATTTACCGCTTGCGAGAGACTAGCCATTACCGAACTCCAATGCAGCTGAAACCTGGGGCGACCGTCATGCGGACCACCCGGTGAGCTTCAGCACGAATGCAACGATGACGACCATGGCGATCGACAGCGGAAGGAAGACCTTCCAGCCGAGTCGCATCAGCTGGTCGTAGCGGTAGCGCGGCACGAAGGCCTTCACCATCGCGAACATGAAGAAGACGAGCGAGGCCTTGAGGACGAACCAGACAATGCCCGGGACCCAGTTGAAGAGCCAGAAATCAACCGGAGGCAGCCAACCGCCGAGAAACAGGATCGTCGTCAGCGCGCACATCAGGCAGATCGCGGCGTACTCGCCGAGCATGAACATCATGTAGGGCGTGGAACCGTACTCGACCATGAAGCCGGCGACGAGCTCGGATTCGGCTTCCGGCAGGTCGAAGGGCGGACGGTTCGTCTCGGCAAGCGCAGAGATGAAGAAGATGATGAACATCGGAAACAGCGCCAGCCAGTGCCAGTCGAGGAACGACGCCGGCAGCCCAAGCATCGTGCCGACGCCGGTGCTCTGCGAGTTGACGATGTCGGTCAGGTTCAGCGAGCCGACGCACAGGAGCACCGTGACGATGACGAAGCCGATCGAGACCTCATAGGAGATCATCTGCGCTGCGGAGCGCAGCGCGCCCAGGAAGGCGTACTTCGAGTTGGAAGCCCAGCCGCCCATGATGATGCCATAGACCTCGAGCGAGGAGATGGCGAAGATGTAGAGGATGCCGACGTTGATGTTGGCAATCACCCAGTTCTCGTTGAGCGGAACCACGGCCCATGTGGCCAGCGCCAGCGTCACGGAGACGAGCGGCGCGAGCAGGAAGATCGCCTTGTTGGCCGAGGCCGGGATCACCGGCTCCTTGAAGACGAACTTCAAAAGGTCGGCGAACGACTGGAACAGCCCCCACGGTCCGACGACGTTCGGACCACGGCGCATCTGCACGGCGGCCCAGATCTTGCGGTCGGCCAACAGGATGTAGGCGATAAAGAGAAGCAGCGCGACCAGCAACAGCAGCGACTGGGCGATCATGATGACCGCGGGCCACACATAGCTCGAAATGAAAGCGTCCATAGTGCCTATTCCCTCGCGCTTATTCCGCCGCGGCTTTGAAGTTGTTGCGGGCGAGTGCCGAGCATTCGGCCATGACCGCGGAGGCGCGCGCTATCGGGTTCGTCAAATAGAAGTCTTTGACCGGAGAAGCAAATCCGGATTTGGTCATCTTCCCGCCTTTTTTCGCAAGCGCCGCAAGATCCTGGCTGTTGCCGGGCGCGATCTCGTTGATCTCGGCGAAATGCGGATGGGCCGCATAAAGCTTAGCGCGCAGCTGCGCCAGCGAATCGAACGGCAGCTTCTTGCCGAGAACGTCGGAAAGCGCGCGCAGGATCGCCCAGTCCTCGCGAGCCTCGCCCGGGGCGAAGCCGGCGCGGTTGCCCATCTGGACCCGGCCCTCGGTGTTGACCCACGTGCCGGACTTTTCCGTGTAGGTCGCACCCGGCAGGATGACGTCGGCGACGTGCGCGGCGTTGTCGCCATGCGAGCCGATGTAGACGGTGAAGGCGGTCTTCTTCGAGAAGTCCATCTCGTCAGCACCGAGCAGGAACAGCACGTCCGTCTCGGTCAGCATCTCGGAGGCCGTCTTGCCGCCCTCGCCCGGCACGAAGCCGAGGTCAAGACCGCCGACGCGGGCCGCCGCCGTGTGGAGCACCGCCAGGCCGTTCCATTCGGCCGAAATCGCCCCCACAGCTTCCGCCAGCTTGACGGCGTTGCCGAGTACGGCGAGGCCATCGGTGCGCGACAGCGCGCCCTGGCCGACGATGATCATCGGGTTCTTTGCCGCCTTCAGCGTCGCGGCGAACCTGTTCGTCCCGTCCACCAGCTCGGCGAGCGTTTCCGGCCCGGCGCCGAGATACTCGTAGTCGTAGCGCAGATCGGCCTGCTCGCCGATCACGCCGATCGGGAACCCGCCAATCCGCCAGCGTTTGCGGATCCGGGCGTTCAGCACCGCCGCCTCGACGCGCGGATTGGCGCCGACGATCAAAAGGGCGTCCGCCTGCTCGATGCCGGCAATGGTTGGGTTGAAGATGTAGCTGGCGCGACCGAAGGACGGATGCAGCGCGGTACCGTCCTGGCGGCAGTCGATATTCGCCGAGCCGAGTGACGTCATCAGCTCGCGCAGCGCATAGATTTCCTCGACCGGAGCGAGATCACCGGCGATCGCACCGATCCGCTCGCCCGGCTTGCCGGCAACGGCCGCCTTGATGGCGCCAAAGGCGTCCGCCCAGGTGGCCGGCTGCAGGCGGCCATCCTTGCGGACATAGGGGCGGTCGAGGCGCTGGGTCCTGAGGCCGTCCCAGATGTAGCGGGTCTTGTCGGAGATCCACTCCTCGTTGACGTCCTCGTTGATCCGCGGCAGCACGCGCATGACCTCGCGGCCGCGCGTATCGACGCGAATGGCCGAGCCGACGGCGTCCATCACGTCGATCGACTCGGTCTTGTTCAGTTCCCAGGGACGCGCGGTGAAGGCGAACGGCTTGGAGGTCAGCGCACCGACCGGGCAGAGGTCGACGACGTTGCCCTGCAGTTCGGAGGTCATCGCCTGTTCGAGATAGGTGGTGATTTCCGCGTCCTCGCCCCGGCCGATCAGACCGAGTTCACTGACACCGGCGACTTCCGTGCTGAAACGGACACAGCGCGTGCAGTGGATGCAGCGGTTCATGATCGTCTTGACGAGCGGACCGATGTACTTGTCCTCGACGGCGCGCTTGTTTTCCTGGTAGCGCGAGCTGTCGATGCCGTAGGCCATCGCCTGGTCCTGCAGGTCGCATTCGCCGCCCTGGTCGCAGATCGGGCAATCGAGCGGATGGTTGATCAGCAGGAACTCCATCACCCCTTCGCGGGCCTTCTTGACCATCGGCGTCGTGGTGAAGACTTCCGGTGCCTCCCCGTTCGGGCCGGGGCGCAGATCGCGCACGCTCATGGCGCAAGATGCGGCCGGTTTCGGCGGACCACCCTTGACCTCGACCAGACACATGCGGCAGTTGCCTGCCACCGACAGCCGCTCGTGGAAACAGAAGCGCGGAACTTCGGCGCCGGCCTCCTCGCACGCCTGCAACAGCGTGAAATGATCCGGAACCTCGATCTCTTTTCCGTCGACTTTCAGTATTGCCATATCCGTCTTCCCGCTTTCCACGCGAGGCTTGCGAACTCGCAAGCGCCATATCCTTTGCGGCCGTTACGGGTATTCACCCGTCCCGACCGCGCCAGTTCGTTCCGTTGCCGTCTCAGGCGAGCCTCAGCCCTTTGCCTTCGCCAGCTTCCTTGCCTGCTCCACCCAGCCGTCGCGGGCAACCCGCCCGTCGAGGCCGAGCTCGGCTTCGATCCTCTCGACCTCCGAAGCGGTCCAGCCTGCGACGTCGGCAAAGCGAAGAATCTCGCTGCCGTTCAGCCGCTGTTCCAGCTTCGGCCCGATCCCTGAATCATCTTCAGGTTGTCGACCACACCGGCATAGGAACCTTTCCGAACCGCTGCCGGCTTGCTCTTCGGCCTCGCAACAGCCGCGAGCAGTTGTCCCGGCCGCGGCGGCTGGCTCCGCCTC
Source organism: Mycoplana ramosa (assembly GCF_041930185.1). Lineage (NCBI taxonomy): Bacteria > Pseudomonadati > Pseudomonadota > Alphaproteobacteria > Hyphomicrobiales > Rhizobiaceae > Mycoplana > Mycoplana ramosa. Next base: position 186,230 of record NZ_JBHEEW010000004.1, on the reverse strand, counting down.
GAGCCCCCTTCGTCCGTGCCGCAGCGCCCTACTCCGCGGCCTCCAGCACGGCGCCGTGCGCCATGGCCTGGTGCGTGTACTGGTCGATCCGCTTTTCGATTTCCGGACGGAAGTTGCGGATCAAGCCCTGAACCGGCCAAGCCGCCGCGTCGCCGAGCGCGCAGATCGTGTGGCCCTCGATTTGCTTGGAAACGTCGAACAGCATGTCAATCTCGCGCTTCTGCGCATGGCCCTTGGCCATCCGCTCCAGCACGCGCCACATCCAGCCGGTGCCTTCGCGGCACGGCGTGCACTGGCCGCAGCTCTCGTGCTTGAAGAAGGCCGAAATTCGGGCGATCGCCTTGATGATGTCGGTGGACTTGTCCATCACGATCGCCGCCGCCGTACCGAAGGACGACTTCACCTCACGCAGGCCGTCGAAATCCATCGGGCAGTCGATGATGTCCTCGGCCTTGACGACCGGGCAGGACGCGCCGCCGGGGATGACCGCCAAAAGGTTGTCCCAGCCGCCGCGGATCCCGCCGGCGTGCTTGTCGACCAGCTCGCGGAAGGTGATGCCCATCGCCTCTTCGACCGTGCAGGGACGGTTGACGTGACCGGAGAGCATGAACAGCTTGGTGCCGACATTGTTCGGCCGGCCGATCGAGGAGAACCAGGTCGCGCCGCGGCGCAGGATCGTCGGGGCGACGGCGATCGACTCGACATTATTGACCGTCGTCGGGCAGCCGTAGAGACCCATGTTCGCCGGGAACGGAGGCTTCAGGCGCGGCTGGCCCTTCTTGCCCTCCAGGCTTTCCAAAAGGGCGGTTTCCTCGCCGCAGATATAGGCGCCGGCCCCGTGATGGAGGAAGACGTCGATGTCCCAGCCATTCTTGTTGTTCTTGCCAAGCAGGCCGGCGTCATAGCACTCGTCGATCGCCGCCTGCAGCGCCTCGCGCTCGCGCATGTATTCGCCACGGAGGTAGATATAGGCGGTATGGGCACCCATGGCGAACGAGGCGATCACGCAGCCTTCGATCAGCGTATGCGGATCGTGGCGCATGATGTCGCGGTCCTTGCAGGTGCCAGGCTCCGACTCGTCGGCATTGACGACGAGATAGTGCGGCCGGCCGTCGCTCTCCTTCGGCATGAAGGACCACTTCAGGCCGGTCGGGAAGCCGGCGCCGCCACGACCGCGAAGGCCAGAGGCCTTCATCTCGTTGATGATCCAGTCCCGGCCCTTCTCGAGAATCTGCTTGGTGCCGTCCCAGTGGCCGCGCGCCATCGCGCCCTTGAGCGACTTGTCCTTCAGGCCATAAAGATTGGTGAAGATGCGATCTTGATCCTTAAGCATGGTTCACCTTTCAGCGCGGCTTCTTGGGCGTCTTGAGCGCCGGGTTCGTCTCCGCCGCGTCTGTCTTGACGCGCGCAGCCTTGGACGGAGGGACGCTCACGGCTTCCTCGGCGCTCTTTTTCGCGCGCGGTGCGGACTTTGCGACCGAGGGCTCGTCTGCGTTCAACGTCGTCGGTCCACCTTCGGGCGCCGAGAAGACACGATCGATCTGGGGGCCCGGCTTGACCTCGGCGCCACGACCGGCCTCGAACTGATCGATGATCTCTTCGAGCCGCACCGGTGTCAGGTCCTCGTAGGCGTCCTTGAAGATCATCACCATCGGCGCGTTCACGCAGGCGCCCTGACACTCCACCTCTTCCCATGACAGCGTGCCGTCGGCGTTCGTCTCGAACGGCTCGGGATGGATCTTGTGCTTGCAGACCTTAATCAGGTCCTCAGCGCCGCGCAGCATGCACGGCGTCGTGCCGCAGACCTGCACGTGGGCACGCGTCCCGACCGGCTTCAGCTGGAACTGGGTGTAGAAGGTCGCCACTTCGAGAACGCGGATATAGGCCATGCCGAGCATGTCGGCCACCGCCTCGATCGCCGCCTTGGTGACCCAGCCGTCCTGCTCCTGCGCCCGCATCAGCAGCGGAATCACCGCCGACTGTTGGCGACCCTTCGGATACTTGTTGATCGTTTCCTGCGCCCAGACCGCGTTCTCCTCGGAGAAGGCGAAGCTTGCGGGCTGGACGGCCTCATCGGCCAATCGACGAACAGACATTCTTTCGCGCCTTATTCAGTTGATCAGCCCGCAGCGCGTCGTCGTCACGGTGACGAACTGACAGGCGTAGGCCGACTTCTCTTTCTGCATGAACACAATGTAACGGCTGCTGGCTTGAGCTGTGCCCTTAATCTCGTAACCATCGGCCAGAAGCTGCGCCATCGTGGCGTTCTGCGCCTGCGAGCCGCCCTGCCCGGTCACGGCATCGAGCCCTGTTCCGGCGTCCTGGGCGCTGGCCGCGCATGAAGAGGCGATCAATGCTGCGAGGGCAAAGCTCAAGCGACGCATCAGCGGTCCACCTCACCGAAAACGATATCGAGAGAGCCGAGAATGGCGGAGACGTCCGCCAGCATGTGCCCCCGGCAAATGAAGTCCATCGCCTGCAGGTGCGCGTAACCCGGAGCGCGGATCTTGCAGCGGTACGGCTTGTTCGATCCGTCGGCGACGAGGTAGACGCCGAATTCGCCCTTCGGCGCCTCGACGGCAGCGTACACCTCGCCCTCGGGCACGTGATAGCCCTCGGTGTAGAGCTTGAAGTGATGGATCAGCGCTTCCATCGACCGCTTCATCTGCCCGCGCTTCGGCGGCACGATCTTGCCGTCGAGCGAGGAAACCGGGCCAACCCGGGCATCGCCCAGCAGCCGGTCCACGCACTGGCGCATGATCTTCGCCGACTGGCGCATCTCGATCATGCGGATCACGTACCGGTCGTAGCAGTCGCCGTTCTTGCCGATCGGAATGTCAAAGTCGAGGTCGGAATAGCACTCGTAGGGCTGCGAGCGACGCAGGTCCCAGGCAGCGCCGGAACCGCGCACCATCACGCCGGAGAAGCCCCAGGCCCAGGCGTCCTCGAGCTTGACCACGCCGATATCGACGTTGCGCTGCTTAAAGATGCGGTTGCCGGTCAACAGTTCGTCGATGTCATCGACGGTCTTCAGGAACGGGTCGATCCACTTGCCGATGTCCTCGACGAGCTGATCCGGAATATCCTGGTGCACCCCGCCCGGACGGACATAGGCTGCGTGCATGCGGGCGCCGCAGGCGCGCTCGTAGAACACCATCAGCTTCTCGCGCTCCTCGAAGCCCCACAGCGGCGGCGTCAGGGCGCCGACGTCCATCGCCTGCGTGGTGACGTTGAGAAGATGCGACAGGATGCGGCCGATCTCCGAGTAGAGCACGCGGATCAATTGGCCGCGGATCGGCACCTCGACGCCGAGCAGCCGCTCGACGGCAAGCGCGAAGGCATGCTCCTGGTTCATCGGCGCCACGTAGTCGAGGCGGTCGAAATAGGGCACGGCCTGCAGATAGGTCTTCGTCTCGATCAGCTTTTCGGTACCGCGATGGAGCAGGCCGATATGCGGATCGACGCGCTCGACCACCTCGCCGTCCAGCTCGAGCACGAGGCGCAAAACCCCGTGCGCCGCAGGGTGTTGCGGGCCGAAGTTAATGTTAAAGTTGCGGACGTTGTGTTCCGTCATACCGCTTGCTCCAATGGGCGCCGCATCGGTTCGATGCGCGCCGCACAATCAATTCGTCTTCGCCTTTTCATCACCCGGCAGCACGTATTCCGTGCCTTCCCAGGGTGACAAGAAATCGAAGTTGCGGAATTCCTGCCGAAGCTGCACCGGTTCGTAGACGACGCGCTTCATCTCGTCGTCATAGCGGACTTCGACGAAACCCGTGGTCGGGAAATCCTTGCGCAGCGGATAGCCCTCGAAACCGTAGTCCGTCAGGATCCGGCGCAGATCCGGATGACCGGTGAACAGGATGCCGTACATGTCGTAGGCTTCACGCTCGAACCAGTCCGCCCCAGGATAGACGCCGCAGGCAGAGGGGACCGGCTCGTCCTCGCCGGTCGAGACCTTTACCCGGACCCGGATGTTCTGCCGCGGCGAAAGCAGGTGATAGACAACATCGAACCGCTCTTCGCGCGCCGGCCAGTCGACGCCGCAGACATCGATGAGGTTGACGAAACCGCACTGCACGTCGTCGCGCAGGAACGTCAACAGCGCGATGACATTGTCGCGGGTCGTCGTCAGCGTCAGTTCGCCGTAGGCAAGCTTGGTGGCGGAAATCAGCTTCCCGCGCACCTCGCCGAGATAGGAAGCAAGTTCCTGGAGGGCTTCGCTCATTGTGTCAGTCCCCTGCCCTTAGCGCTCGATCGTGCCGGTGCGGCGGATCTTCTTTTGCAGCAGCAGCACGCCGTAGAGCAGCGCTTCCGCCGTCGGAGGACAGCCCGGCACGTAGATATCGACCGGCACGACGCGGTCGCAGCCGCGCACCACCGAGTAGGAATAATGATAGTATCCGCCGCCGTTCGCGCACGACCCCATCGAGATCACGTAGCGCGGCTCGGGCATCTGGTCATAAACCTTGCGCAGCGCCGGTGCCATCTTGTTGGTCAGCGTGCCGGCGACGATCATGACATCCGACTGACGCGGCGAGGCACGCGGCGCAAACCCGAAGCGCTCGACGTCGTAGCGCGGCATCGACATCTGCATCATCTCCACGGCGCAGCAGGCGAGGCCGAAGGTCATCCACATCAGCGAGCCGGTCCGCGCCCAGTTGATCAGTTCGTCCGTGGACGTGACCAGGAAGCCCTTGTCGGCCAGTTCGTTGTTGATTTCGCCGAAGAACGCGTCGTCGCTGCCGACCGGCTTGCCGGTGGCGGGATCGATGATCCCCTTGGCCCGCGGGGCCACGAGCGTGGTGCCGGAGGTCAATTCCATTCCAGCGCTCCCTTCTTCCATTCGTAGATGAAGCCGATGGTGAGCACCAGGAGGAAGACCATCATCGACCAGAAGCCGAACCAGCCCAGATCATGGAACGAGACCGCCCAGGGAAAGAGAAACGCAACCTCGAGATCGAAGATGATGAAGAGGATCGACACCAGATAGAAGCGGATGTCGAATTTCATGCGCGCATCGTCGAAGGCGTTGAAGCCGCACTCATAGGCCGAGAGCTTTTCCGAATCGGGCGCCTTGTATGCGACAGCGAACGGCGCAACGAGCAGCGCGATGCCGATCACAAGTGCTATGCCGATGAAGATGGCGATCGGGATGTAGGATCCGAGAAGTTCAGTCATTGTCGTCCGTCCTGCTTGCGTCTGGCGCGGGAGGAGCGCCGCCTGCCTGATGACCGCAAGCCGAGAAAGTATGTTGCAACGGCACGTCGTTAGCGCAGTGAGCGCGCCCGCGCAAGGCTTTGGTCCGGCATTACCCCGATCATTGCGCACAATTCGCCGGGCCCGCTGCCCGGGCAGGAACGGAAGCTGACGAAGATCAGGAGCCGGTCGACGAAGGCACCGGCATCAGTGCCGCCCGCGGGCCAGACACGGCGATTGCCTCACGATCAGCCTGGCGCGCCTTGCGCGCAGAATCACACGCGCCATGCGCCGTCAGCGCTGCAGAGAAGAATAGCCGGCCCTTGAAGCGACGGACTTCAACGACGGATGCCGCCACATCGACAAGAAGACCAACCCTGGCGTGATCCCGGCCGCAGCAATCTGCGCCATCCGCTGGCTCCCCGAGGAACCGGCAACCGACATGTTGTCGAACCGTCTTCGACGGCCCGCTTTGATGCATCACTTGAAAAAAGAAT